>JBBQGJ010000006.1:0-49074 GCA_038322925.1 Mycobacteriales bacterium
CACGATGCGCGGCTTCGGCTGGAACGTGACGGTCACCGAAGTGTCACCGGGGCGACCCAACGTCGTCGCACAGGTGCACGGTGCAGGGCCGGGTCGCACGCTGATGTTCGAGGGTCACCTTGACGTTGTGACGGAGGCCGACCCGGATCTGTGGTCGTTCGATCCGTTTGGCGGTGAGGTGATCAACGGTCGCCTACGCGGCAGGGGATCGGCCGACATGAAATCCGGTGTCGCCGCGATGGTGCACGCCGCCAGGGCCGTCCAACTCGGTGGGTTCCACGGGCGGATCATCCTGGGCGCGCTGGCCGACGAGGAAGGGATGATGCTCGGCGCCAAGCACTTCGCCGGCGATGTGCGTGCCGGTTTGTGGGGGTCCATCGATGGCGTGATCGTGTGCGAGCCCGAGGGCGGCGAGGTGTGCCCCGTCGCCAAGGGGGCGATCCGCCTGCAGGTGGAGCTGATCGGCGTGATGGCGCACGGCGCCATGCCGCAGATGGGCCGCAACCCGGTGCCGGCGATCGGTTCGCTGCTCGTGGGGCTGGACCAGATCCAGCAGGCCATCAGGGCCCAGACAGGCACGCACCCGTTGCTGGGCGAGTTCTCGCTGACCCCCACCGTCCTGCGGGCCGGCTCGCACGACCAGATCAACGTCATCCCGGCAACCGCCACCCTCTCGGTCGACATCCGCACCGTCCCCGGCGTGGATCATCGGATGTTGATCGAGTTGATCACTCGGCTGGCCGACACGCTGGCCGCGGAATCGGGTCTGCATGCCCGCGTCACCGTGATCGATGACCGACCCCCGGTGGACACGCCTGTGGACTCGCCGGTGGTCCAGGCGATGTTCGTCGGCCACCAAGCGGCGACCGGACGACCGGCTGTGCTCGGCGGCGTGCCCGGAACCACGGACGGCACGATCCTCACCCGCGACGCGGGACTGCCCACGGTCGTCTACGGTCCGGGCGGTAAGTGGATCGCTCACCAGGCCGACGAGTACGTCGAGGTGGAGGACATCGTGATCAGTACCCGTGCGTACATCAGCGCCGCCCGGCATTTTCTCGCCGACCGGCAGCCGCTCGGATGACCCTGAACGCGCTCGTGGACGTCCCGGGCATCCGCGTCGGTCACCACACCGCGACCGGTGACGGGTACCTCACCGGCACGACCGTGGTGCTCGCCCCCGACCTTGGGATGACGGCGAGCGTCGACGTGCGCGGCGGTGGGCCGGCCACCCACGAGACGGACCTGCTCGACCCTTCGGCCGCGGTGGAATCCGTTCATGCGCTGGTGCTCACCGGCGGCAGCGCGTACGGCCTGGCCGCCTGTTCCGGCGTGATGCTCGGATTGGAGGAGCGGGGGACCGGCCTGCCGGTCGGCGCCCAGCCGGGGGAGTTGGTGCCCATCGTGCCGGGCGCGGCGCTGTTCGACCTGGGTCGCGGGGGTGAATTCCGCGCCCGCCCGACCGCGGATTTCGGCAGGTCGGCGTTGCAGGCGGCGCTGGACATGGACTCGGCGAACCTGGAATCAGGATCCGCCTCAATCGGCTCGATCGGCGCCGGGTGCGGCGCAGTGACCGGAAACCTGAAAAGTGGCCTTGGACAGGCGTCAATCGTGCTGGCCAACGGGATGGTGGTGGCGGCGCTGGTGGTGTGCAACGCCGCGGGTTCGCCGATCGACCCCGGCAACGGCGATCTGCTGGGTGCCCGGCACCTTCTCGCCGTCGACGGCCGGCGTCCATCGGCGGTCGCGGCCGATCGGCTGGCCGCCCTCAACGAGGCCGTGTACCGGCGACCCGACCGGCCCGTCTTCGCCTTCGACGGCGACAACCGAGGCCCCGCAAACCCCATCCAGCACACCACGCTGGCCGTGGTAGCGACCAGCGCGCCGCTGACCAAGAGCCGCTGCGCCAGGATGGCCGCGGTCGCGCACGACGGGATGGCCCGGGCTGTCAACCCCGTGCACACCATGTTCGACGGCGATCTGGTGTTCGGCGTCTCGACCGGGGGAGCGGGATCAGCCCCTGCCAGGAATGAGCCGGATCCGCTGGAATTCCACCAGATCCTCACCGCAGCGGCTGATGTCGTGACGCGTTCGATCGTCCGGGGAATGCTGGCCGCCCGCTCCACCACTACCGCCGCCGGAAGCTGGCCGTCCTGGGGCGAACTCGCCCACGGGTGATTCACCGGGCGCAGCATGCGCACCGCATGCTACCCTCATGCTGTGAGCATGCTGCAGATCAAGAATCTTCCTGACGATGTTCATGCCGAACTGCGTCGTCGCGCAGAACGCCAGGGCACCACTATGTCGTCGCTGGCGGCACGGATTCTCACCTCGGCGATGTCCCGACCGTCGATCGACGACTGGCTCGCGCGGTTCGCCGATCGTCAAGGGCCGACCATCAGCTCCGATCCACTTGACGCGCTGGACGAGGTCCGCTCCGATCTCGCACGATGATCGTCATCGACGCGTCGGCGTTGTTGGACTTGATTCTCTTGCGTCCCAACGCTTCCCGTGTTGCGGACGCCATGATGGGACAGTCCGTCGCCGCTCCCGAGCTGATCGTGGTGGAAACCTCTTCTGCGCTCGCGCGACTGGAGCGAGCGGGAGATCTTCATACCCACGATGCGGACATCGCGATCCGCGATGTGGGGGAGATGCCAATCTCGTTGGTTGGCCATTCTCCCCTGCACACCCGTGCGTGGGCGATGCGCAGGTCCCTTCGGCTGACCGACGCCTTCTACGTCGCCTGCGCGGAAATGCTCTCCGCGCCGCTGCTCACCAGTGACGGGCGGCTGGCCCGCGCGCCGCTGTCCGGGGTGGCCGTCACGCTCGTCCGGTGAGGTCGGTGGGGAAGGGCTCACACCAGGCACCGGGGGTAGCGTGACGAGCACCATGACAGCACGCGCCCGGGCGATCGTGGCCGGTGCCGCGGCGACAGCCTTCCTGCTCGCCGTACCCGCATCGGCGGACACCGGCGATGCGACGTCGCACGCCCACGCGCCGGCGGTCGTCCTGATGGCCGCTCGCGGCGAAGTGATCGGCGGGGTCGACATCGACGCCGCCGTGGCCGACCTGGGCGACGACCATGTCACGGTGATCGGCGACTCCGGTGCGACAACCGGCCTGGCCGAGGCAGTCTCGGAATCACGTGCGGACGGGCTGGGGTTGTCGGTGGTCTCGGTCGCGAGTTCGCTGACCACCCAGCAGGCGATGGACATCGCCGGCGCCGTCCAGGTCCAATCCGGCGGCTCGGTGCTCGTGCTCGCTCCTGACGCGATCGGTTCGCGCAGCAACACGGTGTCCACAGCGGCGGACGAGGACGCCAGGGGCGCGGCCGCGGAGGCCGCCGACCCACCCGCCGCGGTTCGCGCCTACACCGACGTGGCGACCGAGAAACCGTTCCCCTGGTCCATCGTGGTGATCGGCGCGATCATCCTGCTGATCGCCGCCGGTATCGTCAGCCGGATCAGCGTCCGCCGCCGGCGGATGCCGCAGGATTCGGCCGCGCTCAGCGACCTCACCCACGGGCTGGCCGAACGGCTTGACGAGCTCGGTCCGACCCTGGAGGCGCTGGAACCGCGAGTAGAGGCCACCGGCCGCGAGGACATCGTCGAGCATTTCACCCGGGCCGCCACTCAGCATGAGGCGCTGCGTCAGCGACTGCGGGCGCCGTTGACGTCGCGGGCCGAGGTCGATGCGATGGCCAGCGACGTCAGCCGGCTGGACGACCGGGTTCGGGCGATCACCGACCAGCTTGATCAATTGGCCCCACCGCGCCCGCCGACAGCTTGACGCCACCATCTTGGGGCGAGCCATCCACTGGATGGCAGCCCGTCAATTTCGCGAAGCCTGAACCGCAGTCCGATGACTGAGCCGATGCACGCCTGGAAGGTCGCCGGTCGAGCCTGCGCGGTGACGGCCTGGGCGCTGTGGGTGGTGGTGCAGGTCGTCGCCGACGACCCGTTCCCGCCGACGATCTCGGTCTCCCAATACGGCGTTGGCCCGCACGGCTGGCTGTTCTCGGTGTGGGTGGTCGTGTTGGCCTCCGCCCCGCTGTTGCTGCTGCGGTACCGGCCGGTGCCCGGTCCGGCGCGCTGGCTGCTGGCGGTGGGTTACGCGGGCAGCCTGCTCATGGCGTTCGTCCGCACCGACGAGGGCGGAACGCAGATGTCGACCCAGGCCAAGGTGCACATGGCCGGGGCGATACCGGCCATGGTGGCGTTACCGCTGGGAATCGTCACGGTCATGTGGTTCGCGGCCCCGGCCTGGCGATTCGTTTCCTTGGTGCTGGCCGCGCTGGCCACCGTCAGCGGCATCGCGATCCTGCTGGCCGCCGTCGGAGTGGACGACACGGGCATGGGACCGGCGTCGTCGTGGGCGTTCTGGCAAGGGGTGTCGATCGTCATCGACATGATCCTGGTCAGCGTCTACGCGATCGCCGTCGAGACCGTGCGCCCACCGTGATTCGCGGTTGAGATCGTCGGCGACGGGGTATTGCCGTTCGTGGCCGGCCCGCCGGTACAGTCATCCATCCAGTGACCCCCAACGATCGAGTCCCAACGATCGGGTCAGCGATTACAGACCACCGTCGGCGTTCATCACGAGAGAAGCACCATGACCGAACCGAGCACCGCCGTACGTCCAGCGTCCGCCCGTCGGCGCCCGCATGTCGTCGTGCTCGGAGGTGGCTTCGGCGGCCTCACCGCTGTCCGGGCCCTGGCGAAGTCCGACGTGGACGTCACGCTGGTCGATCGACATACCTATAACACCTTTCAACCGTTGCTCTACCAGGTCGCCACCGCCGGCCTGAACCCCGGGGACGTGACGTTCTTCCTGCGCGCTACCCGCATGTCGCAGACGAACGTCAGCTTCCGGCAGGGCGATGTCTTCGGGATCGATCCGAACGAACAGATTCTCAGTTTCGCCGAGGGCGGCGCCCTGCACTACGACTACCTGGTGATCGCGTCCGGAGCGACCACGAACTACTTCGGCACCAAGGGCGCCGAGGAGAATTCACGGGCGATCTACACGCGCGCCCAGGCGCTGAAACTGCGCGACGAGATCTTCACCAACCTCGAACACGCCGCGGCCTCGAACTCGAACGACGATCTCGCACTCGTGATTGTCGGTGCCGGGCCCACCGGGGTGGAAATGGCCGGCGCGCTGGCCGAGCTCCGCAACGATTCGATGGCCGCGATCTACCCCGAACTGGATCCGCGGCGTACTCACATCGTGCTCGTGGAGATGTCCGACAACGTGCTTGGACCGTTCTCGCCGTCGCTGCGCGAGTACGCGGCACGGGCACTGCGGGAGAGGGGGGTTGAGCTCCGGTTGAACACATCGGTGTCCGAGGTCAGCGAGGACGGCGTGCTGCTCGGAAACGGGGAGTTCCTCAAGGCCGGCGTGGTGATCTGGGCGACCGGCGTCGCCATTCCCAGAGTGGTCGGCAACTGGGGCCTACCCCAGGGGCGCGGCGGACGGATCACCGTCGACAATGATCTGCGGGTGACAGGATTCAAGAACATCTTCGCGGTCGGTGACGTCGCGCTCTACCCGAACCCGTTGCCGCAGCTGGCGCAACCGGCTCTGCAGGGTGGCAAGCACGCCGGCAAGCAGATCGCCGCGCTGGTCACCGGCCGTCCGACCCACGAGTTCCACTATCGCGACAAGGGCACGATGGCGACCGTCGGGCGCCGGGCGGCGATCGCCGACATCGCGCTGATCAAGGGCAAGTCGCTGAAACTGACGGGTTCGTTGGCCTGGCTGGCGTGGCTGTTCGTGCACATCGTCATGTTGCTGGGCAACCGCAACCGGCTGGCGACCCTGGTCAATCTGACGACGAAGTACCTCGCGCCGTCGCGCCGGACGAATCCGATCGTCGGTGACGTCCCGGTCTTTGAACCACAAATGAGACCCGACGAGGGTGAAACTGTGACGGGGGATGAAGCCGTGACGAGGATGGATTTGTGAAGGGGATGGACTTGTGAAGGGGATGAAGCTGTGACGGGGGATGACTGTACGGATGACCGACAGGTTGAACGGATGACAGATCAACCGATTGGTCTAGACTGGTCGTTATGTCCGTAACGCGCGTAACCGCCGAGCCGCGGTGGTTGACACCGGCCGAATCTCGGGCGTGGCGGGCGATGCACCAACTCGGCGGCCCGCTGGCGGCAGCCCTGAACCGGCAACTGCTGCGCGATTCGGCGCTGTCCACAGCCGACTACGAGGTGTTGGTCGTCCTGTCCGAGACGCCCTCGGGGGTGCTTCGCGCCGGAGAACTCGGACGCGCGACCGGATGGGAAAAGAGCAGGCTGTCCCACCACCTGAAACGGATGGTGGCCCGAGGACTGGTGGAGCGGCGCGGCTGCGTCACCGACGGCCGTGGGCTGATGGTGGCGATCACCCCGCACGGTCTGAGCACGATCGAGAAGGCCGCCCCCGGCCATGTCGGAGCGGTCCGGGAATACGTGATCGATCTGCTCACCCCGGCCCAGCTCGAGGTGCTGGCCGAGGTCGGCGAGGCGGTCGGCGCGCGGCTGGCAGCGGAGAATTGCGCGGCAGCGGCCGAGGACTGCTCGGCGACAGCCGAGGACCGCTCGCCGGCAGCCGAGGACCGCTCGGCGGCAGCCGAGGACCGCTCGGCGGCAGCCGAGGACCGCTCGCCGGCAGCCGAGGACCGCTCGCCGGCAGCCGAGGACCGCTCGCCGGCGGCCGAGGACTCCGGCCGCCTGGCGGACACCGACCTGATCAGCCCTACCGTGGAGCCCGCTGCCCGATGAGCTCGAACGAGCCGGCCCCAGCGCCTGCCTCCGACGGACCGGTCGACGCGGCGGCGCTGTCCGGCCCCATACCGGGCCCCGGACCCGTCCTGAGCCCCATCCCCGGACCCAGCCCCAGCCCCAGCCCCGTCCCCGGCCCTGTTCCATCCCGCACCCGACGGGCGGTCGCTTCGGCCGCTGTGGCCCGGGACAAGACCATCGACCGGCTGGTTCGGGTGCTGGTGCCGGTGATCAAGGCAACCAGGCTTCCGCTGCTGGTGGTGGTGCTCATCGCCGCGCTACCCAGCACCGTGTTGATCGTGCTGGCGCTGCTACGCCCAGGGCCGGACGACCCGTTCTGGATCGTGGTGGCCGTGGTCGGGTTGCTGGTGGCGGCGTGGCTGGGCCTTCGCCGACGACAGTTGCTGGCGATTGCGGCGGCTCCGGAGGCGTTGGCCGATGCGTTCGCGTCCACGGTCACCGGTCGTGACGTGTGGGAGCGGGCGGCGAAGAATCTCACGGCCGGCCGCGTGGTGGCGGCGGCTCGGCCGCGCCGATCACGGCCGCTCCGGTTGTTGGGCGGCATGTGGCGTGGCATCAAGCTGACCGGTGTCCTGCAGCAACTGGTTGACCGGGATGAACTGGCTCCGTTGATGCCTGGGCGGCTGCGCGGCATCGGAATGCTCGTAGTGGCCTGCCTGATCGCCGGAATCGTGCTGAGCCTGGCGATCGTGGTGGCCTTCCTGCTCTACCTGCTCGGCGCGTGAGCTGCTCGGCGCGTGAGCTGCTCGGCGCGTGAGCGCCGCCCGCGACGCGCTGATCTTGCGGCGACTACGGTGGAGGTAGCGAACGAACCAGGTTCCGGTGCCGTTGAGGGCGCCGGAAGGAGAGGACTCCAGATGAGCCAGATCGATGAAACCGAACCCGGCTCCGAAACCGACGGCGCCGACGGCGTGGCCGAACAGTTGTCGATCGAGGACAGCCTGCTGGACCGAGGCATCGACGACGTGCTCGACGAGGGCTACTCACCGCCCGATCGCGAACCCGCCGTCCGGGTGCCCACCGAATCCGAGGAAGCGCGTGGGTCCAGCCTGAACGACCTGCTGGCGGCCGAGGTGCCCGATGTGTGGAACGAGGACTCGAACAACTTGTTCGACGAGAGCGGCGACGAGGTGGGTGACCAGCGCGCGGGTCGGCTGGTCGACTCCGACGGCGGCGGGTACATCGACCGCGACAAGGATCTGTTCGCAGGCGATGTCGGCATCGATGGTGCGGGCGCCAGCGCCGAAGAGGCGGCCATGCACGTCATCGACGAGTACGACCAGCGTTAGATACCAACGTTCACCCCAGGCCCGTCAGGGTGAGGTGCCAGGTCTATTCCGCGCTGTTCGCTCACAGAAAATTGCCGGTCAAAACCATTGCGAATCGTTCCGAGCACGACGTACCTTCGCTGGTACACGAGGAAGGAGGTGGTCCAACGTTGAAGACGTACAGGACTCGTGAGGTGGCTGGCCGCTAGGCCGCCGATCCCCACCGTCGGACCAAACATCCGCCCCCACACAGGGTTTGGATAACGCCCGAAGCACGACAGCCGCGGAGGTTTCCTTCCAGGTCGTCGGGGCGGCGGTCAGGCGAAATCCGGACAGTCATCCGGCCCCCGGGCTGCCGAAATTCGTCCAGTCGGCCCGCGCGGAACCCTCGTTCCGAGCGGAGCAGCCCGGGGGTTGTCCGCGTTCAGTGCCGTTCAGTGCCGTTCAGTGCCGTTCAGTGCCGTTCAATGCCGTTCAGTGCCGTTCCGCGCGATCGACCTGCTCATCCTCGGCGGTCACGGGTTCACGACCAGCCAGCGGGACGTGGCCGACGGCGTTGATGCCGGATGGACGTCGGTCAGATACCGCGTTCGACCGGCAGCACCCCACGCTCAACGGCGCGGACCAACGTCGCATGGTCGGCTTCGGTCTGGTCGGCGTACAGCCGGGCGAACCGGGCGAGCGCGCGGTCGAGCTTGTCCGACGAGCCCACGTAGCCTGCGATCATCGACGCCCCACTCGTTCTCGCGTGGCCCTTGGCCAGCAGATGCCCGACGACGCCGGCGTAGTCGGCGAGGGCCGACCCATCGATCGCATCAAGGGCGACGGTGCCCTTCATGTTCCGGAACTGGCGCACGTAGTACTGGCGACCATCCGCACTGGTCCAACCCAGCAGCGGATCGCTCACCGTCTGCAGCGCCTGCTGGTACTCGACAACCCGCTGGCCCTGGTGGGCGTGCCATGCCGAGTCGCCGTGAACGTACTTGGCCAGCACCGACCGCCTGGCCTGTTTGAGCTGCAGGAAGACCACATCGTCTGGGCTGCTGCCCTCCAGCAGGGCGACGTAGGCGCGGAGCCCTACACTTCCGACTCCGACGACCTTATGCGCGATGTCGACCAGCGTGTAGCCGCCCAGGGCTCGCCTCCAGTGCGGGGCCAGTGTGCCCAGGTATTCGTCCAACGCGGTGGCCAGCATGTCGGCGTCCGCGTCGCTCACACGGGTGATCAACGGCGGTTCTTCGACGATTCGCCGCCGGCCCTGGTGCTCCTCGGTGAATCGCGGCAGCGCACGGTCGCTGGTGCGGCTGCGAGCGCGCCGGGCGGCGCGTTCGATCTCCGCGCGCAACGATGCGTGCGAGGTGGTCTCCGTCAGCCGATCGACGTCCAGTCGTTGATAGGACCGGGCCAGCAGCGGCTGCTCGGACAGCTCGCGGACTTCCGTCCGGTAGGCTGCGACACATTCGAGAACGGCTGCTTCGCAATCGGTCTCGGTAGCACCGTTCTGCCGGCCGGCGACCCAGATGCTGGCCACCAGCCTGCGCAGGTCCCATTCCCAGCCACCGGGGTGAGCCTCGTCGAAGTCGTTGAGATCGATCACCAGATCCCGCTCCGGCGAGGCGTAGAAGCCGAAGTTGCCCAGATGCGAATCGCCGCAGATGATCGGCGTGATCCCGGTCGCGGGAAGGTGGGCAACGTCTTCGGCCATGACGATCGCAGTGCCGCGGAGGAAGCCGTAGGGGCTGGCGGTCATCCGGCCGACGCGGAGCGGGATCAGCCAGTCCAGCCGACCCTCGTGCGACTCCATGATCTGCTGAACCGGATCGGGTCGACCGATCGGTGCCACCCAGTCGCTCAACGATGAACGTGAAACTCGTTGTCGCAGTTCCCGTCCCATCCGATAGCGATCTTCTCGGGCGGTCGGCCGGCGGCGCAAGGAACCGAACGCATCGCTGTCGGCTGTCGCGAGGACGACGTGCCCGGCCGGTGCCGTAGATTCGGTCACTTCAGAACGCTCTGTGCGACTGGTCGCCAATTTGTGACTGCCACGCCTTCGGCCGATGTGCCACCCCCGGCGATCGCGCGGTCCAACACAATGCGACCGCTGACTGCGACCATTCGGCTGACCCTTCTCGTGCGGGGAACGCGGTCCGCACATTAGCGGTCGGAGGATGCGACCGCGAACCAGGCACCAGCGCCACCGTCGTGGCGGCAGCTCAGAATGGCGGTTCGTCCGGGTCGACGGGCCGCACATCGGGCCGCACGTCGGGGGGCGCGTCGGGGGGCGCGTCGGAGAGACGGCCATGGTGTCGGTCGGCGAACCGCTCGGCTCGGGGGGCTTTGACGAGGTCACGAACCTGCTCGATACGGCCGCGGACGGTGGTGACCAGGACCTTCAGCGCGGCGGTGTCGGGGAACGGGCCGCCGAATTCGGCGTCACGCCAATCCGCGCGAAGACCCTCGTCATCGATCTGGGGGGCGTTCCTGTCGTCGGGTAGGTGCGCTGACGGCACCTCGGTGGGTACGAGGAGTTCGCCAGGCAGGGTGAGGGTCCGCGGTGGGTCGGTGTACCGGTGCCCGGTCGGGCTGGACCAGATCTGGGTGTGATCGGGCCCGCGAGAACTGGACCAGCCGGTGTGGTGCTTGAGCCAATGATGGGCGCGGCACAACGGATCCAGGTTGGCCGGATCTGTGCGCCCGCCATCGTCGGGATGAGGGTGGTCGAATGGATCGCGATGATCGAGATCACAGCGCCACGCCGGCTGCCGGCAGGACGGGAACCTACAGGTCGTTGCCAGTGTGGTGGTGATATCCCGGGTCGCCTGAGAGGGCCGATAGGTACGGGAACCTGTGCCGATGATGCTGCCGCTGGCCGGGTCGAGCAACACCGTGGTGACCGTGGCAGCGGACCTGGCGATCATGAGTGCCGTTTCCGCGGTGATAGCACCGTATCCCTCGAGGTGGCCGGGGAGGCGATCAAGTCCGGCGAGGGTGGACGCCGACAGCGTGACGGTCAGGTGCGGTCGGCGACCCTGCCTGGCGGCGCGTCGCGTTGACCGTCGCTGTTGCCGGTTGCCGGTTGTGCTGGCCGGCAGCGTGTCTGGTTGGTGGCCGCCACAGATCGCACACTGCAGGCGTTGTGCCGCAGGAGGTGTCGCTGCCTCGCTCGAGTGGGAGGTCGTGTCGGAAGCTGAGGTGCGGGAAGTACCCGTCTCGCCGACGACGGGGGAGTCTGGGCTTGGTGTGCTGGGAGTGGCGTCGTTGTCGTCGTCGCTGTTGTTGTCGTCGTCGCTGTTGTTGTTGTCGTCGTCGCCGTTGTCGTCGCTGTTGTTGTTGTCGTTGTTGTCGTCGTCGTTGTCGTCGCCGTTGTCGTCGTCGTTGTCGTTGTTGTTGTCGTTGTTGTTGTCGTTGTTGTTGTCGCCGTTGTTGTTGTCGTCGTCGTCGGCGGCGCCCGACGCCGGGTCGGGAACAGGATTCGACGCGCACGAAGGAGAGGTGTGCGCGTCATTCGTATCCGCCTCGAGTTGATCCTCGGGCTTCGAGATGCCTTGCGTTGAAACCTGTTCGCCGCAACCCTCCGGGTGATCGAGGAGGTCGGTGAGATCGACATATCCGTGGGTGAGGAGTTGATCGGCGATGTCGTGCCAAGCGTCGACGCGTCGCGCTGCCACCGGTCGATCGTCGTCGGCGCCTGTTCGATCCGCGAGTAGATCAGCGAGGGTGAAGATCGACATGGCGGCATCAGCGGGCGCATTCGCCCTGACGGACGCCATGCCGTCGGGTAGCGAGCGCAGCACCAGTTCCCGATCGCGCTTTGCCTTGCGCTCCCGGTTCTCCGCAGCGTGCGGGTCCGCCGCAATCACCGCGCGGTCGAGCAGGCTGCGAAGGTTGCCTGCGGAGCGGTCTTCGGCGATCGGCAGGATCCGATCTTGGACCGCTTCGCGCAGAGACGGGCTGAGCGGAGCGGTCCGTTCGGCAATCAACCACGCCCGGCCGCGATCGATCCGACCAGCTGCCAATGCATTCACTGTCGCCGGCAAACCGTCACAGAGCTCCTGGGCCTTGCGGACCCGCGAACCGGCGGTGATCGGCGAGATCTGCAACGCCGCAGCAACTTCGGCGGCGGCCAGCGATGCAGCTCGCTCTTGCACCAGCGTTTCCACGGTGTCCAGGTCGATCTCGGCGTCTGGACGTCGGCCCTGACCGCCTTTGTCCATCAGTTCAGCGACAAGTTCGGAGACATCGCCGGCCCGTCCCGGCCGGGCGAACTCGGTGAGCAGTCCCATCTGCCTGGCTGCCAGGAGGGACAGCGCCTTCTCCGAAGCGACGATCGCGTCGACCAATGCCGCGCCGGACAGCGTGCTCGGGTCAACCTGTGCGACCGCGCCGAGCGACTCGGGACAGCCAGCTCCCGCAGCGAGCTCCGACCACGAGTGCGAGTGCGAGTGCGACGGTGGCGCATCGCCCGCAGCCTGCCTCCCCTCGGCTCGGCTGAAACCGTCATCCCTCCCACTCACCGAGCCCGCCCCCAGCCCTTTCATCGAATACCGCCAACTGTGGATACCTGTTCGATTCTAGCACTTGGAACTGGGACAATGCAAGCCCCAGGTTGACTCGTGGAAACCCGCGAGTAGAGGGGTTCGGCGACTCACCACGGAATGCGCGCGTTGAGCGCGCCTGAAGGGCCTGCACTCGGCATGAGTCGCGGCCCAGCTCCATGTGATCACGGCCTCCATGCTCGTCCGGCGCTGATCGGGCCGCCGATGGGGCGGCAGTAACAAGCCTCAGGGATCAGCCGCAGGGATCAGCCGCAGGGATCAGCCGCAGGGTCAAGCCGCAGGGAGACTCGATCGGCCAGCGTCGATGGTCCGTGCGCGCAGGTGAGGCCGCTTCCCCTTGCGCCCGAGAAGCAGAGCACTTCGACGGGTTCTGCGGCGGCACTGCCGAATGAGTGTCGAATGCGGGTCGCAAGCTCCCATCGACCGCTGCAGCGCGCCGACTCCCGCGGCCCAGGATCGGTGTGCTCGCGCGGACGGCACTTCATCGTCGGGCACCAGCGGGCGGATCCGCGATTTCCTCTGCTGTGCCGAGCATGCCGTGGGGACTCGGCCGACCCGACCGGTGCGGCACCGCAGCGGCAGGCGACGGACTCCGACGGCGGCAAGTCACCATCCAGCACGCCTTCGTGAAGGCGCTGACGGGGAGCGAAATGTCCGCTCTGGTCACCCAGAATCTGGATTCACCCCACTTCTGTGCCCGCCATCGGATCGGGTGGAATCACGATCGGGCGCACCCCGGGCGGCAGCGCTCCGTGACGCTCCTGGTACGCACGGAGGTATCCGGCGACCGCGGTGGGCAGGGTGGGAAAGAGCAGGTCTGCGCCGATCCGGTCCACCAGTCCCGCCTTGCGCAGATCGACCAGTAGATCCTGCTTCACCCTGGCCATCGCAAAGGTGATACCGACGTCGTTCAATTCCTGCCGCAGCGAGTCGAGCGAGTCCGCCGCGGTGATGTCGATCTCCACGTTGGCCTCGGCATTCAAGATGAACCATTCGACCTGGTCGGCCGTGCTGCCCAGCGCGTCCAACGCGCGCCGCCGGAAATCCTCTGCGTTGGCGAAACACAACAGTGAGTCATAGCGGTAGACAACGAGGCCGGGCAGTTGCCTGGCGGCGGGGTAATCGTCAACGTCATGCATGCCCGCGACGCCCGGCACATAGCCGAGGATCCCGTCGTGCGGGCGGGCGAGCCGGCGGAGCAGATCAACGATCGACAACCCGACCGCGACGAGCACTCCGTAGAGCACGCCGAATCCAAGGACAGCCACAGTGGTCAGGATCGTCAGCAGCAGCTCGCTGCGGCGGAACCGCGCGATCCGCCGCAGCTCTCCGACCTCGATCAACCGCACCGCGGCATAGATGACCAGCGCACCCAGCGCGGCCTTGGGAAATCCGGCCAACAGCGGGCCGGCCACCACCAGGGTGGTCAGCACCACGACCAGAGTCACCAGGGAGTACAGCTGGGTTTTGCTGCCAACGGCGTCGCCCAGCGCGGTACGGCTGCCGCTGGAACTCACCGGGAAACCCCGGAGCAGCCCGGCGGAGATGTTCGCGCCACCCAGCGCGAACCACTCCTGGTTGGCATCCACCTGCTGACCGTGCCGGGCGCCGAACGCCCGCGCGGTGAGCACGTTGTCGGTGTAGCCGACGATCGCCACGCCCAATGCCGGGAACAGCAGATCGACGATGTCGGCTGCGGAGACACGCGGCAGCTGGGGAACCGGCAATCCGACGGGAACGGCGCCCACCACCGCGACGCCCTGGTCCTGCAGGGAGAACACCGCGACCACGACGGCCCCCAGCACCACCACGATGAGCGGCCCCGGTGCCAGCGGCAGCAACCATTGCAGCAGGAACAGCAAGGTCAGCAAGCCGGCCGCGAGCAACAAGGTGGGCCAATGAACTTTGCCGAGGTTGCTCAGCCACGACCCGACCTCTGGCAGGAACCCGTCGCCCTCGACGGGCACGCCGCTGATCTTGCCGAGCTGGCTGACGATCATGATGACCGCAACGCCGGCCATGTAACCGACGAGGACGGGTTTGGACAGCAGGTCGGCCAGGAAGCCCAGCCGGGCCAGACCTCCGACCACACAGATGAGACCGACCATGACGGCCAGGGCGGCGGCGAGGGTCGCATACCGCACCGGATCGCCCGCAGTCAACGGCAGCAACACCACCGCCGTCATCAGCGCGGTGGTGGACTCGGGGCCGACCGAGAGCTGACGCGACGAGCCCAGCAGGGCGTAGACCGCCAGCGGCCCGAGGATGGCCCAGAGGCCGGTGACCGGAGGAAGCCCGGCCACTTCGGCGTACGCCATCACCTGGGGCACCAGATAGGCGGCGACGGTGATCCCCGCCAGCAGGTCTCCGCGCAGCCAGCCGCGCTGGTAGCCCCGGAACTGCGCGACACCAGGTAGCACGGAACGCCGCTTGGTGGAACGCGCGCGAGTCACTGGATCACCGTGCCGATCCGCACTGCGCACCGCAACATCTAGCCGGCGAACCGGCGCCGGAACAGGTTTGTATTCCGCGAACGCGATAGGCCAAGGTAGGCCCGTACGCGATCTCACTGGCTGTGTGCCAGCTGAGCGCAGCATTAGCGCAAGAGCCTCGTTCTTGTACCCCGAATGGGTGAACTCTGCGACGACTTAGTGCTACCGATCGATTGGCGGAATCGTCACAGAGACACGCCGAGCTATCTGCGAAAACGGCGAAATCCGGCAGCGAATGGATGATCGTTATCAATCCGTTATGTCGCTTTTCGGCCGGTGGACTTCTCAACTTGGCTTTGTATGGTCACCTCGGTCGCGGTTTCCCGCGGCTTGACCTGCACACACCTCCGGGCCAACCGCGCCGAGCGCTGTCCGATCCGGCTCCGGAGAAAACTACCGACAGAAAGGCCAGGACAGCGACGGGGAACCCAACTCCGGCAGTCAAGCGCTGCCTTGGGGTGAATCCGGCCTGATCGCCGGACGGGCTATCCCCATAACCCATTCGCACTCCGACATTCGCGGACATCCGTGGGCATACCTGGACATCGTTTGCCTCGAATCCGCAGCGGCTCAAGCAGCCGCGCACCGTCGACCCAGCGATGGGTGAGCCCGAACCCGACAGCTCACCTCGTAGGCGCAGCCAGGGGACAAGTACATGATTCGTCGTCACACCGGCCGTCATCGTGAGATCTCACGCGCACGCGTCTGGGCATACCGGGGCGCAACAGTCGGCGTCGTCGCCGGCGCCGCCGCCCTCGGGCTCGCCGGCAGCGCTTCTGCCGCACCCGACTCGACCTGGGATTCCGTCGCGCAGTGCGAGAGCAGCGGTAACTGGGCCATCAACACCGGGAACGGCTACTACGGTGGCCTGCAGTTCACCGAGTCGACCTGGAACGCCTACGGCGGCCAGCAGTACGCCTCGCGGGCCGACCTGGCCACCAGGGAAGAGCAGATCGCCGTCGCCGAGCAGACCCTTGGCGGCCAGGGCTGGGGCGCCTGGGCCTGCGCCTACGCCGGTGGCGGCGAGGGCTCGACGTCACGCAGTGTCGCCGCGGATTCGTCATCGAGCGATTCGTCATCGAGCGATTCGTCCTCGAGCGATTCGTCCTCGAGCAGTTCTTCGAGCGACTCGTCGTCGAGCGACCAGTCTTCGGCCAGCGACGACCGGCAGGCCTCGCGCAGCCGTTCCTGGGACGAGACCGACTCCAGCAGCAGCTCCGCTGACGAGACCAGCACCGACAGCACTGACTGGAGCAGCACTGACTCCAGCAGCACCGACTCCAGCAGCACCGACGCCGCTCCGGCCAGCGCCGCTGACGGCAGCTACACCGTGGTGTCCGGCGACACGCTCTCCGAGATCGCCGCTGCGCAGGGAGTTGCCGGTGGCTGGGAGGCCCTGTACGCGGCCAACTCGGACATCATCTCCGACGCCGACCTGATCTACCCGGGCCAGGTCATCCGCCTGGGCTGAGCAAGCGCCCGCGTCACTTGATGGGGCGCCGCATCGCTGGAGCCACAGCGGAGCGGCGCCCCGTCTGTCATTTCCCGTTGGCCGTGTCCCCGGCCGGGTTCACCGCCGCCGGATACCATCCACCCATGCTCTTCCGCCGCGCCACGGCTGTGGGGGTGGCCGCGGTGCTGGTGGTGCTGGCCGCTTGCACCTCCGGTTCGTCGGACCCGTCTCCCTCGACAACCGCGCCACCGAACCCGACCGAACTGCTGACCGCGTCCGCGAAGGCCATGTCCGCGGTCACCAGCGCGCACTTCACCCTCACCGTGGACGGCGAGTTGCCCGATCTCACCGTGCAGAAGGCCGAGGGCGACCTGACCGCCGCCGGAGACGCGCAGGGCACCGGGACCATCAAGCAGTTCGGCCAGCTCATCGAGGTCGACTTCGTGCTGGCCGACGACAAGTTGTACCTCAAGGGTCCGACCGGCGGCTTCGCGCAGATCCCCGCCGGGCTGGCCGGCCAGGTGTACGACCCTTCGGTCATTCTCAATCCCGACAAGGGCATCTCCGCGGTGCTGTCCAGCGTCACCGGCGCGACCCTGGTCAGCAGCGACGACACCACCGCCGTCGTCTCCGGGACCGTGCCGAAGGACGTCGTCACCTCCCTGGTCCCTGGCCTCAATTCCGACGTCAAGGGCACCTTCACCATCGAGCAACCGTCGGCGGAGCTGACGTCGGCGCGGTTCGAGCTGAACGGCGCTGATGGCAAACCGGCGACGGTGGATCTGCAACTGCCGGCACTGAACGAGGCCGTGACGATCAGCCCGCCCTCCTGACGGCGCGCGGCGGAGTGACGGGCGTGGGTGCGTGGTGAGCGACCCACCGCGGCAGCGGCGGCTGGCCATCGGTGCGGCCGGGGCGGCGGTGCTGCTGGCGGCGCTGGACGCCTATGTGGTGGTCGGGCTGCTCGTGGACATGGTGCGGGACCTGGGCATCCCGGTGAACCGTTTGCAGCGCGCGACCCCGATCGTCACCGGCTACCTGCTCGGCTACGTCGCCGGGATGCCGCTGCTGGCGCAGCTCTCGGACCGTTTCGGTCGGCGAGTGGTATTGCAGGGATGCCTGGTCGCGTTCGCGATCGGCTCTGCGGTGACGGCACTCGCGGCCGGCCTACCGCTGCTGGTCGGTGGACGGGTGCTGCAGGGCGTGGCCGGCGGTGCCCTGTTGCCCGTGACCATGGCGCTGGTCGCCGACCTGTGGACCGAGCACCGGCGGTCGACCGCGTTGGGCGTGGTCGGGGCCGCGCAGGAACTGGGCAGCGTACTGGGCACGCTGTACGGGGTGGCCGTCGCAGCCGCCTTCGGCGCCTCGGAGTTCTTCTCCGGCATTCAGCCGGAGAGTTGGCGCTGGGTGTTCTGGATCAATCTGCCGCTGACGGTGGGAGCCATGTTCATCGTCCGGCTCACCGTGCCGGGCGGACGTCCGGCGCACCCGGCTGTGGCTGTCGACCTGGTCGGCGGCGCGCTGCTGGCGCTGGCGCTCGGCCTACTGGTGGTGGCACTGTACAACCCCGACCCCGAGACCAGCGTGCTGCCGCCGTGGGGACCGGCCACGCTCGCTGCCGCGGCGCTGGTCGTCATCGGATTCCTGTTGTGGGAGAGACATTCCCGGACCCGGCTGTTCGATCCCGCGGACGTGCGGATGGGGCCGTTCCTGGCCACCCTTGGCGTCAGCTTTGCCACCGGCGCCGCCCTGCTGGTGACATTGGTCGACGTCGAACTGTTCGCGCAGACACTGCTCGCGATGGACTCGGCAGCGGCTGCTGCGGTGCTCAGCCGATTCCTGATCGCGCTGCCTCTCGGCGCAGTCGCGGGCGGTTGGCTCGCCTCCCGAGTGGGGGAGCGCTGGGTGGCAGTGACCGGGTTGGCGCTGGCCGCCGTCGGCTACCTGCTCATCTCCCGGTGGCCGCTGGACGTGCTGTCCGCCGAGCACCCGCTCGGCCTGCCGGTGCTGGACACCGACCTGGTGATCGCCGGGTTCGGGCTCGGCCTGGTGATCGCGCCGGTGTCGTCTGCTGTGCTGCGGGTGGTCCCGTCGGCCAGGCACGCGATCGCCTCGGCCGCGGTGGTGATCGCAAGAATGACGGGAATGCTGGTCGGGGTCGCCGCACTCACCGCGTGGGGATTGCACCGGTTCAGCGAACTGACCGCCGACCTGATGACTCCGCTGCCAATCGGCGTCCCTGAGGAGGAATTCACCCGGCAGATCGAGCAGTATCGGCACTCGTTGTCGCTGGCGCTGCTCACCCAGTACCGGGAGATCTTCCTGATCACCGCGGTGATCTGTGCCGCGGCCGCGGTGCTGGCGGTGGCGCTACCCCGTTTGCAGTCGCGCAGGACGCGCGCAGAACCCGCCTCCAAGGGCTAGCACTACCTGGTCAGCGGTTGGACCACATGGTTTACCAGTTGCCATGCGGGATGTCGCCGCTCCACGGGCTAGCGATCCCGGTCAGCGGTTGGACCACAATGGTTCCACCAGTTGCCATTCCGCATCCCAGCGGGCCCGGTTGCGCGCGTTCAGGCTGGTTCGGACCAGCCCGTACAGCGAGGCCAGCACGAGCCCCACCACGAGCCACCCACCGAGTCCGACGATGATCGCTCGTGCGGCCGCGTCGGTGACGTTCAGCGGCGCTTCGGTGACCGCGCCCGAGCGGTCCAACCAGATCGAGACATGCTCCCCGGCCTGCTGTCCCGCGCTGACCGGGACCAATCCGGTCTGCACGGTCCCGTTCCTGTCCAGCCATGTCGCGTTCGCCGCCACCGGGCCGTTCAGCGGAACCCCGTGCGAGCTGAGCTGCGAAAGCGGCGCGTCGACGAGCATTTCGGCAGACACCTTGATGCGCGCGGCGTTCTCCTGCGCGGCGGTCGCCGAGCCGCTCGCCCAGATCATCGATCCGGCGATCGCGGCGACCGGAAAGGCGAGGATCCACAGCCCGATCAGGGCGAGTGCCAGCGCCGCACGCTTTCGATCGCAGGACCGCGCCATCGGATTGCGCCAGACGGCGAACATCAACGAACGGGGGCGTTCCCAGTCGTCGGGTGGGCGTCGAGCCGAGCGCATCTCTTCCTCACCTTCCTCTGACGTGGTCGGCGATGACAGGGTCAGACCAGGACATTGGGCCGGACGACGACAACCGGGCACTGGCTGTGCATGATCAGGGCGTGGCTGGTGGATCCCAGCAACATGCCCTTGAACCCGCCGCGACCACGGCTGCCGACCACGATCAGTTCGGACGACTCGCCGTAGCCGAGCAACGCCGGTGTGGGACGGCCGTGCACCACGGTCTGTTCGACGACGACATCCGGGTACTTCTCGTGCCAACCGGCCAGCCTCTCGGACAGCAGCGCGCGCTCCTGCGTGTCGATCTCGGCCGGGTCGATCAGGATCGGGTGCTCCGGGAAAGCGGCGTCGACCACGGCGTCGTTCCAGGAATGCACGGCAACCAGCTTGGTCCGCCGGAGCGCCGCGGCCTCGAAGGCGAAGGCGACGGCTGCCTCGCTGGTCGGCGAACCGTCCACACCGACTACCACCGGACCATGCGGGAACGCCCGCTGATGGGGGTGGATCACCGCGACCGGCGCGGTGTTCGTCGACGCGATCGCCATCGCGACAGAGCCCAGCACCAGACCGGTCAGCCGGCCGCTGCCGCGGGATCCGACCACGGTCAGCCTGGCCTGCTCGGACTGCGCTTGCAGGGCCGCGACCGGGTCGCCCTGGATCAGCCGGGTGTCGATCGTCAGCGAAGGGTGCGACTGCCGCAGGGATGCCGCGGTGTCCTGCAACAGTTCTTCGCCCTCGGCGCGCAACGCGGTCTGCGCGTCGTGCGACATCGGGTTGTAGCCGGGGAAGGCCCGGGAGGGCAACGTGTAGGCGTGCACCAAGCGCAGTACGGCGTGCCGGCGGGCGGCTTCTTCGGCGGCCCAGCCGTAAGCGGTGTACGAGGATGACGAGGTGTCGATCCCGACGACAACGAGATCGCTTCGGCTGCTGGTCTTTTCGTGTCCACTGTGGTGGGCCGGCGCGGTCTCACCACCGCCGATCGGCGGCAGCCGTCCATCGGCCGACGCCGCCGTGGCGGCCGGAACGACGGCGCGAACCGGGCCGGATCGGACGGGCAGCTCGACGTGGGATTGTTCGTGGTGGGGCGGCTCGGGCATCCGGTCCGCGTGCTCCAGGGCCACCAGGTACCGTTGCAGGGCCGCATCGTGACGGGACGCGGGTGCGGTGCTGTCGATGACGGTCCTGCGCGCTTCCATGGCTGCGCGTTGACTTTCGTTGCTGGTCATCGTCCGCCCCTCTCCTGAAGACCCTGTGCCTGACATCACCTTCCCGCCCGACCGCGCAAGCAACCAGGGCCGAAGGACCCAGCACCGTGGGCCAATGTCCTGCGCGGGCGATCAGGACGTGCGGGTCAGGACCTGCGGGTCAGGACGTGCGGGTCAGGACGTGCGGGTCAGGAGCAGAGCAGAACCGCGGCGCCGTTGACCCGGTCCGCAGCGAGGTCGGCCAGCGCCCGGTCCGCCTCCGCAAGGGGATAGGGCGAGGTGGTGACGTCCAGGTGGTGACGGCCCGCGAGCGCGAGGAAATCCCGTCCGTCGAGGCGAGTATTGGCCGTCACGCTCCGCAGTTCGCGCTCGTAGAACAGCTCATTCTCGTAGTTCAGCACGGGCACATCGGACAGATGGATCCCGGCGATCGCGAGGATCCCGCCACGGTCCAGGGCGCGCAGCGCAACCGGCACCAGGTCACCGACGGGCGCGAAGAGGATGGCCGCGTCCAGTGGTTCCGGCGGCGCGTCATACGCCCCGGCCACGGAATCGACGCCGAGATCCAGCGCCAGCCGACGGGCGTCGGCGGACCTGGTGAGGACGTGTACTCGTGCGCCGAATTCGGCGAGCGCGACCTGGGCTGTCAGGTGGGCGCTCGCGCCGAACCCGTAGATGCCAAGCCGTCCGCCACGATCCAACCCACTGCGCCGCAGCGCACGGAAGCCGATGATCCCCGCGCACAACAACGGCGCGAGCTCGGCATCGGAATACCCCTGCGGCAACCGGTAGGCGAATGCGGACGGCACCGTGGTGTATTCGGCATACCCGCCGTCGGCGTCCCAGCCCGTGTACCGGGAGTCCGGGCACAGATTCTCCGCGCCCCGCCGGCAGTAGCGGCAGACCCCGCAGGTGTGCCGCAACCAGGCAATGCCGACCCGGTCGCCGACCGCGTAGTCATTGACGCCGGACCCGAGATCGACTACCCGGCCGACGATCTCGTGTCCCGGGGTGACCCCCGGGCGGTGCACGGGCAGGTCGCCCTCGGTGACGTGCAGGTCTGTCCGGCAGACCGCGCACACCGTCACCTTGACCAAGAGGTCCGTCGGACCGGGGGTCGGGACAGCTCGCTCGGACAGGGCCAGCGGATGGGTGTCGATGGGTCCTGGCTGCCGCACGGACCAGGCCTGCATCGTGCTGGGGATCCGGCTGGCGGACGACGCGGTGACGCTCACAGTTGTCATTCTCGCGCGTGTCCGGTGCAGGGGGCAGGTGACCTGTCATTCTCGCGCGTGTCCGGTGCAGGGGGCAGGTGACCAAAGCCCCTGCCGCCGGGGACCTCCGGCAGATCCTGCGTCGGGTCGCCTGCACCTACCGTGAAGACGCCACGGTGACCATGGACTACAGAGCAGAATCACGAAAGGCCTGTCATGCGCGCTCGGGAGATCATGACCAAGTCGGTGCTGACGGTGCAGCCGACCGCTACCGTCGGCAAGGCGTCGGAGATGCTCACCTATCGCGGTTTCAGCGCACTTCCGGTGGTTGATGAGAACGGCGCGCTGGTCGGCATCGTCACCGAAGCGGACCTGATCCGCAACCGGTTCCCCCAGCATTCCGGCGACCCGGCAGGCTCCGGCCTGAGCCCGGCGCGCACGGTCGCCGAGGTGATGACCGCCCCGGCCGTCGCGGTCAGCCACGACGAGGACCTGTCGGTGCTGGCCAGGGTGATGCTCGGCGAGCACCGCCGCTGCGTGCCGGTCGTCGACGGGACGAGGCTGGTCGGTGTGGTGACCCGCCGTGACATGGTCCGGGTGCTGTCGCGGACCGACGCGGAGATTGCCGTCGACGTCCGCAAGAACCTGCAGGTGCTCGGCGGTCAGGCGCGCTGGTCGGTTCAGGTCACCGACGGCGAGGTGATCGTCCGCGACCTGTTCGACCGGGCATCGGATCGCCCGGTGGCGCAGGTCCTCGCCGAGGCCGTTCCCGGGGTGATCAGGGCGGAGGTCATGTCACCCGACCCCAGGGTCACCGCGTAGCTGCCGTGGTTCGCCGCGGTCCCTACCATGGGCGGGTGGAAACCTGGTGGATCCTGCTCATCGCGGCCGTCATCGCTCTGGTCATCGTGCTGGCCTGGTCCGCCAGGAAGCGAAGGTCGTACGTCGACCCGACCCAGGTCACCATCGACGCCTCGCTCGCCGGGAAGGTGACCGGCCTGTACCAGCAGGGCAAGAAGGTGGAGGCAGTGAAGCTGCTCCGCGAGCAGACCGGGCTGTCGCTCTCCGATGCGGTCACCATCGTCGAGAAGATCGCGAGCCGGTCCAAGTCTGGTTCGAACTCGGGCTCGAAGTCCGCGGTGAAGAGGGAGCGTCCGCCGAGAACTGACACGGCGCCGTCCACCGCGCCGGTCGACCTGGACACCGAGTTGGAGGTCCGGTCGCTGGTCGCCGACGGCGACAAGATCACCGCGATCACGTTGGTGAGGGCTCGGACGGGGTGGGACCTGTCCGCGGCCAAGGACTACGTCGAGAGTCTGTGACAGGCGGGATGCTCACGCCGCCAACAGCTCTGGCGCCGGCCGATCGGCATGCAGCAGTTCGGTGACGATCGAGCGGACAACGTCCGCGTGCCGGGTGATCGACCGGTGTCCCGCGTCAGCCGGCCGGAGCGTGATCACCCGGGAATCATCGGATTCGGGGATCGCCGAATCGGCCGGAACCACCCGGTCGGAGCCGCCGTGCAGCATCACCCAACGCGGTCCGGCGCTGAGCGCGGCCCGGCCCAGTTCGTTGAGGAAGTCCGATCCCGGCCGCATCTGGCGCGCGGACGGTCCGAGCCCGAAGCGGGCCACCCAGGTACCGCCATGCGGAGTGGCGATGGTGACGGCGGTGCCGGTCGAGCCGGCCAGGCCGCGGCGTTGCACAGCCTCACGGACAACCAGCCCGCCCAGGCTGTGCCCGATCAAATGGACCTTGCCGGCTCCGGTCGCCTGCAGCGCACGCCGCGATTCGTCCACCAACCTGTCGGCGATCTCGCGCACATCGGAGGTGACGGCGTTGTAGCACAACGAGATCAGGCAGTTGAACCCCGCCGCGGTGAGCGCCGCCCGGAGTGGCGCCCACACCCGTTCAGTGCCGCAGTAGCCGTGCACGAAAAGCACCGGCGCGAGTCCCCGCTCGCCATGTCCCCAATAGCGGATGGACCTGGTCGACCCGGTCGACCCGGTCGATCGACCGGACCACCAATGTTGAGCGCGCACGGAAAACCTCCTGATGGGTTGGCTGATGTGCCCGAAACTGCTGGGCTGCAAGATCTCTCGAAGAATTGCGCGGATTCTCGGGGGACCGATGACGGGTGCTGGCCCGTCATGCCGATCAATACGGAGGCGGGCGGAATTCGGTTCGCTGGTGCTGCAGGTTCCTTCTCGGCTGCCGGCTTCTCGTCCCGGACGTCTCGTGCTGGCTTGTGTGAACTTGGACGCCCGACCCGGCGTCAGGTTGTGAGCGCGGACACAGCCATTCGGTGATATCGGCTCGAATGACCGGCGGTCAGCGCAGTGCGCGGTCCAGGAATCCGGTCACCCGTTGCTCCCAGCCGGCGGGATCGGTCGCCAGACCACCGGTATGGCCGGCACCGGACGCGGCGCCGCCAAGCGCGCTGACTCCTGCAGCGCGGCCGGCGGCGGGGCGTCGGTCAGCACGTCCGTCGCGACGGTCAGCAGCTGATCCAGTCCGTACTGCAACTCACCCCGCAGCCCGTACGCCGCGGACAGCCATTCCTTGTCCGTCGCGAGCGCCCGCGCGGGTATCGACCGCAGCGACGAAATCACCGCCCAGCCGCCGCACCACAGCAGAACAGTGCCGCTGAGCACGCAGACGAGACCGGTGGCCGTCATCGACGTGAACCCGAGCTTTGGGGCATACGGGATGGCAATGCCGGCGCCGACGGCGACGCCGACAAGGCCGAGCAGGAACGCCACGGCGCCGAGAACAGCAACGGCCCACCGTCGATGGGTGGGCACGTCCGGTCCCCAACGGGTGCGCGTCAGCGCCCCCGTGCCGGGTGGTGGCCGTTGCGTATTGCTCGCGGCCCGGCCGGCGCTCCGTCGTACACGTCCAGCACCTCGCGGACGGTCCGCCGCGGTGTGGCCGGCGGTTCGCGATCCGTGATCGGGAAGCCGACCCGAAGAATCATCTGGGGGTGCACGGTCCCGCCGAGCACCGCGTCACGCACCAGCCTGCGGGTCCGGTCCACCTCCAGCGGCTGCGTCAGCGGGCAGCTCGCCAACCCGAATCCCGTTGCGGTCAAAAGGATCGTGCCGGTTGCCTCGCCCGTCAAGAGCCACGAGTAGACATCGTCTGTCGCGGTGCCCAACACGATCAACGTGCCGACATCGCCCTCGGTGGAGTCGGTTCCGCCGATCGAATTCTGCGCCGGCATTTCCGGGTGCGCGAAATGGCGGAGCCGCATGCCGTCGTAACCCGCGTCGGGCGGCACGCTCCTGGCCGGAACCCCGTCGTCGGACCCGAAATGCTGGCCGCTCCAGGCCTGAACCTCGTTCCGGTAGCCGATGTCGATGGATTCGATGTCATCGGCTTCGGCAACGGCCAGCGCCAGTTCGTGGCGGGAATGCGAATCGGTGACGAAACGCACCGTCATTCCGTACGCAGCGGTGTTGCGGCTGATCTGGGTGACGGCGAACGGCGGAAGTGGGGACGCTCGGTAGGGCCGCCGGTCGGACCGCCTGCGGTTGATCTGCGCGGCGAGCACCACGGCGTCGGCAGAAGGCTCGGTCGCTTCGAGTTCGATCGCGGCGAGATGCCGCAGATCCGAGCGGTCCGGCAACCGATGGATCGTGCACGTCCAGCCCAGCGCGGCCAGCGCCACCCGCAGATGATGCAACGCCGCACCGCAGCTGATGATCAACTCGCGGCCCTCGGGGTCCGTCGCCTCGAGATTTCGCGACTGGTCGGCGTACAGATGGATCGAGCGCTCGCCGATCCGCCACCGCCAGGGTTGGGAGTTGTGCAGCGAGGGTGCGCGAACCGCCATCTCCAGAGCGGCATGGATCGTGCCGTGCTCGGGGAATACATCCTTCATGACCGCTCGCCACCTCGCACACCTCTGGCACCTCAAGCGGACCTCCGCTGAACCCCATCGTCGGCCGGACGAGGATCACCTCACAGGGCCGAACGACCCCCCGCCCCGGGCATCATGCCCCGGAGTACTTTCTTGCTCACGGCACCCACGTCGATCAGAGGAGCCCACGGTGACAATCGGAAACAACGGCAGCGACGAGAGCGGCAGCGCCTTCGCCGATGCCGACCCAGCTGACGTCGCTGAGCAGCAGCAGAGCGTCGATCCGGACGCCGGGAACGACGTCATCGATGACGACGCAGTGGAAATCGCAGTCGAGGCCGAGCCGGCCGACGTGCTCGAACAGCGGCAGTCCGTCGGTGGCGAGGAGGACTACCCCCGCGGCTGACCCACGAAAATCGAGGACCCTGATAGGGACCTTTGGCCCTGATCATCGTCGTGCGCGCCCGAGTAAGGGTGGTAGCGGGGATGCCCGGCTCATCGCTGTCGGGTTTCGGTGACCGCGAGGGGGATGGACCAACATGGTTCGCGACAGGGCGACATTGATCCGCGAGTTGATCGAGCCGTTGCGGGTGAAACCCGGAACGAAAGTCAACCTTGCCAAGGATTTCGACCCAGGGTACAAGGCGAGTTTCCTGCGCAAGAAAGACGGCGTCGAATGGCTGCAAGCCGGCGTCAGTCTGCTCGCGGAATACCAGGACAAGTTGGCCGCGCAGGACACCTGGGGGATGCTGGTCTGCCTGCAGGCGCTGGATGCCGCGGGAAAGGACGGCACCATCCGGCATGTGATGAGCGGGGTCAATCCGCAGGGCGTGCACGTGTCCAGCTTCAAGGTCCCGTCCTCGGAGGAACTGGACCACGACTATCTCTGGCGATATGCGCAGCGGTTGCCGGCCCGCGGCGATATCGGGATCTTCAATCGTTCCCACTACGAGGAAGTGCTGGTGGTCCGGGTCCATCCCGCGGTCCTCGATGGGCAGAAACTACCGCCAGGCACCAAGGGCAAGGACATCTGGGCCCGGCGGTACGAGGAGATCAACAACTGGGAGAAGTTCCTCGCCGACAACGGGTTCAAGGTCGTCAAGCTGTTCCTCAACCTGTCCAAGGAGGAGCAACGGATCCGGTTCCTCAAGCGCGTCGACCTCCCGGAGAAGAACTGGAAACTGTCGCCGAACGACGCGAAGGAGCGGGCGTTCTGGGACGACTACCAGGTCGCGTTCTCGGAAATGCTGACGCACACCAGCACACAATGGGCTCCCTGGTATGTGATCCCGGCCGATCGGAAATGGTTCGCCCGGATCTGTGTGTCCGGCATTCTCGCGCACACGCTGATGGACATCGACCCGAAGTATCCGGTGGTTGACGCCGCCAAGCTGAAGGATTTGGCGGAAGTCAAGGCACTACTGGAGGCGGAGGCGCCGAAGGGGGCGTCGCCGGATCCCTTCGAGGACGAGTTGGTGGCTTCTCGGGGGAAGGACACGGGGCGATGACCATCAGCGCACAGCCCCGTCCGGCGGCAGCGGCAACCGAGTGGTACGGGTTGTCCGCGGACGCGGTCGAAACCACCCTGCACGTCGACCCGACCGCCGGGTTGAGCGCGGAACAGGCCGCGCAACTGCTGGCGACGAACGGGCCGAATGCGCTGCCCGAGGAGAAACCGAAGCCGGAATGGCAGCGATTCCTGAACGAGTACCGCACCTTCATGCAGATCATCCTGGTGGCCGCCGGGGTGGTGTCACTACTGATCGCGGAATGGAACACCGCTGCGCTGCTGTTCATCCTGACCGTGGTGAATGCGGTGATCGGCCTGCGCGAGGAGGGCAAGGCCGAGAGCGCGATGAACGCGCTCAAGTCGATGATGAAGACCACCGCGAGGGTCCGCCGGGGCGGCGTCGAAGCCGCGATCCCGGCCGATCAGGTGGTCGTCGGCGACATCGTGCTGCTGACCGCGGGGGATCAGGTACCGGCCGACGGCAGGATCGTGCAGGCCAATGCCCTGCAGATCGACGAATCCGCACTCACCGGGGAGAGCACCCCGGCCGGCAAGGGCGCCGATGCACTCGGCAAACACGATCTGGCCGCGGGCGACCAGACGAACATGGCGTTCATGAACACGCCGGTGACGCACGGCAGCGGCGTGATGGTGGTGACCGGCACCGGCGCCGACACCCAGGTCGGCAGGATCTCCGGGCTCCTGAAGGCAACCGACACGGAGCAGACCCCGCTCACCCGTCAACTGACCAGGATGACGCAGTGGATCGCGCTGGCCGCGCTGGTCACGATGATCATCATGTTCGCCCTGGGCCTGTGGCGGGGCGAGTCCGGCCGGGCGTTGTTCGTCACCGCGATCGCGCTGGCGATCGCGTCGATCCCGGAGGCGCTGCCGACCGTCGTCCAGGTGATCCTGTCGCTGGGCGCGGTCGGGCTGGCCAAACGGAACGCGATCGTCAAGAACCTCTCCGCCGTCGAGACTCTCGGCTCCACCTCGGCGATCAACTCGGACAAGACCGGCACCCTGACGATGAACCAGATGACGGTGGTCGAGGTCCTTGACCCGACGGATCGGTACACGATCACCGGGAGGGGGTACGGCCTGGTGGGCGCGGTGCAGCACACCGTCGGCGCGTCCGCCTCCATCGAGGACGCGATCCTCCCGTTCCTCATCGCCGGCGACGCGAAACTGGTCGACGGCAAGGTCGTCGGCGACCCGACCGAGGGCGCCCTGCTGGTGCTGGGCGCGAAGGCGGGCGTCAACACCGAGACAACCCGCGAATTGTTCCCACGGCTGGCTACGCTGCCGTTCGACCCGACTTACAAGCTGATGGCGACGTTCAACAGCACCACCGACAGCTCCGGCAAGAAGGTCGTGCGCTGCTACGTCAAGGGCGCCGCACCCGCGGTGGTCGGGCGCGCCACGAAGGCACTCTCCGGCGGGCAGGAAGTACCGCTGGACGCCGCGTTGAAGGCGAAGGGGGAGGCCGGGGTCGAACGGATGGAGGGCGAAGGCCTGCGGGTGATGGCCGCCGCCTACCGCGACCTGGACCCGGCCACCTTCTCAGCCGACGGCGATCTGCTCGGCTACGTCAGCGATCTCGTGTTGACCAGCCTGGTCGGCATGATCGATCCGCCGCGCGAGGAATCGCACGCCGCGGTGACCAGCGCGCAGGCCGCGCACATCCGGGTGCGGATGATCACCGGTGACGACGTCATCACCGGTGCGGCGATCGCCAAGAAGCTCGGCATTCCGGGCGAGGCGATCCTCGGCGCCGACTTCGCGGCGTTGCCCGAAGCGGAACGGTTGTCGCGGATCGACAGCATCGGTGTGGTCGGCCGGGTGGCTCCCGAACACAAGGCGCTGCTCGTCGAAACCCTGCGCAAGAAGGGCGATGTCGTCGCCATGACCGGTGACGGCGTCAACGACGCGCCGGCGATCAAGGCCGCGGACATCGGTATCGCCATGGGCACCGGTACCGAGGTCGCCAAGAACGCCGGCCGGATGATCCTGTCGGACGACAATTTCGCGACCATCGTGTTCGCCGTCGAGCAGGGCCGCAAGCTCTACGACAACCTGATGAAGTACGTCCGGTTCATCCTGGTCACCCTGGTGGCGTTCGTGCTCACGTTCCTGGGCGCCACCATCTTCAACATCGCTGCGGGACAACCGTTCACGCCCGGTCAGATCCTCTGGATCAACTTCCTCATCGACATGCCGCTGGGCATCGCGCTGGGCTTCGACCTGGAGACGCCCGGGCTGATGAAACGCCGGCCGCGGCCCCGGGACAAGGGCATCGTGGACATCTGGATCATCGTGATGTCCTTGCTGACCGGTGGTTTCATGGCGGTGTGCCTGCTGGCGCTGATCCAGTTCGGCACCGTGCACGAGAACAGCGCCGTGGTGGGCGCCACCCTGGCCATCACCGCGTTCGCGTTCTTCCGCGTCGTCTGCACCTACGAGAGCCGGAGCATGCGGGGCACGGTCTTCCATGCCTCGACCTTCGACTGCCGGCAGATCAACCTCATCTCCCTCGGGGAGATCGTGCTGGCCTTCCTGGTGACCCAATTCAACGTGCTACAGCACGTGTTGGGCACGACCGCGCTGAGCGGCGGTCAATGGCTGCTGGCCATCGCCCCGGCCGTCGCGCTGTTCCTGCTCTGGGAGACCGGGAAGTGCATCGTGCGCTTCCGCGCTCGGCACGGTTCGGATGTCGTCGCGACGGGTGAGCCGGCCGCGCGGGTCGGGTAGGTCGGGTAGAGATCGCGATCGAGTCGCCACTTTCGGCCCCTTCCCGGCGAAATAGGGAACCGAAAGTGGCGACTCGGTTGAGGGGGTGCCGTCAGTGACCAATGGCCAATTCGAGACCGGCTGTCAGGGCCGCAGCAATCAGGTTGCTGTCCAGGGTCGCGAGCGGCGCGCCGATTCGTTCCGCGAGAAGGAGGTAAGCGGCGTCGTGGGCCGTCAACCGATGGCGCCGTCCGGCTGCCAGCAGTGCGGCCACATTGGTGAGCGACTGATCGATGCGGATTGGCAACTGCATGAGGATATCGCAGTGGGCGGCGGCGTTTCCAGGAAGTCATAGCTGTACGGGACGCCGCGACCCTGACCCATTTGTTTGCCAGCCACGGCCACACGTCGCCAACGGGGGTCAATGGTGATGGCGCGGGTTGGGACGAGACCGGCGTCCGGCAGGAGATCGTCCCGGGACGACCACCGAGGCCACCCGAGCGCGCGCGGTGGATTCGAGGATGTCGCAGTCCCGCACGAACACGATGTCGTCCGGGGGCCGATGATCTCCTGACGGTCGCTGCCGCCAGCCCACTGAGCGCCGCTTTTGAGTTCTCGGCGCCAACATATGTCGGCGCCGAGTCCAACAAACCGGCGCCCCGTGAAGGGTCCACGGCCAGGGTGGCGGTATCGGCCGCAGCGCTGGCACGGTGGGGTGGTTGCGGAGCCGCGCCGCGGCGACGAGCACCACGTCGCGAATTGGCTCCCGGACAGTTGGCGGCGAGGCGACCGCGAGGGCCGCGGCGGGGATCGGCGCGGTCGATGGGTCGATGCCCACCCACGATTTCCGGCACGGACCGCCGCCGAGCTCCCTTCGGCGTTGCTGGGTAGAGGATTATCTCATGGTGCGTATGCAGATCTCCCTCACGCCGGAAGAGCGGCGAGTGCTCGATGGTGTATCGGCACGCACCGGTCGTTCGATTGCTGCCCTCATCCGGGACGCGGTGCAGGCGGTCTATGGAACCGGCCGATCGAGTGATGACGATCTCGCTGAGATGCGTCGGGCATTCGGCTCATGGAAGCACCGAGATCTGGACGGCGCGGAGTGGGTGGACCAGCTGCGGTCCGGGTCTCGTCGGCCAGCCACGTGACGGTTCTGGTCGAAACGTCGGTGGTGATCGACTATCTCAACGGCGATGTGCGGGCCGCGGTGGTTCTCGAACGGGGCCGCGAGGCTTCGCCCTTGCACGCCGGCGAAATCACCCAGCTGGAGGTCGGCACCGGAATGCGGCTGCAGCGGTCGGGTGCTTGGTGTCAGGTCGTGACGCGGAGCGCGTCGGAGATGGCCTTGGCGCCGCCGTGGCCGGGCTGGCCGCCGTCGACGGGGATTTCCGCGACGGTGACGTTGCGGCGGCGGCGGAGAGCAGGAACGTGACCAGCGCCGCGACTTCTTCGGGTTGGCCGGCCCGGCTCAGCGGTGTCTGGGACAGGCTGGCGGCGAGGAACGCGGGGGATGCCGATGCGGTCATCGGGGTTTCGATGAATCCGGGGTGGATCGAGTTGACCCGGATGTTGCTGGGCACCAGTTCCATTGAGGCGACCTGGGACAGGCCCCGCAGCGCCCACTTGCTGGTGGTGTAGGCGACGGGGTAGGGCGCGGTGACGGCGGCCAGCGATGGATTTCGCGGCGCTGCGCCGCCGCTGCGGAGCCCGGGGGCCGGCTGTCACCGTCGTCGCGGTCGGCGCCGCCGCCGGGTCGCCGCCGCCGATGGACACGGTCGCGGCGGGACGACTGTCCTCCGCACGGAGCAGCACCCGGGCCCGGGACATTCGGCGCCCGAGCAGTTCTGCGCACACTGTCAGTTCGCTACCGCACCTTCGGCAAGTGATGCCGGTTGAACTCGTCCTGCAGGGCAGGGCGTCGGCGATTCTTTTCCCGGACGTCGACGATCCACGCCGTGCTCTCCGGTGTCAGCCCGGCCGCCTCCGCAAAGCGGTGCGCCCGCCGGATGAGTGCTGCCCCGTGGGCGTACGCGGCCCGGTTGCCGCCCTCGAGAACGTTGGCGCCGAGCCGCTGGAAGACCGGTACCGCGTCCGCCGGGTGTGTGGCGCCCCGGGCCTCGGCCACCTCCATCCAGATCGAGCTCGGGCAGCCGCCCTGCCGCGCGGCCGCCCAGGCACCGTCGATGTCGCCTTCCTCGATCAACACCCGCACCAGGACACCGTGACCGCTGGCTTCGGCCATAATTCGGTGGCCCGGAGCCGGCAGGGCAGCCACCGGCATCGCGCGCAGGACCTCGAGCGCCTCGGCTCGTCGTCGATCCCACTCCACCGAGTCGGTGGCGAAGACCCGGAGGCGCTCGTATCCGGAAACCGTCGGCGAGGCGGCGAATCCCTCCGCGACCATCTGCGTTGCCACCGCGAATCGACCGGCCCGGCGGTGCAGATCCGCCGCGAGATCATCGAGTCGATCGTCGTGCCAGGTGCCAAACGTGGTGTTCCGGCCGCGCTCCAACCACGCCAACGCCTCCTCGACCCGGTTGTCGTCGGCGAGCACCGTCGCGATCCGGTGGAATCGGTAGGCGCTCGAAAGATCCTGCGCCAGAACGTCTACCAACTCGTCGGTGCCGCGCTGCGCGGCCAGCTGTTCCTGCAGGTACCGGATAGTGAACGCGGTCGGCCGGCCATCGTCGGAGTCGTCACCGTCGGAGTCGTCACCGTCGGAGTCGTCACCGTCGGAGTCGTCACCGTCGAAGTCGTCGGCATCATCCCCCACCGACAAACCGACCGACGCGTCATCCACGATCTCCCGAAATCGGGCCAACCCGGACTCACCGAGTGTCTCGGCGTGCGTGCCCGGGCTATCCAGGAAGACCTCCCAGTTGCTGCGCAACGCCCACCGAGCGAGTCGTTCTGCCAGCTCAACGGGTTCGGGCCCGGCCTCGATGCAGGCCTGCGCGTGCAGCTCTTGCGCGTCGTCGAGCACCCCGCCGACCTCCCCATCGGAATCGTCGACGAATCCGAGAGCACCTTCGATCACTATGATGGCATGCTCCAGGACCTCGATCGCGGCGGCAGCGAAACCCTCCGCGCGGAGGGTTTCGACAGCGGCCAGCTCCACCCGGATCCCGTGTGCGAACGAGGCCGCCTCCCCGTACGGAACGAAGCCCCGGACGTCGGCTACCCGGTCGAGCCTGTCCAGAACTCCCGAGACGTCGACGATCGGCTCGGTGCCGGCTGCCTGCTCCAATCGGGCCCTGAGCAACGGCGCCGACCGGGCGGCGGTGATCAGTTCATCGACCAACCACGCCGTCGGCCTGGTCATCAAGACCTCGCGCAGCGCCGTGTCTGCGAGGGGCCCGGCTGCCGATGCGGTGTGTTGCGGGGTCGACGTGCGGTGAATCATGCCGATAGCCTGCATCAGGTGGCCCGATCGGGGTAACAAACGCGGCCAAGGACGGTCTTTGTTTCCCCGCGATCGACTCCGGGTGTGGTGCGAATGCGGCAGCCACCGTGCTGGCCGCCTCGCCAAATTGAACTACAATTCTGACCTATGACGACGTTGCCGCTATCTGAGGTCAAGACTCGACTGTCGGAGATCGCCGAAGATGTCGCGAGGACCCATGAGCGTGTCCAGATCACCAAGAACGGGCGCGACTATGTGGTCCTCATCGCGGCCGAGGACCTGGAGTCGATCGAGGCGACGCTGGAGCTTCTCAGCGACCCTGATGCGCAGCAGCGCCTGTCCCGCTCTGAGCAGGACATTGCCCGCGGCGACGTGCTGGACGAGGCGCAAGTCCGGGCCTTGCTAGAAGCCAGGTCCAGTTCCCAGGCACCTGAATGATGTTCCGGGTCGTCGTGACCCGCACCGCTGCGCGGCAACTGGCGGAAGAACTGCCCGAGTCCGCCGCCGCCGCATGCGTCGAGTTCGTCTTCGGCCCGTTGGCCGAGAACCCGCACCGGGTAGGGCGCGCGTTTCGTGCGCCGTTCATTGGGCAATGGCGGGCTCGGCGGGGCGTGTACCGCGTCAGGTACCGCATCGACGGGACCGAACAGGTTGTCGACGTACTCGACATCGACCACCGTCGCGATGCCTATAGACCCTGAGATGAGAGATCTCGGATGCGTTGGACAAGGTGTTCGGCCGGCACACCGCGGTGATCGAAGACGACTTCCGGGTGTATTGGGCGCAGGCAGGTGATTCGCCGTTGATCGCGGAGGTGTTGGCGCCGACGGATGCGTTCGCCGAGGCGGCGGGCCGCCGGCCGCGGATCCTGGTCGCGAAGATGGGGCGAGTGATGAAGACCGGCGCTGAGTGGGGGGTCCGGCAGCGACCTGATGACGGGGTGGCGCCAGATGCGGGGTAGCCCCCTGTCCTGGGCGCAGCCACGACGGCGGAGGCCCACCACTCGGCCCAGCCGGAGCTGCCTGCGAGCCCCCTGCAGCGCTGGCCCACTCGGCGCCGCTCTTGTGTTCTCAGCGCCAACATATGTCGGCGCTGAGTGATGAAAACCGGCGCTGAGTGGAGGGTCCGGCAGCGACTCCATGACGAGGTGGCGCCAGACGCGGGTGGCGCCAAATACGGGGCAGCTCATCATCCTGGGCAAAGCCACGACCGCGGAGACCCACCACTCGGCCGAGCCGGTGATGCCTGCTGAGCGCGTCGCAGCGCACGCCCACTCGGCGCCGGTTTTGTGTTCTCTGCGCCAACATTTGGCGGCGCCGAGTTCAACAAACCGGCGCCGAGTGGCGGGTGCGCGGTGACTTTCGCGAAGGCGGCGCACGTTTGATCGAGGTCACATGCCAGCTGATGGGGCTGGTCTCGGCACCATCGGCATGTTCGAGCGGGCGCGGCAGATCTTGCTCTGCTGCCGCATCGGGGGTCTCAATCGTTGAGAGTCGTCGGACGCTGGCTTCCGGAGGGTGAACCGCAGTCAGACAGCGTCTTCGACCGAATCGCGCCTGCGTACCGCCCGATCCCTGATGCCGCGCAACATCTTCTGGCTCATCACGAAGCTGGCCGTGGCAATGGGCTCGACCATCAGCGGTGCCCAGCGGTTGTTGTAGGAGTATCGCTCCCGCATCACCAGGCGGGTCGTGCCGTCAGGTTTGGGCTCCAGGACGAACGCCCAGGTGAAATCGTAGGGGGCGGATGGTTGGCCGTCCGGTGCGCCGCCCCGGAGGACCAGAGCCCGTTCCGGTTCGGCGATCGCGACGTCCAAAGGCACCTGGGGGTGGATGCGCACCTGGTCGCCGGCCGCGACCTGCTGCCACTCGGGGACGATGTGGTCCACGCTGTGGATATCGCAACGGGCGACGGCGTTTTCCAGGAAGTCGTAGCTGTACAGTCCGCCACGACCCTGACCCATCTGCGCGAGCCATGGCCACACCTCGGAGGCTGGGGCGTCGATGGCGATGGCTCGGGTTGCGACGAGCTCTGCAGCCGGAAGTAGATCGTCGCCGGGCAGGCTGGCTTCGACCTCGGCGTCGGTCGCTCTCCAGCGCAGGTGCCAGCGGCGGAATAACAGCAGCAGCGCGACCTTGATGGCGATCACGGCGGCTGCGCCAACGAGAACACGTTTCGACATGGCGGGCCCTTTCGGTGACTTTGGACTTTACGCGGCGCGGCGCATGCCGTCGTGAGCCGAAGGTCCCTCGCTCGCGCGGCTACAGATGACCCAGTTCGACATCCTCGGCGCGGTCCGCTTCGATGGCCTCCTGCGTCCGCGGGTCGTCCGCGGCCGTGCTGGCCGAACTGGTCCGGTAGCGGTAGGTGGTGCCCTCGTCGAGGATCACGAAGGTTTCGACGTCGCTGCGCGACCAGTGCATGACCAATTGACCGCAGCGTTCCGCGAGTTTCGCCAGTGTGGCGAATTCGGTGACCTCGATGACCGGCACGTTCTGGGGGGTCGCGATCGGCTCGACCGTTGCCAGCAGCGGACCATAGCGCTGGGTGATGCGGGTGACCTCGTCGACCGGCGGGGTGCGGCGCGCGATGCGGAACAGCAGCACCGCGGCGATGAGGGAACCGAGCAGCAGGACCAGCGACAGGATTCTGGCTGTCACGACGCCGAGGTGGAACGGACCGACGCCCACGGTGTTGGCGATCAGCGTCGACGCCGGCGTGCTCTTCGAGTCGGTGACCTTCGGGTCACCGCTGATGGTCATTTCCAGCGGTGCGACGTTCAGGGTGAGCTTCGGGGCGAAAAGGCCGCTGTCGGTCTGGATGTTGGCCACCACGGCCACGGTCAGCGGCGAGCCGGGAAGACCGGTGGTGTTGGCGGCTGCCTGGGCGCGGGCATCCAGGGCGTTCAGCTCGAGGGTCACCGAGCCGGCGTAGACCTGGCTGATATCGGTCGGGCCGGAGAGGGGAACGGTCGAATGCCATCCGCTCGGCGTGGACAACTCGGCATTCACCGTCATACTCCCCGGGTCGCCGACGTAGGCCATGTGCACGTCGACGGTGTTGGTCAGGTTGCGGAAGATGGGGTCGGGGGAGTTCACCGTCGTGCCGTCGTAGGCAGGGCTCTGCGGCACGTCGGCGGTGTAGGAAAAGGTCATGGCGCGGCCCGATTGGGTGGTGCTGCTCGTCATGACCTGCGTCGGCGCCGTCCACGCGAAGGCCGCCATCATCAGCGCAAGGAGCGCCACCGCGGCGGTGACGCTGAAGCCGATCTGAAGTTGCCGGGGGAGTGCACGCATCGATTGAGTAGCTTTCGTGCCGGCGCTGACCTGTTGGGCCATGGCCTCTCTCCTTTTTCTGCGGCGAGTCCGGATCCTGTTGCTGCCGAACATGATCAAGCTGAACGCCACCACGCCAAGCGCGACGGGGTTGGTGATGAACTCGAGCACCTGGCCGCCGTGGGGGATATGCAGAACCGCCCCACCGACGATCTGATCGGCGGTGGGGTGGTACGGGTCGATGGATTGGTTGTTGTCGCCCTTGAAGGTGAAGCCGGAGGCGTCGCCGGCGATGATGCGGTGGAGGGCGAGGAAGCCTCTGCCGGGGACGGGGTAGGCCGCGATCTGACCGACTTGATATGAATCGCCCTTTGCGACGACTACCAAATCACCCTCATAGTAAACAGGGTTCATGCTGACGCCATTGGTCACAACAACCGCGATCTGGCTATTCCATAGTGCTGCGCCAACCATGAAGGACCATAACACCAGCCCGAGCAGCACGTAGCCCGAACTACGACTGCCCAATCGCTTAGTCACAATGACCTCAGACGGAAGAGTGTTGAAAAGACCAGTCTGCGGCCCACCCTGACTAGTGACGGACCGCAGCCTGGCCATGCTCTCAACTGCCGATAGTGACCGTATTTGGAGTCACGGTGACCGCTGTGCTCTCAAGACTGCCGACCCAGTGTTCCCCTGGCGCGGTTGGAGCGGTGCAAACGGATTCGGTCCCATTTGCTGCAACCGCGGTACAGGTGTATGCCTCTGACGAGGCGTCCTCCGGCAGGAAGGCGATGTCGACCGTGGACGCCGCAGTGACCGCAGAGAAGGTCAAGGTGACCTCAGCAATGTCTGTCTGGCCAGCGTTAGCAAACTCGTACGCGATGTTGGTAAGAGTCGCCCCTTCGACCGATTGACTAGCGGTGCCGCCGACAAATCCGTCGGCATCCGCGGCGCCGCCCTTTTCCAATCCTGCAGCCGTGAAGGCGGAGCCGCCGGCGACGGCGAGGCCTGCGAGGGCGAGAGCGGTGATGATCTTGCTGGGCGTTCTCATGACGCCGCCTTCTTTCTGAAGGTTTCTTGCGGAGCTTCCCCCCGCTGATTAAGAAATTACACCCATTCGGCGCAACAAGTTGGATACGGAGCGAAACTTCACCCGCCCGTTTCATCCGGCACACGTCGGACAATATCGGTCACGGAGAGCTTCACATCGACGGCTCTTTTGGGGGGTACCTTGAATAGTCGGGAGCCGCGTCCGGACTTTGGTCCCGACTTGTCTTGGGTCTTTCGCCGGATAGTCAGGGACTGATTGGAAGAATCGTCGGGTCGGGGCGAACCATTCTCGACGAATGGTCATTGTGACTGTGACACAGGTTACTCCGCAATAGGAGCGCGGTTGAGAGAACCGTGGAGTCGTTTGTGATGAGAGCTCGATGAGCTGACAACTGGATAGTCAGGCGCAGCGATACGCAGGCGAGACTGCTTGCCCCACAGCATATGTCGAATCTCCCGAAGCCATGCAAGGGCAAGCAATGCCGTTGCGGTGATAGCAATTGTCGCATTAAGTAACCGATCGATAACTGAGCGTCATATCCACTGCCATGCACGTCCGCTGTTCCGCGGCGTGAGCGATCCGGCGCGCATCATTCAGCTCCAGTTCGCGATTCCGCAGGCCAAGGAACTGAACACTGTGAGAACGCTCCTGCCGTGGCAGGCCGCGGCGCAGCGTGTCCAGCGGCGCTTGCTCGGTAGCGGCGGGTAGCAGTCAGGCGGGCATTGGGGCCGGGCGGACCAATGATCTGGTCGGACACGCACGCACGAAGGTGGCATTCGCTCACACGAAAGGGGAGTTGCCGACGGCGGAACGTATTCCTGGTGAGAGCCTCGGGAATTGGCCCGTTACTAGAGAGACGGCCTCACCCGGCCCGGCTGTCGCGGGTGTGGCACGCATCACCGGATAGGCGGGTTGTCCTGCGGGACATGTGCGCGGGGGCCGGGTCTTGAGGTTGCAGCACGGCGATGGATGCTCGGCCGCGCTCTGCAATGGCAGATGCCGAAATGGTTCCCGCACTCTCGCACGCGCGGCGCGCGAAGCGCTGCCGCAGGGTATTACGGTCGGCTACCGGACCGTTCGGAGCTGCGGAAGGCCAAGCACGGCAACAGGATCCGGGCCATCCAGGTCCGCGACCGCGTCATCGACCCACCGGCACAGGCTGGCAATGTCGAGACCGTACGGCGGGTCATCGCGGTAGGGCGCGATCGCGTCAGCGCCACGGTGGAACAGTGCGCGCGCGCCGCGTAGGTTCCCTCTGCCCACGTGAGTCAATCCGACGGCCAGCTGGGCCAATCCCTTCCACAGCGCGCGGTCGGGTCCGGCCGACGCCTTCCAGGCGTCCTCGAAGACTTCGTGGGCGTGAAACGGCAGACCGGCATCCAACAGCCGCTGAGCCTCCACGATGGTCTCGTCCGGCGTCCGCCGCTGTCCCTCGGGCTGGCGGGGGACATCCGCGGAGCCGTACGGCAGCGGACGGCCGAGAGCGTCGCGGGGTCGGGCGTTGCGCGCCCTGCCGGTGGCGTCACGGTCGCGGTTCACGGGGACAGCGGCGTCGGCCATGGACGAAGTCTGCCCGGTGGCGGCGATCCCGTCCCGGCCGGCCGTGCAGCAGCCGACCTCCGTCCTGGGCAGACACGCGTCATTCGAACACCTATGCGATGGATGCCACCCCCCGGGGTAGACTGGGGAGTGTCGAGAGCATTTCGCACGCCGGCGGTCGAGTCGGCGTCGTCCTCGATGTCATTTTGCACTCCAGGCCCAGCGGGTCCGGGGACAGGAGCGCCGGTGATGACCCGAGCCGAGGCACTTTCCGAAACCACCACATCTCAGTCCAGCAAGGGCGAGCTCCGGTTGGAGATGAAGCCGGTAGGCAGTACCACCGGGTTCGTCGACGGCGCGTGGTGGCCGTATTCCAACGATCTCGCCGACGAGGTCCCGGCGCTGCTGGCGGCGATCACCGGCCGGCTGGGGTCGATCGAGCGGGTGTCCTACAGCATGGCGGGATGGGCGAACGCAAGCCGCCGCGTCGACGCCGGCGGTATTCGGGTGCGGCTGGACGGTTTCCGTACCCGCCCGTCCGACACCATTGATGTCTCGGGCGTCAGCGATCATCGGGTCACGCTGTTGGTCATCCCGCCGACGACCGAGCAGTCCGCTGCACGCGACATCATGCGGCGCGCCAGCACCCCGGGCAACTGCGAGAGCACCGAAACGCTGCTCGCCAACGCCTGACACGCTCCTTGCTTCACCACGACTCCGGTTGACTCGTTGGCATCGCCGACGAGTCGACCGCGTACCCCGTGCAGATCACCGAGGGTCCGCCAGAATTCCGGCAGGATATATTCACTGAACCAACCGTCGGCGACCAGTCAGGAATTCCCAGGGTGATCGTCGGATATCTCTTGGCGGCATGTGCGGCGCTGGCTTCTGGTACCGGTTCTGTCCTGGAATCCATCGGAATCCGCCGGGCCGGAGTCTTCGGGGGAACCTCTTTCGATCTGATCCTCGTACGGAAGCAGTACGTCTATTTCCTCGGCCTGTGCGCCGACCTGACGGGCTTCGTTCTCGCTGCCGCCGCGTTGCACCTGTTGCCGCTGTTCCTCGTTCAGTCGGTGATCGCGTTCAGCGTCGGGGTGACCGCCGTGATCTCGGCGCTGCTGGGAATCCGTCTTGCCGGACTCGGGTGGATCGCGTTGGCAGTCGGCGCCGGCGGTCTGCTGCTGCTCGGGCTGTCCGCGGAACCGACACCGGCGCACACGCTGCCGGCGGGGTGGGGGTGGATGCTTCCGGCGGCCGCGGTTCCCGTGGCGGCCCTCGGCTATCTCGGGCGGCAGATGCCACCTCGGGTCGCGACACCGATGCTGGCCTTCGCTGCCGGTTTGGGGTTCAGCGTGGTCGGCATCGCCGCCCGCACCCTGCACGTACCGGATTCGCCCGGTCAATTCCTGCAACCGGGACTGCTGGCGATCGTCGTCAACGGTGCCGTGGCCGCCACCGTGTTCGCCATGTCTCTGCAGCGGGGCGGAGCCGCTGGGACGACTGGGGCGACTGCGATCATGTTCACCACCACCATGACGGTGCCATCGCTCATCGGCCTGCTCTATCTCGACGATCAGGTACGCCCCGGGTTCGCTGCCGGCGCCGTCGTGGGCTTCGCGCTGGCCGTCACGGGCGCCGTCGGCGCGGCCTTCTACGCGTCCGCCCGTCACCCCCCGGGGGCTTCGGTCGCCGCGGGGAAATTCCCGGGTGAGCACCGAACAGGGGCGAAAGTCACCCAAATCCCCACGCCCGCGCGAGATTGATCACACTGTGCATTTTTCGCACAACGATGGCGTTGCTGCTCGCACCGTGGTGAAGACGGGCGGGGTAGTGTTGAAAGCAGGTGAGGACATTTCGTAAGCCTGCGCCAGGGTCGGCCTCGTTCTTGCCTGAAGTGTGATGTGCGCATGACCGTGAATCCGGGATTGCGCGGCGGTTGAGGTGGCGGTCTGAAATCATCATCCGTCCGATTCACCATGCTCACATCACCACGACGTTGCCGCGACGGCGCTCGAATCGCCCACGCGCGTAACCCTTGTCGATCACCGACGACCGACAAGTCCCGCCACCCAAAGGAAACGCCATGAGCCAGACCTACAGCCAGCGCATCACCTCCGTCGAACAGGCCCTCGCCGACCTGAAGGTCGAACCCCGCAAGGGCATGAGCCTGGCAGACGTGGCCGTCAAGATCCTCGCCGCGCTGGACCGCGTGAAGGAAAACGTCCGGTAGCAACCTGCACGACGTCTGACGGGTCGCATACGCCGATCCGGTTCCGTTCACGAACCGAGAGGCTCCCAGGAATGACGATCCCGATTCCCGCTGGACCGACTTCTGCTGGGCCGACTTCCCTGGCGCAGTCCGAGCTGGAATCCGAGGTCACGGCGGCGCTCTCCAGGGCGACCGACGTTGATGCGGAAAAGCTGACGGTCTCGACCGACCACGGGGTGGTGACACTGTCCGGCGACGTGGACGGCGCGGGCGATCGATCCGCTCCACAGGCCGTCGCCCATCAGGTTGCCGGGGTGACCGCGGTGCGGAACGAACTGGCGGTCCCGCATGCCCTTTCCACCGCCGCCGTGCCACCCACCAGCGGTGGGTCCTCCTCATGACGCGTCACACGCCGGGGAACGTCGAGTTGCAGAACGACGTGGCCGCCGCACTGGAGCGCTCGGACGGCCTGGATTCCGCGCTCAACGTGTCCGCACACGAGGGCGTGGTGACACTCGCCGGATCCGTTGATGACGAGGCCGACGTCGTTGCCGCCCAGGACATCGCCGAGAGTGTGCCGGGGGTGACCGGGGTTGCGGTCGAGATCGAGTTGCGGCACCAGCGGGACGAGGTCATCCAGGAGCGTGCGGTCGATGCGGTCGACCCGGATGAGATCGCCGGCTGAACTGGTCGCCAAGCCGACTACCCCACGATCCCCCGCACCGAACTCCTTTGGGCCGATCTCCATTGGGCCAATCTCCTACGCGACGATCTCCTCTGCAACCACCAGCATCGTCTGGAGCGTGGGCCCGCCGAACGACGTCACCATGGCCACGTCCGAGGCGTCCCGGCCGCGCCCGATGAGGATCCGGCCCTTGCGGCGGCGGTTGTTCCGCGGATCGAACGTCCACCACCGGTCGCCCAGCCACACTTCCATCCACGCGGCGAAATCCATCGGCGCCGGGTCGATCGGAACGTCCATGTCGGGCAGGTAGCCGAAGACGTACCTGGCCGGGATGTTCATCGCCCGGCAGAAGGTGATCGCCAGGTGGGTGAAATCCCGGCAGACCCCGAATCCGGACAGGTTGACGTCCACCGCCGTGGAAGTGGGGGAACTGCTGCCGTAGGCGAACTTCAGGTGGCCGTTGACATGCTGGCAGATCGCCTGCACCCGGCTGTAACCGGTCGGCAGATGGCTGAACCTGGTCCAGGCCTCGGTGCCGAGCATGTCCGGCAGGCAGAACCGGCTGGGCATCGTATAGACGATCACATCGTCGGGCAGCTCGCGCGGTGGCAATTCGGGCGCCGACTCGTCGGCGTCCTCGGTGGCGTCGGGAACCCGGGCGATGGCGCTGTAGCGGATCTCGGAGCGGCCCTGCGGCAGCACCATCCGCTGGCAGCGATTCCCGTACAGGTCCCGGTATTCGTGCGAATCCAGCTCCGGTTTGATCGACCACTCCTCGCCGCTGATCGCCACCCCGTCGGTGCCCAGCGGGGTCACCTGGAAGATCGTGGACGTCGCCACCTCTGCGTCGTAGACGAACTCGCAGCCGATTCGCACGTCCCTGGTGGCCAACGCCAGCCCCTCCCGTCGGTGCACGATGCCGGCACCCGGCCGGTGCCACGGTGCTGCTTCCGTGCGACCCGCCGACTCTAGCGAGGCTGTGTGCCGAACGTATTTCGTCCCGGTGTGCGTCGGCGGCCGACCGGCCGCCGACGGGCAGCGAAAGACTCGCTACCCGCTTCGCGACCGTCCCAAACGCGACGCGCGGGAGAGTGGGTCATTCCACACATGAAGATTTCGGCCGCGCGACAGGCTATTATGAGGGAGTTCAACGGTGCCGGGCGCCCGCCGAAGCGCGCCAGCCGCTTCTTGGCTGCGCCGAGTTTCCCGCAGATCGCGCCGTGATACACGCTTTCGCCGCGACCGCCACGCCCGCGTGAGGTGTCGCCAGAATTCGTAGCGGCACCGCCTTTGTGGAAGGTATTCGCCGTGACAATGCGTTTTGGTTTTGTGAGCACATATCCGCCGACCCAATGTGGCCTGGCGACCTTCACCTCGTCGCTGATGACGGCCATGATCGGCCGGCAGGATCACCCGGGACATGACGACACCGCCTCGGTCATCCGGCTGTTGGAGTTCCCGGGAGGTCCGCGCGGATTCAACGATCCGGCGGCCGAGGTCGTCGGGACCATGGTGGCCGGCGATCCGCACGGCCCGGCGGCTGCCGCGATGCGGCTCAGCAGCTGCGACGTCGTCGTCATTCAACACGAATACGGCATCTTCGGCGGCCAGGACGGTGACGAGGTGCTGAGCCTGCTCACCGAACTTCGAGTGCCCTCCATCGTCGTCCTGCACACGGTGCTGACCACGCCCACCGACCATCAGCGTGAGGTGCTGGAATCCGTGGTCCGGCTGGCCTCGGCCGCCGTCACCATGACCGGTACCGCGCGGGATCGACTCGTCGCCGGCTATCGCATCGATCCGGCCAAGGTGCAGGTGATCCCGCACGGCTCCGCGGACATCGCGGGCCGGTCCCACCACGAGAACATCAACACGCGGCCGGTCGTGCTGACCTGGGGACTGATCGGGCCGGGGAAGGGCATCGAGTGGGGGATCGAGGCGATGAGCCGTCTCCGCGGGCTGCGTCCCCAACCGCAGTACATCGTGGCCGGCCAGACCCATCCGAAGGTGCGGGAAACCGCGGGCGAGACCTACCGGGAAGGCCTCCGCGACCGGATCCACCGCCTCGGGCTCGAATCGTCGGTGCAGCTGGATGGCCGCTACCGCAACGATTCCGACCTCGCCGCACTCGTCCGGTCCGCCTCCGTCGTGCTGCTGCCCTACGACTCCACGGAACAGGTCACCTCGGGTGTGCTCATCGAAGCCGTTGCCGCCCAACGTCCGGTGGTCGCCACTCGCTTCCCGCACGCCGTTGAACTGCTCGCCGGCGGCGCCGGAATCCTTGTCCCGCAGCGCGATCCGGCCGCGATCGCCGAGGCGCTGCAGGCCGTGCTGACCGAGGAGGGGCTGGCCGCGACGATGAGCCGGGCCGCCGCGGCGCAAACCGCGGAACTGCTGTGGCCGGCCGTCGCGCAACGGTACCGGGATCTCGCCACGGATCTGATCCGGGCCGAGATCGCGGCGTGACCACCGCGCTGACCACTCAGTCACCGCCCAGCCGGTCCGACCTCCAGCACCTGAGCCGGTTGACCGATTCCCGAGGTCTTTTCGAGCACGCCCTGTTGGACGTCCCGAGGCCCGAGCACGGTTACTGCGTCGACGACGTCGCGCGGGCGCTGATCGTGGTCTGCCGGGCGGAGATCGCCGACACCGAGGTTCTCGATCTGTGCCGGCTCTATCTGAATTTCACCCTCTCGGCGATCCAGCCGGACGGGTGGTGCCACAACAGGATGAACGCCGCCGGTCGCTGGACGGACACCCCCGGCACCGGCGACTGGTGGGGCAGGGCGCTGTGGGCTCTGGGCGTCGCCGCCGTGCACGCGCCGACCGCGCTGCTGCGGCGTCAGGCACTGCAGGGATTTCGCCTGGCCGCGCGGGCCAGATCCGTTGACTTGCGGGCGATGACCTTCGCCGCGCTGGGTGCCGGCGAGTTGCTGCTCCACGATTCCGGGCAGACCGCGGCCCGCGCACTGCTGCAGGACGTGCGGCCGCTGCTGGTGCGCGCAGGCTCGGTGACCGACGATCCCGATTGGCGCTGGATCGAATCCCGACTGCGGTACGGCAACGGATCGGTCGTCGAAGCTGTGCTGTTGATCGGCGCCGCCATGCCGGACAGCGCCGCCGCGACTCGCGGCCTTGAGCTGCTCGACTTCCTGGTCGGCATCGAGGTCACCGCCGGGCGCTACTCGGTCACTCCGGTCGGCGGCCGGGGACCGGACGACGTCGGTCCGGCCTTCGACCAGCAACCAATCGAGATCGCGGCGCTCGCCGACGCCTGTGCCCGGGCGTGGGAGATCACCGGTGATCCGCGCTGGCGCGACGAGGTGGCCCGCGCCTGGGCGTGGTTCGAGGGCCACAACGACGGCGACGTGTTGATGTTCGACCCGATGACGGGCGCGGGTTACGACGGCCTGCATTCCGACCGACGCAACCTCAACCAGGGCGCGGAATCCACATTGGCCATGCTGTCCACTGCTCAACACGCCCATCGGCTGTTGCCCGGCGGCGTAGCGTAGGCGGACGTAGCGCAAGGGAGCTGCCGGTGCCGGACTCGATGAACCGGATCACGCTGTACGGCTACGACCTGTCGTACGTCGACGTCGGTCAAGGCCCCGCCGTGGTGTTCGTGCACGGCCTGATGAGCTCGCACCGCACCTGGGGCACCCAGCCCGAGCGGCTCGCCCGGCGGCACCGGGTGGTGGCCCCCGACCTGTACGGGCATGGCGAGTCGGACAAGCCGGTCGGCGACTACTCACTGGGCGCGCACGCGGCAACGCTTCGCGACCTGTTCGACGCCCTCGACATTCGCAGCGCCACCCTGGTCGGTCACTCCCTCGGCGGCGGCATCGCCATGCAATTCGCCTACCTGTTCCCGGAGCGGGTGGACAGGGTGGTGCTGGTCAGCAGCGGCGGTCTCGGCCCCGAACTGCACCCGTTGCTGCGCGCCGCCACCCTGCCGGGCAGCGAATTCGTCCTCCCGGTGCTGGCATCGGGGTGGGTGCACAACGTCGGCGACACCGCATTGAAGATCTGGTCAATGACAGGGTTACCGGGGATCAGCCCGAGTTCGTCCGAGGCCTGGCAGAGCCTGACCAGCCTCGCCGATGGGGACACCCGGCGGGCGTTCCTGGCCACCAGCCGCTCCGTCATCGACATGCACGGCCAGACTGTGAGTGCCAGGAACCGGCTGGGCGGCATCGCCGGGCTGCCCACCCTGCTGCTGTGGGGCGGCAGCGACAAGATGATCCCGTCCTCGCACGTCGAGGCGGCCCGCGAGGAGCTGCCCGCGAGCCGGGTGGAAATCTTCGACCGGGCCGGGCACTTCCCGCACCTGGACGAGCCCGACCGGTTCGCGCAGGTGCTCGAGGAATTCATGCTCACCGGGGTGCAGGCGCCGGCCGACACCGGAGCGCGGGCGACGGGGCGCTCGGCATCCGCGTCGTGACCTCTCTTGGCGGGTCAACTGCCCGCGCATAGCTGAGGTGGCTCGAAGGCAGGAAGCCGCTGTGGCCAGGTCCGAACAACCCAACGCGTCAGCGCGCCTATTCCCGTTCAGGGCAATTCAGTATGAATGCGGCAGGCTAGCTTGTGCTTCAGTAGTCCTACCCCCACGGGTCCGGGAATACCAGACAAACCGGGAAAAGTGCTATTGGCCAGTCGTTCCATTGCTCCCGCGGCGCTCTATCCGCCGACCTGTGCCGGCCCTATGGATCCGTCATCACCGCGATTTCCCGGTGGTGACAGAATCCGGGGCAAACGTTGCCGCGCCCGCGGCAACCCTGGGGGCAGTATGCCGAAACCGCGGATCCATCCGGTCGTCTGGCAGCCGCCGAAGGCGCCTGCCCGCGCCCTCGAGCGCTCCTCGGCCACCCGCTTCGACCTGCGTCTGGTCGAGCTGCCGGGGGTGGGACCCGAGGATGTAGTCGTCGACGCCGACGGCTCGGTGATCACCGGCATCTCGGACGGACGAATATTGCGGGTCGGGCTTGACGGCGACGTCACCGAAATTGCCGACACCCACGGCCACCCGCTGGGAATCGAACTGGCCGATGACGGTTCGTTGATCGTCTGCGACTGTCAGCGCGGTTTGCTCCGCGTCAATCCGCGCACCGGTGCGACGGAGGTTATCGTCGATCGATTCGAGGGAGCACGGTTCCGGTTCTGCAACAACGCGACGGTCGCTCGCGACGGATCGGTCTACTTCACCGACAGTTCCACGGAGTTCAGGCAGGATCATTACACCGCGGAGTTGCTCGCCCACAGCGGAACCGGACGGTTGTTCAGGTGGACGCCCGGTGACGGAATCGAACTGATCCTGCATGGGCTGGATTTTGCGAACGGAGTGACGCTCTCGCCGGATGGGACGTTTCTGGTCATCGCCGAAACGGGCAGCTACCGCCTTCGGCGATACTGGCTCGACGGCTCCAGGGCCGGCCAGAATGAAATCCTGGTCGACAACCTGCCGGGCTTTCCCGACAACCTCAGCACCGGCGACAGTGGCCTGATCTGGGTCGCCCTGCCCAGTTGCCGCAATCGCATCTTGGATGCTCTCTCCCCGCGACCACCGCTGCTCCGAAAGGTCGCATGGGCGATCCCGAGACGGCTTCAACCCAAGGAGACGCCGACGGTCTGGGTTCAGGCGTACGACGCCGACGGCATGCTGGTTCATGATCTGCAAACGACTCACTCGCGATTTCACATGGTGACCGGGATGCGTGAGTTCGAGGGCGGCCTGTGGCTGGGCAGCCTCAAGGCCCGGGCCATCGGCTGCGTCGCGCTGTGATGGACGGACGGACGGACGGGCAGCCGCGGCCGCGGCCGCGTTTCTCGTGACAACGACCGCGGACAGAAAGGTCAGCCGCATGCGGCGGTATATATCCTGACCGGCACTTCCCGGTGCCGGTAAGACCTCGATCCTGCTCCGAATTGGAGCGCCGCGGCCATCCCGTGGTGCGTGCGGCGGCGACCGATGTCATCGCCGGGGCGACCCGTGACGGTGTAGATAAACCCTGGGAGCAAACGAGTTTCATCGATCAGGACCTGGCTGTGCAACGCGAGCGTCAGGCAGCGCCGGCGACGCCGAGATCACGGGTGCAGTTCTATGACCGCTGACCGATCTGCACGCTGGCTCTTGCCGAGTATCTCGGGCATCCGGCGCCGGTCGCGGAGATCGAGCGCATCGGCGGCGAATGCTTCTACGAACGCGAGGTGTTCTTCGTCCGCGAGGTGTTCTTCGTCCGCGACCTTGGATTCGTCGAATGGACCGACGCGCGGCGCATTACCTACGAAGGAGCCCTGGAGTTCGAGGACGTGCACATCGCGACCGACACATCGCTGGGATTCGAACTGATCGATGTCCCGCGCGGGACGCTGGCCGACCGGGCCGACCTCATCGAAGCCGCCGTCCGGGCCTGGGCCTGAGGTCGCCCGAGGACGATCGGTTCAGTGCGGTTGCTTGTGGCCGGCCTCGATGGACCGGGAGACGTCGGACGCCCACGCCCGGATCTCGTCCCAGTTCCTCAGGTCCCGGCGGACACCCTCGGTGTCCGGCGGGTCGACGCCACCGAAGACGGTGCTCGCGATCGGCTGCAGCCACGCGCGTTTGGCCAGCGCGCGGTCCAACTGGAACCGCGCCCGCCGCCAGGCCTCCGGGCTGCCGCTGCGTGCTCCCATTCCGAACACCCAGACCGGCACGCG
>JBBQGJ010000007.1:0-46218 GCA_038322925.1 Mycobacteriales bacterium
GTCCCGCGACGTCACCCCGAGCTTGCGGTACACGCTCTTGAGGTGCGTCTTCACCGTGTTGTGCGAGATGAACAGCGACGTCGCGATCTCCCGCTGGCTGCGGCCCTCGGCCAGCAGGTTCAGGACCGCGGACTCCCGCTCGGTCAGCGCCTCCCCGTGGGCGGCGGCCCGCCGCAGCGGTGTGCCCAGGATCTGGCGCAGACGTCGAGCCCGATCCGGCAGCGCACCCGGGTCCCGCTGCCGGCTGAGGATCAAGTCCGCGGCATCGAGCGATCCAAGCGCCAGAGCCGAGTCGCCCAGTGCGTACTGGACCTGGCCGAGCAAGAGGTAGGCGTTGGCGTGCAAGCAGGACAGGGTCCCCGCGCCCAGGAGCTCGAGACTCGCTTCGAAGTGGACAACCGCTTCCTGCAGCTCGCCCCGGGTACGCCGAACCTCACCCCACGCCATCTCGATCAGAGCGGCCGACGGCGTGTTGTCCGCGCCGGTGCGGCGCAGAAGCTCCAGGGCTCCGTCCAACACCCGTTCCGAGACGGGCTCCGTTGCGCTCGCGGCCTCGACCAGGGCCAGGTTCGCCCGGGCGACCAGCAGCAGGATCGGGTTCGTGTCAGGGGTGAGAGCGACCGATCTGTGAAGGCACGCCCGGGCCTCGTCGAACCGGTCCTGGAGGTAGAGCGCCTGGCCCACACCGCACCAGGCCATACCCTCCCACCGTGCGGACGGCGCAGAACTTGCGGCGCGTCGACCGGCTTCCTCGGCCCTGCCGACATCGTTGACACTGGTGACGGCGCGCAGGTAGTCGACGCGGAAGGAGAGCGGAAGCCCTTGGCTGTCCTGCTGGTCCGGTGGTCCGGTGGCCGCAAGATCCAGCCAGCGAACAGCGCCGTCAAGGTCGTTGTGCACACCGGCATCCACGGCCCTGGCGTAGGCGATCTCCGGATCCCGCTGGGCTTCCGGCCAGGACAACTCCGAGATCCACCGGCGAATCCTGTCCCGGCGACCTCTTGCTGCCATCGGCTGCGCCTGCGCGGCGAGCAGGCGGCCCGCGTGGCTGACGTCGCGGGCGGCGATGGCGTGGTCTGTCGCCAGCTCGAGGTCTCCGACCTGTTCGAACCAGGCCGCTGCCCGCGAGTGGAGCAGGGAGACGAGATCGGGCCGGGTACGGGCCAGCTCGACCTGCAGCGCTTCATGGAAGAGCTGGTGGCTCTCATACCACTCCCCCGCAGCGTCCACCGAAATGAACAGGCCCGACCGCTCTAGATCGGCGAGGACGGCCCCCGATCCCGACGTCGCGGCCACGGCATCACACAACGACCCGTTCATCCGCCGCAGGACCGACACCTGGAGCAGGAACTCCCTGCGATCGGGCGGCAGGAGATCCAGCACGTCACTGGTGAGGTAGTCGACCACCTGGCGCTGACCGCCACTGAAGGACGCGATGAACTCCTGCCGCCCGCTCGCGGGCATCAGCAGGGCCGCGATCCGCAGCAAAGCCGGCCATCCACCGGCGCGACGCAGCAGGTCCCGCTCGTCGTCCTCGCCCAGGCCGGTGACTCCCATCCCGTCGCAGGAACCGGCTCGCCTCGTCGTCGGAGAACGCCAACGAATCGGCCCGCAGCTCGACCAGGCTCCCCGACGCCCTCAGCCGGGCGATCCCCAGAGCCGGCTCCGATCGGGTCGCCATGACGACCTGCAGGCAGCGCGGGCGGTAGGACAGCACTTGCTCCACCGCGATGTCGATCTCGAGCGTCTCGGCCCGGTAGTAGTCGTCGAGGATCAGCACGATCGGCGTCTGGACACGCCCGAGGTCGTCGAGCAGCAACGGCAGCGATGCGTCCAGGATCCGGTCCGGACCGGCCCGCATCGCCTCGAGCGAACGCTCACCCACGCCAGGGGCAGCTCCGGCCAGAGCTGCGATGACATGTCTCCAGAAGCGCACCGGCTCGGTGTCCCTGGAGTCGAGCGTCACCCACGCGAAGCAGTCGCGGGGGCCGACGTGCGCGCCGTCTCCACCCACTCGGTCAGCAGCGTGGTCTTGCCGAATCCAGCGGGCGCGCAGATCAAGGTCAGGGTGGCGCCGCTGCTGCGGCCGAGGATCTCGACCAGGGCCGGTCGCCGAATGGCACCGCGGGGCAGCCGCTGGGGGGCGAGCTTGGCCGTGAATAGCGCGGGGGCGACTGACGCCATCGTGGAGGCGTCCCCCGGTGCACCAGACTCCACGCGGTTCCTTCTCACGCCGACGGAGCAGCTCGCCCTTCCTGGCCGACCACCGTGAATGAGACGGTAGCCCGAGGGCTGTCGTGGGGCGCGACGTGCAGCCGGGGTGACGCGCGCCACGCAGAGGCCCCGGCAGTCGGCGCAGAGGCCGTCCTGGCCGTGAATGACCATCGTCACGCCCCTCCACTGCCTTCTCGTCGCGACGAGAACGTCCGAGGTGGCGATAATCCTTCAACACCATCGGCTCGAGGTCACGCCGCGGGCTCCCTTCAGGCAGAGAACTCGCTGAGATCCGGGGGGCAGATGCGGCAGTGGATGGCCGTTTGACACCGCACCGGCAACCTGCCGGCCGCTCGACGGGATGCCGACATGATGGCCCTGACCGTGTGCTTGGTGCTCCTCGCCGCGCTCACCGCCGGCAATGACCACGAGCCGCACTCCAAATTGGCGGTCCTCTCGATCGTCTGGGCCACCAGCGTGGGGCTTGTGCTCACCCATTGTTTCGCCCTCCTCCTCGCAGCTCGGCTGGTCCGTGATCCGGCCTACACCGTCGACCTCGAGACTCTGTTGGGCATCCAGTTGACGATCGCCCTGGTGATAGCCCTGGCCACAACCGTCGTCGTACTTGCCGCCACGAGGGACTTCGATCGGTTCGGCGCCAGAGCCAGCGCCGCCGTGTTCCTGGGCCTCATCGTCGGCGCAGAGGGTCGACCGGGCGGGTCGAGCCGCAGCGTTTCAGCGCTCTGGGGCGTCTTTGCGGCGGCGACCGGCCTCATCATCGCCGCCGTGAAATGGGTCGTCACCGCATGAGTCCATCGGTCCCACCCGCCGTGGATCCCGACCGCGGTATGCGGCCGCTCCTGCCGTACTGTGCCGGAGCCGCGCTGGGCGGCACCGCCGGCGCAGCCGTGGTGGTCGTGATCACGACGATCATCAAGGAGGCCCTGGCTGTCACGTCTGGTGCAGAACCTTGGCTCCTGCTGACGCTCCCCGTCATCGGAGTCGCCCTGTCGACGTTCGTCCTCAATGTCATCGGCCATGGGGAGCCGGTCCAACGGCTTGAACCCCGAGACCACGCCCTCGCAGATCCGACGGCACCGGCCCCCCCAAGGCCGTGGCAGCGATGGATGCGCTGGACCCGACGCCTCCCTCGGATCCCTGCCGCGTGGGCCACTTTTCCGGCTGACGTCGCGCGCGCCGACCTGACCGGCGACGTCGTCGCGAGCGCAGGCTCCGAGGAGCGATTCCCCTGGCGGCAGGCACCTTTGCGGTCGCTGGCGATCGTGCTCACCGTCGGACTGGGTGCACCGATGGGGACGGAGGCACCGGCCGCGCATCTCGGCGTCGCCACGGGTTCCTGGATCGGGCAGACCCGACCAGCGCTGCGCCGGATGCAACGGGGAGCGGCCATCGCCGGTGGCGCCGCCGGGGTCTCCGCCCTGATGGGCGTGGCCCTGGTCGGCACGGTCTTCATGCTCGAGTTGGGCCGCCGCCGCCGCGTCCCACTCAGCGCGCCCCGGGTCGCCGCCGCCCTCGTCGGCGGACTCGTCGGATGGGTCGTCAACACCGTCTTCCGACTTGATCTCATCCGGCTCATCGTCCCGACCGAGCCGCCTGCCGATGTCACGCAAGCGATCCAGGCCTGCTTGTACGTCGGCGTGGCGGCCGGGGTCCTGACGGCTGCTGCCGGGTGGGCGATCTACCGCGCCAGGGACTGGCGGGCGGGCCCCTGGCGTCGTCTGATGGTCGGTGCGGCCGCCATGGCAGCGACCTCGGCAGCCTTGTTCATCGCCGCAGACCCACGAGCCGGGTTCGGCCCCGGAGGCGGGGCGATCCTCTGGGCCGAGAGCCCGGCCCGGCTCTCAGAACCAGCAATGATCTTGCTTCTGGTCGCCGTTCTTCGGGCTGTCGCCACCACCACGGCGGTCGCCGCCGGCGGCTGCGGAGGCGTGTTCGTCCCCTTTCTGGCGATCGGTGATCTGGCGGCTCGTTCGTTTGCCCCCCACCTGGGGATCTCCAGTGATCTCGCGGGAGCGTCGGGAGCCGCGGCGGGCATCGCCGGCGGCTACCGCCTGCCGTGGACTGCTGTGGTGATGGTCGTCGGCATCGGCGGACCCCTCGGTGCCGTGCTCACGAGTCTGGGCAGCGTCTTGGTGGCCTCGGTTGCGGGCGTACTGACCGCACTCGCGCTCGACCGCCTGCGAAAGGCCGCGACAATCCGACTTCGCTAGCGAGATGGTCCGTACAAGGTCCGGTGCTGGAAGCGGACCACTGTGACGCGGCCGCCCGACCGCTCTCTAGCTCGTATCCGCCGGTGACCCGCCAGCCCCCGCTGTCCCACCCGGCCGGGCAGCGGGCGACGCTCCAATCGGTGCGATGAAGCAAAGTGCGCCTCACCTGCGGACTGGTGAGGGGCGACGCGTCGGGATGGCAGGACTTGAAACCTGCGACCCTTTGAGCCCCATGTGACGGTGATCGACGATGGTCTCTTGCCGGAGGCTCGGGCCGCGCTGCACCAACAGGCGGCGGTCGAGGCCTTCGAGGATCCTGTGTCACCACTCGGGGTTGTGGATGCGTGACCGTCTGCGGATCCTGCCCATCGAGGCCCATGGTCACCGTTGATGCCGCGCTCACGGGCCAGGTGTGGACGGCGAAGGAACCCGGGGTCGCGCGGCCAGGCCGTAGGCACCGCATTACGCTAAGAACAGTGGCAGCAGGTGCGTTCTGGGCTGCCGCGACGGCGAGCTTCCAAGGCCGCCAACGAGCTACTTTCGGCTCGGTCGCGCCAACCGCGGCCGCGTCGACAACCGGAGGTCATTGAAATGGCAAATCGTGAGCGCAGCGGCATCGCAGTGGGCACAACTGCCACTGCGGGACTACTGCTCGTGCTGGTGGGCTTCTTCCACATCGCCCAGGGAATCGTTGATCTGACGAACAACGATTTCTACGCGGTCGGCGAGAATTGGGCGTTTCGGTTCAATGTCACCACCTGGGGTTGGCTACATCTGCTGGGCGGCATCGTCGTGCTGCTGGCAGGTGTCGGGTTGTTCACCGGCTCGGTGTTGGCCCGCACGGTGGCCGTCATCGTGGCCATGATCAGCATCATCCTGAGTTTCTTGTGGCTGCCGTACTACCCGTGGTGGTCCGTGTTGATCATCGCCTTTGATTTCGTGGTCATCTGGGCGCTGACCTTCCACGGCCGGGACATCGTCAGCGATTAGCTGGTCCGTGACCATTCCCTGCCAACGCCAGGGGAATTGGTTCCAAGGAAACCTGCGCGCGGTTCTCGTCTGCCCCGTCGGGCGAAGCCGCCGGAGGAGGTGACGGTGTGGTCGCCGTGGCCGGTCACTACCTTGAATGAGTAGAGAAAGTCCTCACGGTTCGTTGCCGCTACGGACGGCGCGAGGATCGTTCCGAGAGGAGCCGCTGATGCGCAGGCGCTTGACGCGGGCTTTGCTGTGGCAAGATCTGGCCCCCCATCCGAGGGAATCTACCGACCGGAGCCGACACGTGGCTGAGGAAGGCAATCCCAAGCCATTGGTGCTCGGCGTGGGGCTTCACTTCTGGAGCAGCAGGTCGGCCCTCGGCGCGGTACCGTTCACCCGCTCTGTCTGTCCCGTGTTGGGAGTATTGACGGGTGGCCCGAGGCGGTATCGGTGAGCGAGTCCGTGCGTACAGGCGGCGGCGCGGGCTGAGTCAGGCTGCGCTCGCTGGCCTGGTTGGCCGCTCCAAGTCATGGCTGTCGCAGGTGGAGCGAGGGGTGCGGTCGGTCGACCGTCTCTCCGTGGTCGCCGAGATGGCGCGGGTCCTCAACGTCGACGTCCAGGACCTCACCGGCCGGCCTTGGCAGTACGCGCCCAACGGTGGCGTGGACGTGGAGTCGCTGTCCGAAGTGCGGCGAACGTTCACGCGCTATGAGCACCTGCGGGGCACCTCAGCACCCGCGTCAGTCTCCCTGGACACCCTGCGCCGAGCGGTGCACAACGGCCATGCTGACTACCAAGCGGCACGGTACAGCCGCGTCGTGGAGCAATTGCCAAGCCTCGTCGCAGAGGCGGAGCGGATACGGTGTCAAAGAGTGAACTCGGCCGAAGACGAGCGTGAACACGGCGTTTGTCTCGTCTGCGCCTACGTCTTGGCTGCGAAACTGGTTACAAAGTTCGGTGTTTCGGACCTTTCGATGCTGGCAGCTGACCGCGCAGTGAACGTGGCCAGCTCGTCCGAATCCCTGATGGCCTCCGGCTTGGCCGGCTACCAGGTCGCCTGCGCTCTTTTGCGGTCGGACCAGGCCGAGGACACTGAGGACTTGACGCTGCGATTGGCCGATCGTCTGACGATCGCAGCACGTCCCGACGCTCCGAGTCTCGTTTCTGCTGCCGGCGCACTATGGCTCATTGCTGCGATCGTCGCTGCTCGGCGAACCCAGCGCGCCCAAGCGTGGGCCAGGCTCGACCAGGCCGATCGCCTGGCCGGGATGCTCGGCGAGGATGCCAACCACGGATGGACCGCGTTCGGCCCGACAAATGTTGCCATCCATCGTGTCTCGGTCGCCGTCGAGCTGGGCGACGCCGGTGAAGCGGTGGTCTGATCCACCGCGAGGCGGCTCGAACCGAGCACTCGTGACCGGGTAGTCAAAGGGGGTTTGGTCACAAATCTGATCGTAAACCACGAAACAATCAGCCCCCGGACATTGTCCGAGGGCTGTTTGGCCTGGTAACGGTGGTAGCGGGGGCAGGATTCGAACCTGCGACCTCTGGGTTATGAGCCCAGCGAGCTACCGAGCTGCTCCACCCCGCGTTGAAGGTGACACCAGTGTAACAAGCCTGTGGCGATGATTCCAAATTCCCGGTGGGACAACGGTTGTGCCGGGCGCACCGTGATCGGCAGGGCAGCGGGGACCACCCCGCCGATCACGGTCGGTCGGCTACCCGCCGGCGGTTGGTTGTTCGCTCACCGCCGGTGCGGTGGCGGTGGGCGTTGCGCTTCCCGTCAGGCTCCCGCCGGCCAGCTTGAGGTAGTCGTTCACGGCAGTCTCCAGGTCCTGGCTGGCCTTGCCGATCGCCCCCAGATCACCCGAGGCTTTCGCGGTGTCCAGCGCCTTCGCCGCGGTGTCCATGGCCGCCAGGGCCGCGGCCTGGTCGGCTGGTGGTGGCGCAGCTGACGACGTCGGCGACGTGGGAACCTGCGAGACCGTGGCACCGTTGGTCGGCAACGGCGTTCCGGTCCCGCCGTCGGTCACCGGCACCGGCGCGTTCTGGGCAGCCTGGGTCAGCGCCTGGGTGAGCGTGGTGCCGACCCCGACCCGGCCTCCGTACCACACCAATACCCGGTTGAGCTGCGGGAACGAGGTGCTGGACGCCTGGCCCTGGATGTAGAACGGCTCGACATACAGCAGACCGTCGTTGACCGGCAACGTCAGCAAGTTGCCGAAGATCACCCGGCTGCCACCTTGCTGGGTGGACAGCGTCACCAATTGGCTGACCTCCTGGGTAGTCCGGAAAAGCTGTTGCACCTGAGTCGGGCCGGGAGTCTGCGTGGACGTGGGTAGTCGGAGCACGGTCAGTTTTCCGTAGTCCGCCGGATCGGACGATGCAGCCACGTAAGCGCTCATGAACTCCCGCTGATAGCCGGTCAGCACGCTGGTCAGCTCGAACCTCGGGGCATCGTTCTGCGGAAGCTTGACCTGCAGGTAGTACGGCGGCTGCGGGGCTTGGACGGCCTCGCTGACGGTCGGGTCATTGGGCACCTTCCAGAATCCGGAGCTCTGGAAGAAGTCGACCGGATCGTCAACGTGGTAGCGAACGAGCAGCGAGCGCTGCACTTCGAACAGGTCCTGCGGGTAGCGGAAGTGCGCCTGCAGATCCGGCGAGACATCGCTGGCCGGCTTCACCAGCCCGGGGAACACGCCCTCCCATGCCTTGAGCACCGGATCGATCGGTGACGCCGGTTTCGTGGGGTCGGAGGACTTGATGGGCGTCTCGTACAGGGTGACGGTGCCGTCATAGGCATCGACCGTGGCCTTGACCGAGTTCCGGATGTAGGAGACCTGCGCGTTCACCTGGCCCGCGGCGCCCCGTGCCGCCAACGAGTTGTTCGTCGCATCGGACAGGGTCACCGCTTGCGCGTAGGGGTAGTTCGTCGCGGTGGTGTAAGCGTCCACGATCCAGACGATCCGCCCGTCGACCACCGCCGGGTAGGCCTTGGTGTCGGTGGTCAGGAACGGGGCGGCCTTCTGCACCCGTTCGATCGGATCGCGGTTGTACATGATCTTGGAGTTGGCATTGATCTCCCCGGAGAACAGGAAGTTGGCCTCGCCGTACTCGGTCGCGAACACCATGCGGGCGAACAGGTTCCCGACCGGTACACCGCCCGCGCCGGCATAGGTGTAGCGCGTGGTCTCGGTGTCGTACTCCCGTTGCACTCCTGCGTCGGCGCCGACGATGGCGTAGTCGGTGGTCAGTTGGCCGTAGTAAGTACGCGGCTGATCGACGGGGATTGCGTTGCTCTTCTTGTTGGTGAGGGCGGCGATGTCGGACACCACGTAGTCCGGATAGCCGTTGTCCACCGTGTTGGCCGGTGCGGCGATGAAGCCGTCGCCGTGGGTGAACACCATGTGTTCGTTGATCCAGTTCTTCTGCGCGTCGTTGAGGCCGTCCGCGTTGAGCTCGCGCACCGCGACGACGTAATCCTGCGTCTTTCCGTTGACCAAGTAGCGGTCCATCGCGAGTTGGTCCGGGAAGCCGTAGAAGTTCCGCAGCTGCTGCTGCTGGGTGAACGTCGGCGACAGTACGTTCGGGTCGAGCAACCGGGCGTTGGGCAGGGTGTTCTGATCGGAGATGATTTCCCTCGGGTCGCCGGTCAACTGGCCCGCGTAGTCCTTGTAGTAGATCTGGTCGTCCTGGATGTTGTAGGCCGCTCGGGTGGCTTCGATGTTCCGCGCAATGAACTCGGGCTCCCGGTTGATGCCGTTCGGGTTGACGACCACCTGCTGCAGCACCAGCGGCCAGACCCCGCCGATGAGCACGCTGGACAGCACCAGCAAGGCCAGCGCGATGGCTGGCAGTTTGATCGACCGGGTAAAGGCGCCCACCACGAACCCCACGGCGCAGATCACCGCGATGCACATCAGGATGATCTTGGCCGGCAGCACCGCGTTGATGTCGGTGTACGACGCGCCGGTGAAGGTGCCTCCCCGATTGGAGAACAGCAGGTCGTAGCGGTCGTACCAGTACTGCACGGCCTTGAGCAGGACGAAGGCGGCGACCAGCAGCGAGAGCTGCAGGGTCGCCTGCGAGGTGATCTTGCGTCCCGGGCCGGACAGCCGGATGCCGCCGAACAAGTACTGCACGACCGCGATGGCGATGAAGCAGATGGCCAGGATGACGAACACCCAGCCGAGGACCAACTGGATCATCGGCAGCGTGAAGACGTAGAAACCGACGTCGTTGCCGAACTGCGGATCGACGGTGCCGAAGTCGCCGCCGTGCAGCCAGAGCTGGACGATCTCCCAGTCACCCTGCGCCGACAGCCCGGCGATGAGCCCGACGACACCCGAAATGCCCAGCGCGAACAGCTTGGGACGGGTCGTGACGATGGTCCGGTAGGGCGCGAGCGGATCGACCTCGTTGGTGGGCACGAACACCGGCCGTGACCGGTAGGCGACGATCAGGGCAACCAGCAACAGTCCGCCGGTGGCCAGCCCGGCGACGAGGAACATTCCGACGCGGCTGACCGCTTGGGTGGTGAAGACCTCGCGGAATCCGACCTCGCCGAACCACAGCCAGTCGACGTAGATCCCGACGAACTGAAACCACAGGATTGCCAGAACGGCCAGGCTGACCAGAGCGATCAGCACTCGCTTCGCGCGCTTGGACATGGTTGGCAAACCAACGGGGGGCCTGATGGCCACGGATGGACTCCTTGCGTCGAGACGTCTGGCGCACCTGCCGCCGCGATGCTCTCTCGGTCACCGCGCCGGGTCGAAGGCGGGGCTTGAGGTGCGTCGCCCCGCTGAGTCAACTGTAGGCACACGCTGTTGGTTCCCCGTGCGGATGGGCCGCCGGACACCGGATCGACGCACGACTCCTGCCCGGTTCTCACCTGCCTGCCATGCGGACCGACAGCAAGGACCGTGCCGTAGGCCGTGCAACGATCGTCGGATGAACACTCCGGACTGGTGGGAGGACCCCGACCTGGCGATCGCGGTGGCCGAGGTCGAGGAGTTCGCGGCCGCAGCAGGCTGGGACGCTCCCCCGCAGTTGTTCGCGTTGGTGGACACCTCCGAGCTGCTTGCGGCGCGACCCGCCCTGGCCCCGACGCTCACCGAGACGACCCGATTCACCCCCATCGCCCAGGAGTCGCTTCCCGAGGGTGAGCTGTCGCAGGCGCTGTCGCAGATCTCCTGGCCGTCGGAGGTGGCCGGCTGCGTGCTGGTCCAGGAGATCGTCGTACTGCCGCCCGAGGCGGGTGCTGCATTGTCGGCGGACCCGGAGACCGCGGCCGACGAGGCCGCGGACCACCCCGACCGCACCGAGGCGCGGCTGGCGGCCGGTGTGCTGCGGGACGCCAGGGGCGGCGCGTGCCTGCTCCGGTTGCGCGGAGAACACGACGACGCCCCGCTGCGCGGTGCCGACCTGGCTCCGAACCTGCTCAAGGCCCTGCGGCTGACCTTCGATGACTGATCTGACTCCCGGGGCACTGACTCCCGGGTCTGAACCCCGGGTCTGAACCCCGGGCCTGAACCCCGGGCCTGAACCCCGGGACCAACTCCGTTGCTCAGCAACCCGGCGGGGTTCCGCCGTCCTCGAGCGTCTGCAACGCGGTCATCGCATCCTGCACGGACGCGACCTTGACCAGCTGCAATCCATCCGGGACCTGGGTGGCAGCCTCGGCACAATTGTCCGCGGGCACCAAGAACACGGTCGCGCCGGCGTCCCTTGCGGTGATCAACTTGAGCAGCACGCCGCCGATCGGCCCGACGGTGCCGTCGCCGTCGATCGTTCCGGTGCCGGCAATGAACCGTCCGTCTGTCAGGTCACCCTCGGTGAGCTTGTCGATGATGCCGAGGGTGAACATCAACCCGGCCGATGGGCCGCCGATCCGCTCGAGTGCGATGGAGATGTCGAAGGGGGCGTGCGGCCGTTCCTGCGCACCGATGCCCAGGTAGCCCGAGCTGCCGCCCTTGGGATTGGTGCCGAGCGTCACCTTTTCGGTGACCTGCTCCCCGTTGCGAAGCACGGTGATCGAGACGACCTGACCCGGGACGGTGGTGGCCAGCGCCGCCTGCAGCGACGGGAAGTCGGTGACGGGTGCGCCGTCGAGATCGACGATCTGGTCCTGCGGCCGGAGGACGCCCGAACTCGGTGAGCCGTCCTGAATCTCGCCGACGAACACGATGTTCGGGTAGTCCAGGTACCGCAACGCGGCGATCTCGGCCGAGGACTGAGAATCACGGAACGCCTGGGCGTCCTGCTCCTGGACTTGCTCAACGGTCTTGTCCGGGGGGAAGTAGTCCTCGCGGGGCGCCAGCGCATACCGCCCTGTCGTCCACAGGCCGAGCGCCTCGAACAGCGGCACCCCGTCGGTGATCGAGATGGTCGTCATGTTGAGCTGGCCACCGGGAGCGGGCGGCTCGTTGACGGACGGCGGGATGCCGTCGCCGGTGAAGGTGATCACCTCGGTACCGTCGACCTCGCCGAGCGTGTCGTAGGTCACTCCAGGCCCGATCGCCACGTACGGGATCGGGACGGCGGCGCCGGCCGCGACGAGCGTCGCGGTCAACACGGACCCGACGACGACCGTGCGGCCGCGCACCGTCAGCCGGGAGAACCAGGACATGGATCACGAGAGTAAGCGGTGCACGCGTCAATTCCGGCAGCCGCCGCGCGCTGCCGCCCCCGCTGTGAGTCTTCTGCCGGCGTGCTGAACAGCCCTCCGTCGGGGTTTTCGCCGGTGGCGATCAGGGTGGCGATCAGGTGGCGATCAGGGTGGCCATCAGGACTGCCCGGGACACTGACGTCATAGAACTTCAGTACCGTAGGCGGCATGACGAATCTCCCATTCGGCTTCTCCCCCGCGGGTGACGACGATCCCGACGGTTCCAAGTCTGGCCAGGGTCCGGGTGCCGGTGGGTTCGATCTGAACCAGATCGGATCGATGCTCTCCCAACTCGGACAGATGATGTCCCAGGCCGGAACCTCGGGGTCGTCCGGACCGGTCAACTACGACCTGGCACGTCAGCTGGCGACCTCCCAGGTGCCCGCGTCGCATCCCGCGTCGTCCATCGATGTCGCGCAGGTCAGCGAGGCCGTGGCGGTGGCGGAGGTGTGGCTGGACGGTGCAACCGCGCTGCCGGCGGGTGTCCGCACGTCGACCGCGTGGACGCCGCGGCAGTGGATCGACGCGACCATGCCCACGTGGGAGAAGCTCTGCTCCCCGATCGCCGAGCAGGTCTCCCGGGCGTGGGTGGACGGACTGCCGGAACAGGCGAAGGCACAAGCGGGCCCGCTGCTGGCGATGATGGGCTCGATGGGCGGCATGGCGTTCGGTTCGCAACTCGGCCAGGGACTGGCGCAGTTGGCCACCGAGGTGCTGACGTCGACCGATGTCGGGTTGCCGCTCGGACCGGAAGGAACCGCCGCACTGCTTCCCCGGTCGATCGCCGAGTTCGGCTCCGGCCTCGACCTGCCCGAGGATCAGGTGCGGCTCTACCTGGCGACCAGGGAGGCCGCGCACCACCGGCTGTACGCGGGCGTCCCATGGCTGCGCGACCGCGTCATCTCGCTGATCTCCGATTACGCCGGGGCGATCTCCGTCGACTTCTCCGCGGTCGAGCAGTTGGCATCGTCGATCGACCCCTCCGACCCGGCGAGCATCGAGGCGTTGCTGGGTCAGGGAATGCTCGAGCCAACCATCACGCCTGGTCAGCAGGTCGCGATGGAGCAGCTGGAGACGTTGCTGGCACTTGTCGAGGGCTGGGTGGACACCGTGGTCGCGGACGCGGTCGGCGAGCGGCTGCCCGGCGCGCCGGCGTTGCGGGAAACCCTGCGCAGGCGCCGCGCCACCGGGGGGCCGGCCGAGCAGACCTTCGCCACGCTGATCGGCCTGGAACTGCGACCCCGTCGCTTGCGAGCCGCCGCCGAGCTGTGGACCGCCGTCGGCGAATCCCGCGGTACGGATGGACGCGACGCGCTGTGGGCCGATCCCGGCCTGCTGCCGTCGCCGACGGACCTGGACGATCCGGCCGGTTTCGTCGACCGGGACAAGAAGTTCGCGGAGCTGCTCGCCGGGCTCGACGATCTGGACACCTCGATCTTCGAGGATGCCCCGGCGGAGGACGGCCCAGGGAAGGACAGCATCGCACCCGACACCGAGTCATCGGAGCCGCCGAAGGCGGCGGACGAGCCGGACGGCGGCGCGGGCCCATCGGCCCCGCGCCCGGTGTAGGCCGCGCGTCAGACAGCGCTTGCGTGACCGCGCTTGTATGACCGCGCTTGCGTCAGACGGCGGCTGCGTCAGACGGCGGCTGCGTCAGACGGCGCTGGACGGGCTCCACAGGTTGATGCCGGTATCCACGGCATGACCTTCGATCGCCGTGAGCTCGTCGGGCTGGAACTCCAGGTTCCGTACGGCAGCGAGGTTGTCCTCGAGCTGTTTCACCGATGACGCCCCGACCAGCACCGACGTGACCCGCGGATCGCGCAGCGCCCACGCGAGCGCGAGTTGCGCGAGCGTCTGTCCCCGGCCCTTGGCCAGCTCGTTCAGGGCACGGATGTGGGTCAACGAGTCCTGGGTGAGCAGGCTCGTCGAGAGCGACCCACCTCTGGACGCGCGCGAATCGGCGGGCACTCCATCCAGGTAGCGGTCCGTGAGCATGCCCTGGGCGAGCGGCGAGAAGGCGATGCAGCCGATGCCCAGTGTGCCCAGGGTGTCCAGCAACCCGTCCTCGACCCAACGGTTGAGCATCGAGTACGACGGCTGGTGGATCAGCAGCGGTGTGCCCAGGTCGGCCAGGATGGCCGCTGCGCGCTCGGTCCGCTCCGGCGAATACGAGGAGACGCCGGCGTACAGCGCGCGGCCTGAGGTGACCGCGGTGTGCAGCGCCCCCATGGTCTCTTCGAGCGGGGTCTCCGGGTCCGCCCGGTGCGAGTAGAAGATGTCGACGTAGTCCAGTCCCATCCGCTGCAGCGAAGCGTCGAGCGAGGCGAGCAGGTATTTGCGGGATCCCCAATCGCCGTACGGTCCGGGCCACATGTCGTAGCCGGCCTTGGTGGAGATCACCAGTTCGTCACGGTACGGCCGGAAGTCCTCGGCCATCAGCCGGCCGAAGTTGATCTCGGCCGAGCCGTAGGGCGGCCCGTAGTTGTTCGCCAGATCGAAGTGGGTGACACCCAGGTCGAACGCCCGGCGCAGGACAGCCCTTTGGCGGTCCAGCGGATCCACGTCCCCGAAGTTCTGCCACAGGCCGAGGGACACCGCGGGCAGGTGCAGACCGCTGTGGCCGACCCTCCGGTAGGGCTGTTGTTCGTACCGGTCGTCGGCGGCGAGGTAGCTCATCGCGACAGTTTCGCATCCGCCGCAACCGCGCCCCGCCCGGTCCTCGGCGGCGACCGCTGGGCGCGGCGCCGACGGGATGTCCACCCTGAGCGGTGGCTGTGACGGCGACACCCGGCAGTCCGCCTGCCGCCGAATCCGCGGTGTATGCCCCGCTGACCGGTACGGTGAGCGCTGTTGTCGCTCCTGGCAGATCCAGGTGCGCGCCGCGCGACGGGTGCATCGTCCTTCCGGGACGTCACTCCCTGACGAAAGGAACGAGCGATGGCCGAGACGTACAACGGGTACTGCGTGAAATGTAAGGAGAAGCGAGATTTCGAGGGTGAGGTCGCCGAGACCAACGGCCGGCGCATGGCCAAAGGCACGTGCCCGGTCTGCGGCACCAAGATGAACAGGATTCTCGGCAAGGCCTGATCGACTGCCGAAAATGTGGATAACTCGGGGTCACCCCCGTCGATGAGGCACGCTGCTCGTCGGGGGTGACCACCATGACCGAGAGCAACACCGCCCTGCGCATCGACCTCTCACGTCGGTACGGTCTGCTGCACGGCGTCCGACTGATCGTGCGCGACCACGAGTCCATCCAGATCGGCACCGACCCGCCACGGACGGCCGTGCTGCGGCATGCGCCGCCCGAATCTCTCAGTCTGCTGCGTCAGCTGGACGGGCGGCGGACGGCCGGACAAGTGATCAGCGATCACGGTGGCGACCCCCTCGTGTGGCACGGCCTGCTGGCCCGGCTACTGACTCTCGATCTGCTGGTCGAGGCCGGCTCTGACACCCGGACAGACACCGACGGCACCGGCCACCCACCGCCGCACCAGACCGACAACCGGCTGAACACCGAACGCAGTGCACTCAGCAATCGATACGGCGCTCGATCCGCCGAACGGATCTTGCGGGCCAGGGACGATGCCGTGGTAGTCGTCCGGGGCAATTCCACCCCCGCCGTCGCCATCGCCATCGGCCTCGCCTCCGCGGGTGTCGGGCACGTCCACCATCAGGTTGACCGTTCGTCCGGACCGAGCGCACCGCGCGCGACCTCGTCCGCCCTGCGGGACGGCACCGACGTCGCCGCACAGCTGCGCCGGGTGTCCTCGAGCGTCAAGGTCCACGCACCCGCTGCCCATCAATGTCCGGACATGGTGGTGCTGGCCGGCCGCACCCTGCCGGACCTGGGCGTCGCAGCGTCGCTGTCCCGCGACGGCATCGCGCACCTGGCCGTGCAGGCCGGCACGGTCCGCGCCGTCGTGGGCCCATTGGTGCTGCCCGGCCGATCCAGCTGTTTGTCCTGCGCGCATCGGTACCGCACCGAAGCGGACCCCGGATGGCCGGCTGTGGCGAGAACACTGGCCGAGCACCCGACCGACGCCCCGGCATTTCTCAATGCGACCGCCGCCGCCCTCGCAGTCGGACAGGTGCTCGATCATCTGGATGGCGCTACCCGCCCGGTCAGCATCGGCGGCACGCTGGAATGGGCCTGCGGCGAGGTCAGCCCGCGCCGCCGGACTTGGCCGCTGCACCCGGACTGCGGCTGTCACGTTTGATCTGGCTCGCTGATCGAACCAGCCAGAATCGCTGCCCGGCAAGCACTTTCGGCCCAGCATGCTACCGACACCCAGGCGGTCCGGCGCCGCGCGGGCCGCCCGACAGCAAATTACGAAGGGCCCCGCGCCGGCCTGGGTCACAATGGTCAGGTGACCGACATCCCCCGAGGTGCCATCACCAGGACGGCGCGCCTGGCGAGCCTGCCACTGTCCGCCGCAGGCCGAGCGACCCTGGGCTTTGGCCAGCGACTGGTGGGCGGCAACCGGGACGAGATCTCCACCGCGATGCAGCGCCGCACCGCCGAGCAGGTCTTCGAGGTGCTGGGCAGGCTCAAGGGCGGGGCGATGAAGTTCGGGCAGGCCCTGAGCATTTACGAGGCGGCCATCCCCGACGAGTACGCGGCGCCCTATCGGGAAGCGCTGAGCAAGCTGCAGAATGCCGCACCGCCGATGGCCGCGTCCACCGTGCACCGGATGCTGGCCGAGCAGTTCGGCACAGGATGGCGGTCCCGCTTCCGCGAGTTCGATGACGAAGCTGCGGCCGCCGCGAGTATCGGTCAGGTGCACAAGGCGATCTGGAAGGACGGTCGCGAGGTCGCTGTCAAGATCCAGTACCCCGGCGCGGACGTCGCACTCAAGGCCGATCTGGACCAGCTGAACAGGGTGGCGCCGCTGCTCAACATGGTGGTGCCCGGCATGCAGATGAAGCCGCTGCTCGCCGAACTTCGTGAGCGGATCCTCGAGGAGCTCGACTACGCTGTCGAGGCCGACAACCAGCGTGCGTTCGCCGCCGCCTACGCCGGTGACGAGAACTTCGCCGTGCCCAGGGTGGTCGCCAGCGCCCCCAAGGTGATCGTCTCCGAATGGGTCGACGGGCTGTCCCTCGGCAACATCATCCGGTCGGGATCCAAGCGGCAACGCGACCGGGCGGGCAGCCTGCTGACCGAGCTGCACTTCGCCGGGCCGGCCCGGGTCGGCCTGCTGCACGCCGATCCGCATCCCGGCAACTACATGCTCACGCCGGATCATCGCTTGGCGGTGATCGACTTCGGCTCGGTGGCCCGGCTGCCCGATGGCACCCCGGAGATCATCGGGCACGTGACCCGGCTGGCGCTGGCAGGACGGGCCGAAGAGGTTCTCACCCTCCTGCGGGCCGAGGGATTCGTGCCGGCCGATTTCGATCCGGATCCCGAGCTCCTGATGGACTACGTGGTGCCCTTCGTGGAACCGCTGCGGCACAAGACCTTCCACTTCACCCGCGCCTGGATGCAGGAGCAGGCGGCGCGGATGAGCAACTTCTCCAGCGCCGAATCCAAGATGGCCCGACGGCTCAGCCTGCCGCCGTCCTATCTGCTGATCCATCGGGTGACCATCGGGTCGATCGCGGTGCTGTGCCAGCTCGACGCCCATGCCCCGTTCCGGGACATCGTCACCCGCTACCTCCCGGGCTTCGCCGGCGGCGAGGCTCCCGCCTCCTGATCACCACCATTCCCGATCGAGCTTGGACTCGATGGCTCGGATGTCCCGGGCACAGCGCTCGCAGACCCAGACCTCGCCCCGCCGCGGGTCGATCTCGACCATCCAGGTGAGCGGTGGGCTCAGCTCTACCGCGCCGCACGTCGAACAGCTCACCGCCGGCGGCACCCCAGCAGGATTCATCCCCGCCGGATTCATCCCCGCCGGATTCACCCCCGCAGGATATCGGGGCGCACCGCCATGGCCGCGAACGCCGTCCGGCCCCGACCGGCGGCGGGAGAAGCGGGTCGGGGCCCGACGGTTGGACGCGTGGCTGACAGATGCGGTGCGGGGCCGTAGCGGTCAGCCCCCACCGGGTGGTCAGCCTCGCGATGCGGCCTTCCGGGCCGCCCGTGCGCGACGCACCTGACGCGCAGCCTCGCTGTCCGCGCGGATCTGGCGCATGCGATCACGTGCCAGATCTTCGATGCTCATGCTCATGGCATTGCCTCCGTTGAAAGGCCCGGCCAGTGACCGGGAGAACTGGATCGGTGCCTAGTTCGAAATCGGTTGTGCGGAAACGCTTTTCGTCACGCTGAGATGGAGAGTGGAGAATTGTGGAGGTGTGTCGGTCGGCTACGTGCGTTCGGTGCCCGACCACGAATGCGATGGTCATGACGTCACTGCGCTCACGCGGCGATCTTGCGCGGACGGCCGCGTGGCCGCTTACGGGCGATCACCACTCCGTGGTCGAAGATCTCGCCACCCCAAACACCCCAGGGTTCACCGCGCTCCAGCGCGCCGGCCAGGCAGGCGGACCGGATCGGGCACTCGAGGCAAAGCACCTTGGCCTTTTCCAGGTCGTCGGGACGCTCGGCGAAGAACAGGTCGGGATCACCCGTGTGACACGGCAGATCGTCGATGACGAGGGTTTCGGATGGATGTTCGAGCAAGTGCATCACTGGTGTCTCACCTCCGTGAGATCAAGCAATGGTGGTCAACCGAACCTGGCGGGCCCGGCATGAAGGCTGAGGGCTGGGCCGGTCCGGTAGATACACCAAAGCCACGGAAATACCGCCCAATTCTGGGCAGTTCCGTGGCCGGGAGGTGAGAGAGCGCAGGCTCTAGGTCAGCTGCTCCACTCCGGGCCGACGGTGGCGACGACGCCAAAGATGGCGTCGCGCCGACGACGCAGACGCGCCGTAACGGTGGCAGGACCACCGAACGTCACGAGGTCCACGACGAGGGCGCCCTGCCAACCGTTGGTCATCTTCGGGTTGTTCACGTGGCACCTCCTCGTCTGTGCTGGCCTCGTCGTGCCGGAGAGGCGGGCAGCGCGTTGGCTGCCGCGGTCTGACTGCTTGCTGGTGTCCGCGAGGTTGAGGTTGACCAGCAGGCCATGCCAACCAGGGGGACGCAACTGAGAGTAGGGGGGCGCACAGAGTGACGGCAAGCCAATTACCGGAAATTTCTTCGGAAGATTTCCGCGGGTCCGTGTGCGTCCCGTCGGTCCCTTCGGTCACCGCGCTGGAGATCGCTCAGGTCACCGCGTTCGGGTGACGATGCCGATCACCTCCGGCCCGTAGGTGTCCAGCTTGGACCGACCGATGCCGGGAATCGCCAGCAGCGCCGCATCATCGGTGGGCCGCCGCTCCGCAATGGCCAGCAGGGTCGCATCGGAGAACACCACGAATGCGGGCACTGAGGCCTCCGCGGAGCGGCTCTTGCGCCACGTACGCAGGGCGTCGACCAATTCGGGATCGGCGGTGGACGGGCATCGGGAGCAGCGGCCGATCTTGATCTCGGCCGGGGTCTCCAACTTCCCGCCGCAGGTCCGGCACCGGCCGGGGGCACTGCGCTTGTTCCCCGGCTTGGTTACGGGAGTTGCGGTGTCCGGTGCCAGGCCGGTGAGGAAGCGGCTGCGCCGACGGGTGCGCCTGCCACCCGGTGTCCGGGACTGCGCCCAGGACAGCGCGAGCCGGGTCCTGGCCCGCGTGACGCCGACGTAGAGCAGTCGGCGTTCCTCCTCGATGTCCTCCGGTGTCTCGGCGTGCTGGATGGGCAAGGTGCCGTCGGTCAACCCGACGAGGAAGACTGCATCCCATTCCAGTCCCTTTGCCGCGTGCAGCGACGCGAGCGTCACCCCTTCGACGGTCGGCGCGTGCCGAGCCTCGGCGCGCTGGTCGAGTTCGGCGACCAGCGTTGCCAGCCCTGCGGCGGTGTCGGTATCGGCCAGCTCCTCGGCCACCGTCACGATCGCCAGCAACGAATCCCACTTGTCCCGGAGTGCCCCGGGCGCCGGCGGTTCGTCGGAGAGCCCCACGGTCGACAGCACGGCCCGAACGGTGGGCACCAGGGCCCGCCGCGGGGGGCTCGCGTCGGCGTCGGGCCGATCGGCGTCTCGCTGATCAGGATCGGAATCCGCCGCGGGTTCTGCTGGCGCGTCCCGCTGCGCGACGCCTCGCAGCACGGAGATCGCCTGCCGCACCTCCGGTCGGGCGAAGAATCGCTCACCGCCGCGCACCACGTACGGCACCGCCTCGCCGGTCAGTGCCTCTTCGTAGACCTCCGACTGGGCATTGATCCGGTACAGCACGGCGATACCGGACGCCGGCATGCCGCCCTCGATCAGTGCGGCCGCGGAGCGGGCCACCGCTGCCGCCTCGGCCGGTTCGTCCGGATGCTCTGTGAAGGTGGCCGCGGGTCCGTCCGGCAGGGCGGCGACCAGCCGCAGCCGGTGCCGCGTGGCGGCTCCGGAGGCGCCGGCGATCACCCGGTTGGCCAGCGTCACCACCTGCGGAGTCGACCGGTAGTCCCGTTCCAGCCGGACCACCGTCGCATGCGGGAACCTGCGGTCGAACCCGAGCAGGTAGCCGGGCGAGGCACCGGCGAACGAGTAGATGGTCTGGTTCGCGTCGCCCACCACGGTGACCTGGTCGCGCTCGCCCAGCCAGGCATCCAGCGTGCGCTGCTGCAGCGGCGTCACGTCCTGGTACTCGTCCACCACGAAACACCGGTAGCGGGAACGGAACTCGCGGGCGACCGCCTCGTCGTCCTCCAGGATGGCGCAGGTGTGCAGCAGCAGGTCGTCGAAGTCCAGCTGCTCGGACTCGTTCTTGACGGACTCGTACCCCTCGAAGACCTTTGCCACGGTCTCGGCCGGCAGCGGGGTGTCCCTGCGGTGCTTGCCCACCGCCGCCAGATAGTCCGACGGACCAGCGAGAGTGGCCTTCGCCCATTCGATCTCGCTGGCCAGATCGCGCAGCGTCGCCGCGTCGGTGCCGGCGTTCGCGCGCCGCGCGGCGATGGCCACCAACCGCAATTTGTGCTCGAGGACGGGCCACAGCGCGCCCCCCACCGACCGGGGCCAGAAGTACCGGAGCTGCTTGAGGGCAGCCGAATGGAAGGTCCTGGCCTGCACCCCGGCGACGCCGAGTGAGCGCAGCCGCACCCGCATCTCCCCCGCGGCCCTGGTGGTGAAGGTGACCGCGAGGATCTCCGAGACCGGGTGCGCGCCGGTGCCGACCAGGTGCGCGATGCGGTGGGTGATGGTGCGGGTCTTTCCCGTACCCGCGCCTGCCAGGACGCACACCGGCCCGGAGGGCGCCAGCACCGCCGCTCGCTGCCCGTCGTCGAGCCCGGACAACAGGTCCACCGTCACCTCCCCATGCTCGCACACGTGTACGACACGCCGACAACCCCCAGCCCCCCACTGCCGGCGGACCTTGCCCGGCACGGCGGCCGTCAGACCGTCCCGGGATCAGCCGCTTTCGGCCCAGCCCTGGATCATCCGGTGAGCGATCGACACCCGACCGGGCAGCATCATCGCGATGTCACGGCCGATGACGTCGCCTCCGGACCAGCCGTCGTCCGGGCTGCTGAGCAGTTCCCGGATCGTCGTCCGATCGACCCACTGCGCGGATTCGATCTCGCCCTCCCTGGGCAGTAGCGGCGCCGCGGGATCGGCTCTGGCGGCGAAGCCGACCATCAGCGACCGCGGGAACGGCCACGGTTGGGAGCCGAGGTAGCTGACGTCGCGTACCAGCACGCCGATCTCCTCGTGCACCTCCCGGACGACCGTGCCTTCCAGTGATTCACCGGCCTCGACGAATCCGGCGAGCACGGACATCCGACCGGGTGGCCAGCTGGGCTGGCGGGCCAGCACCATGGCGTCCGCGCCGTCGTGCACCAGGACGATGACAGCGGGGTCGGTCCGCGGGAAATCCTCATGCCCCGCGCTGCATACCCGCGACCAGCCAGCCGGGCTGGACAGCGTCGGTTCGCCGCACCGGGGGCAGAAACCGGCGGCAGCATGCCAGGTGAGCAACGCTGTCGCGGTGGTCAGCAGACCAGCGTCGGTGCCGGACAACAACGGTCCCAGTTCGCGCAGTCCTGCGCCGTCGGTGACGTCCCCGCGGAACGCCCAGTAGTCCACGCCGTCCACCGAGCCGAGCAGCACGGCATCGGCCGGCGGCGCCGGTGCAACGGTCGAGGCCGGGTAGCTGCAGATTCTCGGAACCGCTGCAGCCGCCGCTCGAGCCGGCGCTGCTACCGCCGACGCATCGACGGGGTCCAGCTCCACGCGGCCGGCCTGATCCATGATCACCACCCGGGAGGACGACCACTGCGCCGCCAACCGGTCGGGCTGACGCAGGTCCTCCGACCGGTTCGCGGTCCCCCGAGAGAGGGCCGGGAGGGCGATGCCGAACCGGGCGGTGGGGGAAGGGTGCGGGGGAAAGTCCGGCCCAGTCGTGCCGGTCCCCGTGGGTCGCTCCGCCGTCATGCGAGCTGCACATCGCCCAACGAGCGCAGCGCGGGCTCCAGCACCCCCAGATCGCCGACGACGATTCCGGTGAAGTGCGCGGGCGCCAGCAGGTCGCGGGCGGCGTCGGCGACCTCCTGCACGGTCAGCGCGGCCAGCCGGGCGGGGTGCTCGGCCAGCCAGGTCTCGTCCAGACCGGAACCGGCCAGCACGGACAGCATCGAGGCCAACCCGGCCTGAGTGGACAGCGACGTCGCGAGCGTGCCCAATGCGTAGTTCCGCGCAGCGTCCATCTCTTCCGCGGTGGGCGGCAACAAGCTCAGCCGTCCGAGCTCGTAGCGCGCCTCCAGCAGCGCCGGCGCGGTGGACTCCGTCGTGGTGTCGAAGGCGACGGTGACGGCCGCGATGCCCGGCCAGAACTCCAGACTGGATCGGGCGCTGTAGGTGTAGCCCTTGCTCTCCCTGATGTTCTCCACCAGTCGGGAGGAGAAGTAGCCGCCGTAGATCAGGTTGGCCAGCTGAAAGGCCGGGTAGCGTCGATCGGCCCGCGGCACCGCCGCGGCGGACAGCCGCAGCTGGGACTGCACCGCGCCGGGCCGGTGATGGGCCAACAGGTCGCCGCCGACGACGGGGGGCGGGGCGGAGAGCGGGCGGGTGGCGTTGCCCGGTGCGCCGACCCAGCCGCCTAGTGCCTCTGCCACGGCGTCGATCGTCCTGGTCGGGGACAGGTCGCCGACCAGCACCAACGTCGACCCGTCAGGCAGCACGGCACGGCTGTGCAGCCCGCGCACGGCGGCGACCCCGACCGAGCCGACCAGCTCCGCGTCGGGCATGTCCCAGGCCGCCGGATGGTCGCCGAAACGCCGCTGCTGCAGGTAGCGGTGCGCCACCGAGGACGGCTGGCTGGCCGCGATGGACAGGTGCGCGACCAACCTGTCCCGCTCGCCCAGCACGTCGTTGCGGCGAAAGGCGGGGTCGGTCAGACAATCCGCCAGCACGTCCAGCAGCACGGGCAATCCGGTGGACAGCACGGACCCGGTGACGGACAACCGCTGCGGATCGACCGAGGCGTCCAGATGACCGCCGACGAGCGCGAGATCGGCGTCCACCTGCTCACGGGTGCGCGAGCCGGTGCCCAGCAGCACGGTGGCGGACAGCATCTCGGCCCGGGCGGCGTGCACCTTGCTGGTGCCGCCGAACGGGATCCGCAGCCTGACCTCGACCAGTGGGCTCCGCGGCTTGCGCACGGCGACGACCTGCAACCCGGCGGGCAGGACGGCGCGGGCCAGCGCCGGGGTCCGGATCCGTCCGGTCTTCGCCAGCGGCGGGATCGGGCGTGGCCCGATGACGGTGCGCGCGATCTCCTGCGCGGTACGGAAGGCCGGCGGCTGATTGGTGACATCCGGTGCCGGTGGTATTTCCCCCGCCGTCGTGCTTCCCGCCATTGCCCCTCCCCCTGCTGCCTTTCCCGCTGCCGTGTCCCCCCGCGGCGGTTCGAGCAGCGCCGCTGCACGTGCGCGGCGGGCCATCAGCGGTCACCCGCCGGAACGACGCGCAGCAGCGCGTATCTGGTGGGGTCGAGAGTGCCTGCTGCGGAAGCAATCTCGTCACCGGTGATGGTCGACAGCAGGTCGGGGAGCTCGCTGAGCAACTCCGCCCTGCCGTGCAGCAACTCCATCGCCCCCAACGATTGTGTCCTGGTCGCGATGCCGTCGTTGTCCCGGTACAGCGCGGAGACGAACCTGGCGAGCGCCTGGCGCAGTTCCTTGTCATCCGGGCCGTTCGCGGCGAGCGCGGCGATCTGCTGGTTCGCGGCCTCGATGACGGTCTTCGCCGGAACCTGAGAGTTGTGGATGGCACCGAGCACGAAGACGTCCGGGTCCCTGGAGTCCAATGGGCCGCCCAACAGCCCGGGTCCGGCCCAGATATCCGTCGCCAGGCCGGTTTTCGCGACGATCGCGGACTGCAGTCGGGAAGATTCGCCGTCCGCGAGCATGCCACCGAGCAACACGAACGCGAGATAGTCACGAAGGTGGTTGACCGGGTCGGGCAACCGCCAGCCGACCGCCAACGCGGGCTGCGGAGCATGCTGGTCGAGGTGCTCGGCCTCCAGCACGGAGGTCGGCCACGGTTCGTCGAACGACGGGCGGACCGGCGCCGGGCGGCCGGTGACGTCCCCGAAATGTCGGGCCACCAGCTCGGTGGCCCGGGTGACATCGAGGTCGCCGCAGATGGTGAGCACCGCGTTTGCCGGGGTGTAGTAGGTCTGGACGAACTCGGCGCAGTCCTGCACGGTGGCCGCCTGCAGGTCGACGAAGTCGCCGTACCCGTTGTGCGCGTTGGCGAACGAAGAGAACAGCACGGCGGGCAGGTGAATCCAGGGGAATCCCCCGTACGGGCGGTTCAGCACGTTGAGCCGGATTTCCTCGCTGACCACGTCGACCTGGTTGCTCAGGTTCTCGGCGGTGATGTTCGGCGCGCGCATCCGGTCCGCTTCCAGAAACAGACCGCGTTCGAGTGCCGCCGCCGGCACGACCTCGAAGTAATCGGTGTAGTCAGTGTGCGTCGATCCGTTGAACACTCCGCCAGAGGATTGCACCAACCGGAAGTGCTCCAGCTTGGGCAGCGACTCGCTGCCCTGGAACATCAGATGCTCGAAAAGGTGAGCAAACCCGGTGCGCCCCTGCGGTTCCGAGCGGAATCCGACGTCGTAGTGGACCGCGATGCCGACGACCCCTGCGCCCTTGTCGGGGGCCAGCAGGACCCGGAGTCCGTTGTCCAACCGAAAGCGTTCCACCGCATAGTCGGCGCGGGGCAGGCGGCCTGTCACCCGCCGGCTTCTGGGCTGTCGGGTGCTGGGCTGTCGGGTGCTTGGCTGCGGTGCTCGGGTTTGGCGTGTTCGGGATTGTCGCGTCGGGGCGGTCGTCACCGCATCACAGTAACCGCGCGCCCGGCCCGGCCGGGGTTACCCGCCGGAGACCTGAACGTGCCGGTGGGTGAACAGCTCATCCTGCAGGCTCGCCGCCAACTCGGCGGTCGACGGGAAGACGAGATCGAGCCGGAACTGCAATGACTCGTCGTCGTCGGGCCACATCTGCCCGTCGCCACCCACGGAAATCTCGGCCGCCCAGGACTGCGCCGGGTCCAGCAACCACCCGTCGTCGTTCGTGTTCAGCAGCCAGCCGGCGCCGGCGGATTCCTCGTAGGCGGACTCCTCGTCGTCCAGCTGCTGGTCGTCGAGTTCCAGGAGGGCGTGCCGGCCGCCGCGGCGCCCACCCACCACAGCGTCCACCGCCGCGAGGGACGGTGCGGCCGGGTCCGCGGTCGTGGACACCATCGCGGTCAGCGCAGGGCCCTGGACCTGCCTGTCCGGCGACGCTCCGTCCCGAGACCTGGTCGGTGAACCGGCTGGTCGCCGGAACCGTCCACCGTCCACGACCAGCACCACGACGATCCCGGCGGCAAGCACCGCCAGGATGCCGAGCACGACCGGCCACCATTGCCGTACGCCGTTGCCGGAGGAGGAACTTGTCCCGGCCAAGCGAGCCTGGCTGGGATCGCCGGCGAGGTACTCGACGGCCATCTGCTGCCCGTCGGAATACCCGCAGCCCTCGATGACCGCCCTGGCCTGCCCACCGGAAGCAGGCGACAGATCGACCACGGTGCCGGTCCCGCGGTCCGTGCAGGACGGCGACGAGACAACGAAAGCTGTCGCGGCGACAGGATTCTGGTCGATCGGATCGGATGGGGTGCCAAGTGACCACCACCATGCCCCGGTCACGATGCCGACCAGCAGCACAACCCCCAGCGCTACCGCCGGAATCGGGACCTGCTTGCGCCCGACCACCGCGCCGTGCTTCCCCATCCCTGGATGATGACACACGCGGCCGACAGTGCCACCACGATTCCCGCGTCGTCCTCCGAACGATGCTCCCGTGTCGGCGCGGTCGTCGAACCGACGATCGCGCCGGGCCGGCCCGGGTGGGCGCGAGTGGTACTCGCGGGTCAGCGCGACGAGCGGGTCAGCCGTCGAAACCGAGCTTGCGAAGCTGCTTGGGATCGCGTTGCCAATCCTTGGCGACGGCGACGTGCAGGTGCAGGTAGACCCTGGACCCGAGCAGCTGCTCGATCTGCAAGCGCGCCCGCCTGCCGACGTCGGACAGGCGAGAACCTTTGTGCCCCAGCACGATAGCTTTCTGCGACGGTCGTTCCACGAAGATGGTGACGTAGACGTCGGTGAGCGGCGCGGGTTTCCTGGCGGCCTGCCCGGTCTGTGCCGTCTGCTCGGGACCCGGGGAGTGGGCGTCCGTTTCGCGGGGCGCCATCTCGGTGACCAGGGCGGCCAGCGAGTGCGGGAGTTCCTCGCGGACCCCGTCCAGCGCGGCTTCCCGCACCAGTTCTGCGATGCGGGTTTCCAGAGGCTCGTCGGTGGTCTCGGCGTCGGGGTAGAGCCGGCTCCCGACGGGTAGGTGGGTGATCAACACGTCGGTCAGCACGTCGACCTGTTCGCCGGCCACCGCGGACACCGGCACGATGTCCGCGAAATCGGTCAGCTCCGACATCGCCACCAGTTGCGCGGCCAGCTGGCCCCTACTGGTTCTATCCGTCTTGGTCACGATGCCGACCACCGGCGCGCCGTGCGCCTGCTCGGCGATCTCCGCGGCGATGCGCCGGTCGCCGGGCCCGATCTTCTCGTCGGCGGGGATGCATAACCCGACGACATCGACGTCCGACCACACCGTGCGGACCAGGTCGCCGAGCCGTTGGCCGAGCAGGGTGCGCGGCCTGTGCATGCCGGGAGTGTCGACGATGATCAGCTGCGCATCGGGCCGGGTGATGATCCCGCGGACCGCCCGGCGGGTCGTCTGCGGTTTGTCGGAGGTGATCGCGATCTTCTCCCCGACGATCGCGTTGAGCAGGGTGGACTTGCCGACATTGGGACGCCCGACGAAACAGGCGAATCCGGCCCGGAGGGGAGATGCGTCGATCATCGGTCCCGGGTGAGTGGGGTGCGCTGCCTGGCGACACCGTCCGGACCGGCCAGGATCAACAGCCCCGTCCCCAAATCGGCAGCCACCGAGCGGGAAGCGGCATCGATCTCGGGCGATGGACCGACGACTACCGCCGCCTCCAGTTCCTGAGCACCGGACGCCACGGCCATGGCGACCGCCGCTTGCAGGGCGGTCAGGGCCAGCGACGGCAGTGCGACCGTGGCGGCCGCATAAGTGCGGCCGTCGTCATCGCGGACCGCGGCTCCCTCCGCGGCGCCGGCTCGGCCCCGTGCCCCGCGGGCCAAGGTGACCAGTTTGGTGTCCTCCGGGTCCAGTTCGACCGCTTCCCGATCGGCCGGGCCGGTCATCGCGCGTGGTCACGTTCGGTGCGGGGATTGGTCCGGTTGACGGCGCTGCCGATCTCGGATCCGGGGGGCGCCGCCATGCCGTTGCGCTGCGGCCGGTCGGATCTCGCCGGCCGTCCAGTGGTGCCACGGTCCCTGCTCTGCGCGCCACGGTCGTCGACCCGGAACTCGTGCCCACCGGGCCGCTCCGCGGCCCGTTCGGCCATCGAATCTCCGTCCTCGGGTTCGTCGGCCTTGGCGTCCACCCGGCGGACCAGCACCGTCTGCACCCGCGGTCGCCCCCGCCGGTCCTCGCCGTACTCGCCCAGCAGGTGCAGACCCTGGATGGTCGCCTCGGAGCCGGGCAGCGGCACCCTACCGAGCAGTTGGGCCAGCAGACCGCCGACGGTTTCCACGTCCTCGTCCGGCAGCTCGACGTCGAAGACCTCGCCGAGATCTTCGACCGGCAGCCGCGCCGACACTCGGACAAGTCCGTCGTCCAATGGCTCGATCGGTGCCTGGGTGTCCAGGTCGTACTCGTCGGTGATCTCGCCGACGATCTCCTCCAGCACGTCCTCGATGGTCACGATGCCCGCCGTGCCGCCGTACTCGTCAACCACGACCGCGAAGTGATTGCGGTCGCGTTGCATCTCGCGCAGCAGCGCATCGACGTTCTTGGATTCCGGGACGAACACCGGTAGGCGCATGACCTCACCCAACATCGGCCCGCGTTCGCTGGGCTCCAAGGCCAGCGCCCTGGCGATCAGGTCCTTGACGTACACCACGCCCAGCACGTCGTCGACGTCCTCGCCGATCACCGGGATGCGGGACAGGCCGGAGCGGGTGGCCAGGTGCAGAGCCTGGCGGAGGGTCTTGCTCTCCTCGATCCACACCACCTCGGTCCGCGGCACCATCACCTCGCGGACGATCGTGTCGCCCAGGTCGAAGACGCTCTGCAGCATCTCGCGTTCGGTCTCCTCCACCACCCCGCGGCTGCCGGCGATGTCGACCAGTTCGCGTAGCTCGATGTCCGAGGAGAACGGACCCTCGCGGAACCCACGGCCCGGAGTGATCGCATTGCCGATCAGGATCAGCAGCGAGGCAATGGGCGAGAGCACCCGGGCCAGCGCGCGGGTGGGTCGGGCGGCGGCCAGCCCCACCGTGTAAGGGTGCTGCCGGCCGAGGGTGCGGGGCAGCACACCGATGCCGACGTAACAGACGATGAGCATGACCAGAGCGACCGTCAGGCCGACCCAGAACAGGAAACCCCAGGTACCGAACGCGACGGCGGCGACGATGACGGTGGCGGTCAGCTCCGCGCCGACCCGCAGCAACAGCAGCAGATTCGTGTAGCGGGGTCGGTCCTCGGTGATCGACAGCAGCGCCGCCGACCCGGACCGGCCGTCCCGCTCGAGCTCCTCCACCCTGGCCGGCGAGACCATGGTGATCGCCGCGTCCGCCGCCGCGAACAGGCCGGCGACGGGCACCAGGGCGGCCGCCAGGACGAGCAGCAGGACATCAAGACTGTCCACGGCGGGCGTCAGCCCCGACCGCTCGGTTCGCCAGGATCGCCGGCTGCACCGGCCGAATGCAGGCCGACCACGTCCAGGACTGCCGCGTCGACCTCGGCGAGCCTGGCTCGCCGGGCACCGGCCACCCGCTGGTCACGCCAGCTGTCCAGCAGCTCGTTCTGCAGCCGGAACATCTCGCGCTCCTGCGTAGCATCGGCATGGTCGTACCCGAGCAGGTGCAGCACGCCGTGCACCGTCAGCAGGTGCAATTCGTCGTCGAGGCTGTGACCGGCCTGGGTGGCCTGCCTGCCGGCCACCGCCGGGCACAACACGACGTCGCCGAGCAGCGCCGGACCGGGACCCGCGTCGTCCGGGCGCCGCGCGGTATCGAGCTCATCCATCGGGAAGCTCATCACGTCCGTCGGCCCCGGCTCGTCCATCCACTTCACGTGCAGCTCGGTCATCGCGTCGACGTCCATCAGCAACACGGACAACTCGGCGAGCGGGTTGATCCCGAGCCGGTCGAGGACATAGCGGGCCACCGACACCAGTGCGATCTCGTCGACGCCCACCCCGGACTCGTTCGCGACCTCGATGCTCATCGGGCGTTCTCCCCGCCCGAGCGGCCGTGCCCGCCGTGGCCCGACGATCCGCGGCCGAGTCGGCGTTCCTGGCGGTCCGGGGCCGGCCCGGAGTTGGTGGCGTCCCACCGGGCGTAGGCGTCCACGATGTGCCCGACCAGCCGGTGCCGCACCACGTCGGTCGAGGTCAGCATCGAAAAGAACACGTCGTCGACGTCGGTGAGGATCTCCCGGACGACCTGGAGGCCCGAGCGCTGGCCACCGGGCAGGTCGACCTGAGTGACGTCGCCGGTGACGACCATCTTGGACCCGAACCCGAGCCGGGTCAGGAACATCTTCATCTGCTCGGGGGTGGTGTTCTGCGCCTCGTCCAGGATGATGAACGCGTCGTTGAGGGTCCGTCCGCGCATGTATGCCAGCGGCGCCACCTCGATCGTTCCGGCCGCCATCAACCGCGGGATCGATTCGGGATCGAGCATGTCGTGCAGCGCGTCGTACAGCGGACGGAGGTACGGGTCGATCTTGTCCGAGAGGGTGCCTGGCAGGAAGCCCAGCCGCTCCCCCGCCTCCACCGCCGGACGGGTCAGGATGATCCGGTTGACCTGCTTGGCCTGCAGCGCCTGCACCGCCTTGGCCATCGCCAGGTAGGTCTTCCCGGTGCCGGCCGGCCCGATACCGAAGACGATCGTGTGCTGGTCGATGGCGTCGACGTAGCGCTTCTGATTCAGCGTCTTGGGCCGGATGGTGCGGCCGCGACGCGAAATGATGTTCAGCCCGAGCACCTGCGACGGGGAGTCTGCGGCGCTCGGCGCCGGGTCGGCCAGCATGCCGATGGTGCGGCGCACCGCGTCCGGGGTGATCACTGATCCCGACTCCTGGAGCGCCAGCAGTTCGCGGATCGTGCGCTCGGCGAACGCGACCTCGCCGGCTCTCCCGCGCAGCGTGACCCGGTTGCCGCGGACATGGATGTCGGCGGCCAAGTTGTCCTCGAGCATGCGCAGCAGGGAATCGCGGGAACCCAGCAAACCCACCATTTGCCGTTCGTCGTTGACAACCAGCGTCGATTCGGCGGTGGCCCGGTCGGCAGGGCTCCCCGACGACGGTGTCGCCGAGGATGTCGCCGAGGATGTCAGCGTCGTCGTCGTCGAGATCGCCGAGCCGGCAGTACCGCGTGAGGCCGCATCGTCGTTGGTGGCAGAACCCGATGGGCCGCCTGTCGGGAGGTCGCTGCGAGCGGCGGCCGAGGAGGAATCCGGCACCTGGTGCACTGCCTACTTTCGCTGGTCTGGATGACTGGTCTGGATGACTGGTCACGATCGGGTCGGGCCCGTCGCGCTGAATTCATGTAGTTCCGGTGACGCACCGGCACAAGCCGGTCACTACCCGCCGATTCTACCGTCGGAGGCTCCGGTCGAGACCAGCCGATTGATCTTTGCCGGTGATTTGCTCTCGCTGTGTTCGGCTTCGCCCACGGCGAACGGTGGCTCAGGCCACCACGAGCACGTCGGTGTGCGCGAAATCAGTGCCCGTGAACAGCAATGGTTCGTCGGTCTGCTTGGCCAGCGCGTAGGAGAAACAGTCGCCGAAATTCAGCCGGGCCGGATGGCCGGAGCCGCGGCCGAATTCCTTGTAGGCCCGGCGGGCGATCTGGGCCTGGGTGGTGGACACGGGCTCGATGATCACCCCAAGCAGAGTCAGCAGTTCGTCCAGCTCGCGCGACAGAACGGGATCGTCGCGGCCGTCCAACACGATTGCGGCCTCCAGGTAGCCCGCTGCGGACAGGCGTACCGAAGCGCTGCTCCGGCAGGCCTGCAGGAAGACCTGCCGCTCGTCCTCCCCTGCGATCATGGCGACGATCGCGGAGGGATCAATCACCACGCGGAAGACCTGTGACCTCGTCGAAGAGTGCTGCTGCCGGGTCGTCGGCAAGTGGCCCCAGTCGCCGGGCCATATCGTCCAGCAGCCGATTGAGCTCCGCCGTACGCGAGGCCTCCGACACCTTCTGGTGCCTGCTCATTCGATCCAGCTTCTCCTCCAGGGCGCTCTCGATGACGCTCGTCATCGAGGCACCGGTGGCATCGGCGAGTTGCCTGGCCAGCTCGTACACCCGCTCGTTCTTGATGTTCAGCGTCGGCATGGCACGGAATCACTCCCCGGCTGGGTGTCATCGGGACGTGCCACGATTCTACCCTGACGCCACGCTTTCTACCGTGAGCGGGTTCAGCCCGGTGGCCAGCCGAACCGCCGCCCGCCCAGTAGGTGCAGGTGGGCATGGGAGATGACCTGGCCGCCCCGGAGGCCGGTGTTGAAGACCAGTCGGTAGCCGTCGGCGATGGCCTCGGAATCCGCCAGCGCGCCGGCCGTGACGATGAGCGCGGCCAATCCCTGCGGGTCGTCGGTCGCCATCTCCGCGGCGTTGCCGTAGTGCGTGGTCGGCACCAGCAGGATATGGGTCGGAGCTTGCGGATCGATGTCGCGGAACGCCACGACGTGGTCGTCCCGGTGCACCTCGTCGGCCGGAATCTCCCCGGCAACAATCTTGCAGAACAGACAGTCATCGCGGCGGTAAGGCATGTCGGTCAACTTAACTGCGCCCGGGTGGATTCGCCGGAGGACGTGACGCGATCGCCCTGCAATGGCGGGAGATCGACCAGTTGCGCGGCCCTGCCGGCCTCGACTGCCGGTCCACAGGCGATAGCATGCATGCATGACCAATCTTCAGCTCCGCGATGTTCCCGAGGAGTTGGCGGTGCGTGCTCGCTCCCGAGCCTCGAAGTTGGAGATGTCCCTGTCGACGTACCTGCGGACACTCTTGGAGGCGGACATCGCCGCTCACGCCTGGGACGACTGGGCGCTGGCTCACAAACGTGCAGGTGACGAGGAAACGACCGTGGGCGATCGGGCGCTCCACGAGGCCGTCGACGCGGATGCGATCGATGTGGTCCGCGAGATTCGTGCGGGCCGCGCCGAGCGGGCGGAAACGATCGAGCGGGCCGTCGAGTCGTGACGGCGCTGGTCATCGATGCCTCCAGCGCCGTCCACCAGCTGCGCGCCGACCCGGCGGAGCTGGCGCATCACGCCCGTTCCTACCAACAGGTCATCGTCCCGTCGATATTCGACTACGAGGTCGCCAATGCCGCGCTGCGGATGTGCCGGCGATCCCTGATCAGCTCCGACACCGCCGATCGCATGATCCGCGCCCTTGTCGATCTACCAGCATCGCGGGTGCCAACACACGGTCCGTTGTTACTGGCGGCAGTGGCGTTGACCGACAGGCTGACATTGGCGGACGCCGTCTACCTCGCCTTGGCACTGGATCGCGGAGCCGATCTGCTGACAATCGATCGAGCGCTCGCGGACGTCGGTCACATGGTCGGAATCCAGGTGATCTCTGGGTGATCACGACCGGACAGTGGGTTGGTCACACCATCCGCAGCAACTGATCCCGGCAGACCTCCCAGGCCGGGTCGTTGGGGTCGATGAGTTCGAAGTGACCGACCCCGGGCAGCACGATCAGCGTCGCCGGGTCACCTGCCATCCGCGCGGCCTCGACGTACCGCTCCGACTGGGACAGCGGGACGGTGTCGTCGGCGGCGCCATGCACGCAGACCACTCTGGCGCCGTCACCGACACTGGCCAGCGGGGAGGCGTGGTGGTAGCGCTGCGGGAGCGAGCGTGGCTCGCCTTCCATCAGCGCGACGACGGCGCCGTCGCCCAGCCGCTCGCCCGCCGCGCCCACCAGATCCAGCAGTCCGGCCTGAGTGACCGCACCTACCACCGGGACGTGCGACTCGCCTGGCCCGACCGATCCGGCTGTGCCGGCCCGCAGGGATCCGCGATGGGCGAGCCACGCCGCGAGCTGACCACCCGCGGAGTGACCGACGGCGGCCACCCGGTCCAGCAGCAGCGTTCCGTCGGCCACGTACTGCCCCTGGACCGCCAGGGAATCCACCGCGCGCGCGACGTCGGCGAGCGTGGTCGGCCAACCGCCGCCCTCGCCCATCCGGCGGTACTCGATGACTGCGGCACCGACGCCGAACCGGGTGAGGTCGCGGCCCAGCGGTTCGGCCAGTTCTGCGCCGTTGGCGGCCCGCCAGTACCCGCCGTGGATCACCACCGCGACCGGGATGTGCGCGCCGCCGGGCAGGATCATCCGCACGGTCTGACTGGGATGCGGACCGTAGGCGTACTGGTGGGTGGTGATCTTCATTGCCGGCTCCTGTCCGGGTCGCGCCAGCGGCCGGTCAGCACGCCGAGCGCGCCGAGTGCGACGACGCCGGCGGTCGAGGTCCGCAGCACTTCCGGTCCGAGCCGTACCGCCGCTGCACCGGCCCGCCGGAACAAGGCCAACTCCTCGCCGGAGACGCCACCCTCTGGGCCCACCACCAGCAGCAGGTCGCCCGCGGCAGGGAGCGGGATCGCCGTCAGCGGCCTTTCCGCCGACTCGTGCAACAGCACCGCGCCGGCCGCCTCGCGAATGCGCGCTGCAACAGCTGCTGTCGACGCCAGATCGTGGACCACCGGCACGTAGCTCCGTCTCGACTGCTTCGCCGCTTCCCGCGCGGCATTCTGCCAGCGGGCATGGCCTCGGTCCGCGCGGTCGGCGGTCCAACGGGCCACACACCGGCTCGCCGCCCATGGAACGATCTCGTCCACGCCGGCCTCGGTGGCCAGTTCGACCGCCAACTCACCGCGATCACCCTTGGGCAACGCCTGCACCATGGTGACGCGGACCGCGGGGCGATCGATCGTCACGGCGGCGTCCAACTGGACGGTCAACTCAGCGCGCCCGACCTCCAGCACGGTTCCCGCTGCACGCCGGCCGCGGCCGTCGGTGAGAACCAGGGTTTCGCCGACGCGCAGCCGGCGGACCGCGGCCGCGTGCCGCCCCTCCGGCCCGGCGAGCCGGAACTCCCCGGCCGCCGGCACCGTGTCCACCAGGAAGAACGGGCCGTCCGTCACCGGGACTGCCCGGCGGAACCGATCAGCTGACGCATGAGCACGGGGATGATCATGCTCTCGGCGGTGGGCGGACCCGGCGCGCGGAGGGCGCCGATCACCGCCCGGCGAAGGAGTCGCGGAGCCTGGAGAAGAATCCGCCGTGCGCCCTCGCGGCCAGCTCCGGTTGCTCCTCGCCGCGTAGCGTGGCGAGCTCGCGAAGTACCTCCGCCTGGCGCGCGTCGACCTTGGTCGGCGTCACCACCTCGACGTGGATGTGCAGGTTGCCGACGCCGGATCCACGCAGCCGGGGCATGCCCTGGCCGCGCATGGTGATCACCGTGCCTGATTGGGTACCCGGCTGGATGTCCAGATCTTCCACGGACTGCAGGGTGTGCAGCGCCATCGACGTGCCCAGCGCGGCCGCTGTCATCGGCACGTGCACCGTGCAGTGCAGGTCGATGCCGTCGCGGGTGAACCGCTCGTGCTGCAGCTCCTGAACCTCGACGTACAAATCGCCGGGGGGACCACCGCCGGGGCCGACCTCGCCCTGACCGGCCAGCCGCACCCGGATGCCGTCGCCCACGCCCGCAGGGATGTTGGCCCGCACCGTCCGGCGGGCGCGCACCCGTCCGTCGCCGTTGCACTGCCGGCACGGATCCTGGATCACCTCGCCGTACCCGCGGCACACCGGGCACGGCCGGGAGGTGACGACCTGGCCGAGCAGTGAGCGCTGCACCTGCTGGATCTCGCCGGCGCCCTTGCAGGTGTCGCAGGTCATCGGGGTGGTGCCCGGCGCGCACCCCGAACCCTGGCAAACAGAACACAGCGTCGCGGTGTCCACCGCCAGGTCCTTGGCGACCCCGGTGGCACATTCCTCCAGCGTCAATTCGATGGGGATGAGGGCGTCGTCGCCCTGCCGGGCCCGGGACCGCGGCCCCCGCGAGCGCGCTCCGCCGCCACCGAAGAAGGCGTCCATGATGTCGCCGAGGCCCATCCCGCCGAAGGGATCACCCATCCCGCCCGCGCCGCCCGGACCGCCCCCGCCGCCGGACGACAGCGGGTCCCCGCCGAGGTCGACCACTTGCCGCTTGGCCGGGTCGGAGAGCACCTCGTAGGCCGCCGTGACCTCCTTGAACCGCTGCTGGGCAGCCGGATCGGGGTTCACGTCGGGATGCAGTTCCCGCGCCAGCTTGCGGTAGGCCCGCTTGATCTCATCCGCCGATGCGCCCTTGGGCACGCCCAGCAGGCCGTAGTAGTCCCGTGCCACGCTTTGCACCAGTCGCCTTCCCGCGGACGCCGGTCCGCACCTTGCCTGGCACCCGCCGCGCGGATGCCGCCCTGCATTCTTTCTGTAGCGTTCTGTGTCGGTCTGCGTCGTTCTGGGTGTTCTGGGTGTTCTGGGCCGTGTGGGTTGTTCTGTGCCGTGCTGGGTCTTTGTGGGGCGGCCTGCGTCGCCCGTTGGTACCGCTGGTGTGCCCGGCGTGACCGGCCCGGGTCACCGGCCCGCGACGATCTCTCCGACGTACCGGGCAACGGCGCGGACCGCGGCCATCGTCCCGGGGTAGTCCATCCGGGTCGGACCCACGACCGCCAGCCCGCCCATCAAGGTGCTCCCGCTGCCGTATCCCGCGGACACCAGCGCCGAGGTGGACAGGTTCACGTCCGCGTTCTCCCGGCCGATGGACACCATCACGGCATCCGGGGCTTCCAACGCGGCCAGCAACTTCAGCAGTGTGACCTGCTCGTCCAGCGCCTCCAGCACGCCGCGCAGGCTGGCCGGCTGGTCGGCCCAGGCGCCCGTCGCGTGTGATGTCCCGGACAGTACGAGACGCTCCTCGGGATGCTCGACCAGCGCATCGAGCAGCACGCTGACCGAGGGCACGACCACATGCCGGACGGCGGGGTCGGCCAGCGCGGCCAGATTTGTCACCGCGGACGCCGCGTCGGCCAGCCGGCGTCCCGCCACCTGAGCGGCCAGCAGCGATCGCAGGGTCGACAGCGCGTCCTCGGTGACGTCGGCATCCAGCTCGACAAGCCGTTGTTCGACCCTTCCGGTGTCGGTGATGACCACCAGGAGCAGCCGGCGCGAGTCGAGCGCGACGGCCTCCACGTGCCGGACCAGCGAACGGGCCAGGGTGGGGTACTGCACGACGGCGACCTGCCTGGTCAGTTGGGCGAGCAGCCGGACCGATCGGCGCAGCACGTCGTCCAGGTCGACCGCCTCGGACAGGAACGACTGGATCGCCCGTCGCTCCCCCGCCGACAGCGGCTTGACCTGGGACAACCGGTCGACGAAAAGCCGATAGCCCTTGTCGGTGGGGATGCGACCCGCGGAGGTGTGCGGCTGGGCGATGTAGCCCTCGTCCTCCAGCACGGCCATGTCGTTGCGGATGGTCGCCGGCGACACCCCGAGCTGGTGACGTTCCACCAGCGATTTCGAGCCCACCGGTTCACGGGTGGCCACATAGTCGGAGACGATCGCGCGGAGAACCTCGAACCGCCTGTCGTCCGCCGTCATGATCACCTCCGGGGTTGCTGACCGTCCCGTGCTGGCGGTGACGGCGGAACGCTCTGTCGACGGCTGGCACTCCGGCCGCCGCTCTGCCAAGTGTAATGGCCGGGGCAGGGCGCGGCGGCGACCTGGAGTTCCAGCACGGTCGGCCGACCGGCGGCTACCCTGTGAGCCAGCTGCCGACGGAGGCCCGTGTGATCGAGCGAGAGATCCACCCATGATCTTCAAGGACGTTCGCGACGGCCGGCCGTACCCCGATCACGGCCTGGCGATGCGCGACTGGGCCCGCATACCGCCCCGGCAGATCCGGATGGACGAGCTCGTCACCACCAAACGCGAACTTCGGCTGGACACCCTGCTGGACGAGGACTCGACGTTCTACGGCGACCTTTTCCCGCACGCCGTGCGGTGGCAGGGCGAGATCTACCTCGAGGACGGCCTGCACCGCGCGTTGCGCGCCGCGCTGCAGCAGCGGACCTCGATGCATGTCCGGATCCTGAACTTGGACGTGAACCGCGACGCAGCCACCGCCGCGACCACCGCCCCGGCCGAGCGGGCAAGCTCGTCGAGCGTCAAGCCTGCGAACACCGATCGGCTGCCCCGGGTCGGGCCGCCCACTCGGCGCCCGCCGGTGGTTTCCCCCCGCTGAGCACCTGCTCGGCCGGTGGGCCGCCGGTGCAGGCGGACCGGGCATTCGGCAGGTTACTCGGCCAGCCGCAGCGCCAGCCCGTCGGCCAGCAGCCTGCCGGTCACCGTGAGCACTGCCCGCCCCGCGGCCAGCTGGTGCGGCTGAAGCAGTCCCTGCTCCGCCGCAGCGGTGGCGTGTGTTCGGCCGGTGTCGCTGAGCAGGCCGACAGGGAGCCCCTCGACAAGCCGCAGCCTCAGCAGGATGTCCTCCAACCGGCGCTGCGCGGGGTCCAGCACCTCCCGCGCGTGCCCGGGCGATCGGCCCGCGGCGATCGCGCCCGCGTAGGCGGCCGGGTGCTTGACGTTCCACCAGCGCACCCCGCCGACGTGCGAGTGCGCGCCCGGACCGATCCCCCACCAATCGCCGCCGGTCCAGTACGCCAGGTTGTGCCGGCACCGAGCGACGTCGTTCGCCGCCCAGTTGGAGACCTCGTACCACTGCAGCCCGGCGCCGGTGAGCTCGTTCTCGGCCAGCAGATACCGGTCGGCCAGCACGTCGTCATCCGTCATCGGCAGCGCACCGGTGCGGACCTGGCGCGCCAACCGCGTGCCCGGCTCGACGATGAGGGAATAGGCGGAAACGTGGTCGGCGCCGCTGACCGCGGCCGCCCGCAGCGAGGCGACGAACTCGTCGTCGGTCTCGCCCGGGGTGCCGTAGATCAGGTCCAGGTTGACGTGCTCGAAGCCAGCCTGGCGTGCCCAGCCGACGACCTCAAGGGCGCGCCCCGGGGTGTGCGTGCGTTCCAGGATCCGTAGCGCGGCGGGCGAGGTCGACTGCAGGCCCAACGAGAGCCGGGTGAATCCCGCAGCGCGCAGTTCTGCCAGCAGCCGCTGATCGGTGGACTCCGGGTTGGCCTCCGTCGTCACTTCCGCGTCCGGGTGCAGCCCGATCCGGTCCCTGACCGCCGCGAGCAAGCCGGTCAGCGGGCCGGCGCCCACCAGCGACGGCGTGCCACCGCCGACGAACACGGTGGCGACCTTCCTGCTGCCCGACGCCGCGAGAACCTTTGCGGCGAGGTCGATCTCGGCCAGTGCCGCGTCAAACCAGGACTGCGGGGACGCTGCCGCGCCGAGCTCGCCGGCGGTGTAGGTGTTGAAATCGCAGTAGCCGCACCGGGTCGCGCAGAACGGCACATGCAGGTACACCGACAGGGTGCGGTCCGCCATGCCGACGTACGCCTGATCGGGCAGCGAGCCGTCCGCGGGGACCGGGTCGCCGTCGGGCAGGCTGGAGGGCACCCGACCAGTGTTCCGCACCGCAGGGGCGTGCTGTTGTTCGCCAGTGAATGACGGGCGCGGCACCACCAGCCCGTGCGGCGAGCTGGTTGTGGATGACGAGTGCATGACGAGAGGTTGCCGATGGCCGAATTCGTCCGCAGTCACACCGCCGACGGCGTCGCCCGGATCACCCTGGACTCCCCGCACAACCGCAACGCCCTGTCCGTCCGGGTCAGGGCCGAGCTGTCGGCCGCCTTGGACGCGGCAGCCAACGACGACGCGGCGCGGGTGGTGGTGATCGGGCACACCGGGCCGGTGTTCTGCTCCGGGATGGACCTGAAGGAGGAGGCTGTCGCGGCGCCTGGCGCGGAGGGGGTGCGGGAGTTGCCGGCGATCCTGCAGAAGGTCGCGCGCTGCCCGAAACCGGTGATCGCCCGGATCGGCGGTCCGGCCCGGGCGGGCGGCCTTGGCATCCTGGCCGCGGCGGACATCGCGGTGGCCGCGACGTCCGCGACGTTCGCCTTCTCCGAGGTGCGGATCGGGTTGATCCCGGCGGTCATCTCGGTGCCGGTACTGCACCGGGTCGCACCGGCCGCGGCCCGCGAACTGCTGCTCACCGGTGACGTCTTCGACGCCGCCCGGGCGCTGGAGATCGGGCTGGTCAATGCCGTCGCCGAGGACGTGGACGCCGCAGTCGCCGGTTACGTCACCTCCCTGCTGCGCGGCGGGCCGACCGCCCTGGCCGGGACGAAGACGTTGGTGCTGGGCGATCTGGACGACTCCGACGAGCGGTACGCGGCGCTGCTCCGCTTGTCGGCAACCCAATTCGCGTCACCCGAGGCGCGGGAGGGCGCGCGCTCCTTCGCGGAGAAGCGGCCGCCCCAGTGTTAGTCGGGCAGTGGTCGCCGGACGGTTGCTGGCGGGCAGTCTCAGCGGGTCAGCGCGACGATGATCGCCACCAGCACGAGCACCACCAGCGCGATCGTCATCCAGCGCCGGGTCATCACCGGCAGCGGGCGGCGGCTCACGGATCCGCCTTGATCCGTTGCCCGCCGGCAGGGGTGGAACCCCCGATGACACTGGTGGAACCCCCGATGACACTGGTGGAACCCCCGGCGCCGGCGCCGATCGGGGAGCTCTGGTCGCGCCTGCTGTGCCAGGCCAGCACGGCCTCGACCATCCGATCGATCACTCCGGCGAGCAGCCAGCACAGCGGGCCGAGGACGGCGAGCAGCACGACGACCTGGACCCAGTACGACTGGCCGGCGATCCATGACTCGATCGCGTCGACGACGTCCAGAACGCCCTGCCAGGTCACCTGGCCAGGGTAACGGGGCGATCGGTGCGGGCGACCAGTCCAGGGCGATCGAGCCGGTCACCCCTGGGCGGCGAACGTCCCGGGCGGCCGGCTCGCCACCGACCCGGAAGCGCTCGTCGTGTGCCGGTCGCCGGTCAGCGATCAGCCGAGTTGACCGGGTTGGCCGGGCTCGAACGGCGGATCGATGATGTTGATGAGCAGGCTGGTCGCGACGATGCCCATGGGCCACGCATAGGCGGGCGATCCGCTGGAGGCGTTGTCCGACACCGTCGTGCGGGCACCTGTGCTCAGGTCGACCTGGTAGATCGCCTCAGCTCCGCTGTCGGTCACCAGAATGTGTCCGCACTGATCGACGATCAGATCCCCCGGGTGGTCGAAGCTGGGTCCGCCCGCCGGACTGGTGTTGCTCGACAACGTGGAACGGACCCCGGTGGCGGGGTCGACCCGGATGATGCCGCCGTCACCACCGAACGCGCTCGAGTCGGAGATCAGGATGTCGCCGTCCGGCGCGATCGTCATCCCCCACGGCCAGACGAAACTCGGCCCGCCCGCCGGATTGTTGTTGCGGGAGACCAGTGTCCTCGCTCCGGTCACCGGGTCCACCTTGATGATGTTGTTGCCGAAGGTGTTGGCGACGTAGATGTCCCCGTTGGCGGCGACCGCGAGGTCCATGGGTCCGTTGAAGGACGGTCCACCTGCCGGCGATCCGTTGCGGGACAACGTCGTTCGGGTCCCGGTCACCGGGTCGACCCGGATCACCCCGCCGTTGCCCTGCGGGAAGGCCGACAGATCGGCGATCAGGATGCTGCCATCGGCCTCCACCGCTATACCGCTGGGTGTGGAGAAGTCAGACCCGCCAGCGGGTGTCGTGTTGTTGGAGATGAGAGTTCGCACACCCGTGGTCTTGTCGACCCGGATCACCCCCGGCGGCGTGACCCCGACCATGGCCTGCTCGGCAACGAGCAGATCACCATTGGCGTCCGACGTCATCCCCCAGGGAGTCTCGAATTCGGGAGTTCCGACTGGATTGTTGTTCTCCGACAGGCTGTTCCTGGCGCCGTCCGCCTTGTTGACATGAATCAGCCCACCGTTGTTCGCGCCGAACGCGGAATTGTCGGTGACGTAGACGTCGGTGGTGACGCATACCTGCCTCGCAGCGGCCGCTGCGCCGGCGGGCGCTGCCGATGCCAGCTGGGCGGAACCCAGTTGGACGGCGACGGCGGCCCCCACCACCATCACCGTCGCGATCGATCTGATCCTGCGGCGCCGAGTTGTCGTGCCGATCGAACTGATCATGGCCTCCCCTTAAGGGATCGTTGAATCCCCCGCCCAGCGGGGCTCGGGCCGCGGTGACCCGAGTCACACTGGAATACGGACGGTCTCCGAGAACGGTTCTCGCCCGTACCCGCCCGGGCGGGTTGTCCGGCTGGAATTCACCAGCGGAACGCCGCGCGTGAGTGTCCCGGACGGCGGGCTCTACGCTGACGCCCATGCTCGCCGTCTACGCCACCTCGCCCAATCCCGATGCCCCACTGGACAGCGTGGCGGTCGGTGAGCGGCCGGAGCCGGAGATTCCGGACGGTTGGTCCCGGCTGCGGGTGCGCGCGGGCTCGCTCAACCGGCACGATCTGTGGACGCTGCGCGGCGTCGGGATCAAGCCCGATCAATTCCCGATGATCCTTGGCTGCGACGGCGCCGGCGTCACCGACGACGGCCGAGACGTGGTCATCTACCCGATCATCGGTGACCCCGCGTTCAGTGGCGACGAGACCACCGACCCGTCACGCACTCTGCTGACCGAGAAGCACCAGGGCACGTTCGCCGAATTCGTCGCGGTGCCGACCAGGAATCTGGTGCCGCTGCCCGGCTCGATGTCGCACGCCGCGGCGGCGACCTTGGGCACCACCTACCTCACCGCCTACCGGATGCTGGCCACCCGAAGCGGGCTGCCCGCCGGATCCACCATTCTGGTGCAGGGCGCCTCCGGCGGGGTGTCCACGGCGCTCATCCAGCTCGGCCGGGCCGCCGGAATGCGGGTCTGGGTCACCTCCCGCAGCGAAGCGGGCCGGGCCCGGGCGGTCGAGCTGGGGGCGCACCGGGTCTTCGAGGAGGGCGCCCGGCTGCCCGAGCGGGTTGACGGCGTCTTCGAGTCGGTGGGCAAGGCGACCTGGTCGCATTCCATGCGTGCGGTCCGGCCCGGCGGCGTCATCGTGTGTTGCGGGGCCACCAGCGGGGCCGATCCGTCAGCGGACCTGCAGCGGCTGTTCTTCCTGCAGATCTCGGTGATCGGCTCGACGATGGGCACCCTCGACGAGTTCCGCCGGCTGATCGCGTTCTGCGACGCTGCGGGGATCGAGCCGGTCGTCGACCGGACGTTCCCGCTGGCGGAGGGCCGGGAGGCGTTGGAGCTGCTGGAGAACGGGACGCCGGGCAAGTTGGTGCTGACCGCCTGAGGAAGGGGCCGATGGCACCAGCGATCCGGCGGCACCGCCTTGGGGGCACGGATGACCGACACGCCGCGACCTCGCCGGGTGGTGATCCCGCTGGCCGGCGTGCTCGGCTCGACCGCGCTGTCGATCACCGCCAACAGCATCGTGGCGGTGGCGGTGCCGTGGCTGGTCCACCTCGAGCGAACCGGCAGCGCCGCGCTGGCCGGGTTGGCCGGCGCGGCGGCGATCGCGCCGATCGCCGTCGCCGCGGTCTTCGGCGGGGCGTTGATCGACCGGGTCGGCCGACGCCGGTCCAGCATCATCGCCGACGTGCTCAGCGCGCTGGCGGTGGCGGCGATCCCGCTGGCCGAGTTGACGATCGGGCTGGGCATTCCGCTGCTGCTGGTGCTGGTGGCGCTGGGCGCGGTGTTCGACAGTCCAGGGGCCGCGGCCAGGGAAAGCCTGCGGCCCGACGTCGCCCGGCACGCCGGCGTCCCGCTGACCAGGCTGAATGCCTGGGGCGAGGCGGCCGAGGGCATCGGTTACCTGGCCGGTCCGGGACTCGCCGGGGTGCTGTTGATCGTCATCGGCGGCTTCGGCACGCTGTGGACGTCGGTGGTGTTGTTCGGCCTCGCCGCCGCGCTGACCGCCGTCACGATTCCCCGCCAGCTGGCGCCTCGACCACGGCCCGAGCCCTACTTCCGTTCGGTGGTCGAGGGGCTGCGCTACGTGCTGCGCGACCCCACGTTGCGCGCGGTCACCCTCACCGCGGCCGTGCTCTGGGTCTTCATCCTGCCCTTCGAGACGGTCGTGCTGAACGCGCACCTGCAGACCACCGGTCAGGCCGCGGCGTTCGGGATCATCCTGGCTGCCTATGCCGGCGGCGGTATCGCGGGTGCGCTGGCCTACGGGGCGCTGGCCAACCGGCTCTCCAGCCGGGCGACGCTGGTCGGCGGGCTGGCGGCGGCCGGGGTGTTTCTCGGTGCGTTCGCCCTGCTGCCCTCGGTGTGGGTGATGGTGGCGCTGGCCGTGCTGGCCGGGGTTGTCACCGGCCCGATCAACCCGGTGTGCTCGCTGATCATCCAGACCCGCACCCCGGAGCGGCTCCGCGGCCGGGTGATCGGCAGTTACACCGCGCTGTCGCTGGCGGCCGGGCCGCTGGGTCTGCTCGCCGTCGGCCCGCTGGTGGACGCGTACGGCCCGGCCGTCGGGTTCATGATCATCGGGGCGGGCTGTCTGATCGCGGCGGCGGTCGCCGTGTTGGCCAGGGGCCTTCGCGGGTTGGGCCGGCCGGATCCCGGGGAGCACGTGATCGCCTCGTCCGGACCTGAGGGCTGACCGGAAACACCGATTCCCGTCAGCCGAAGATCTCGTCGAAGAACGCCCGCATCGCGGCCCACGACCGGCGATCGGCCGTCGCCTGGTACTCCGCGCCGCGCTCCGGGGCGTTGGCATCGGGGTTGGTGAACGCGTGCATCGCGCCGCTGTAGCTGACGATCTGCCAATCGACGCCCGGCGCCGCCCGCAGCGAATCCTTGAACTCATCGATCTGACTGTCCGGCACTACCGGATCGGAGCCGCCGGACAGCACCAGGACTTTCCCCTTGATGTTGGCAGCGTCCTGCGGCGCGGAGCTGCTCAGCGCGCCGTGGAAGGTCACCACACCGGTGAATTCGGCCCCGCTGCGCGCCAGCTCCAGCGCGACGAAACCGCCGAAGCAGTAACCGATCACGGCGATCCGCGCGGGATCGACCAACGGGTGGGACCGGAGTTCGTCGAGCCCCGCCCGCGCCCGCGCCCGGACCAGTGCGGGATCGGAGTAGAAGGTCCCGGCCACCTTCGGAGCGTCCTGCATGCTCGGCCGGATCCCGGCACCGTAGATGTCGGCGGCCAACGCCACATATCCCAGGCGGGCCAACATCTGTGCTCGCACCTGCACGTACCCGGCCACTCCCAGCCAGTCGTGGACCAGCAACACTCCCGGACGGCGCTCGGTCGAGGCGGAGTCGACGGCGAGGTACCCCTGCAGCGCCGACCCGTCGAGCCGGTAATCGACGTCCGCAGTCTCGATCCTTGCGCCGGCCGAGGTCGGCACGCTCGCCAGCAGCTGGGTGAGTGCCGGAGACAGGGGTGCATCGGTCATGGATTCCTCCGTGGGGAATGCCGGGCTCTGTGACGGTACAGATCGCAACCCCGTCAGGTGCGATCCGGCCGGCCGTCAGCAATGCCATCTGTGCGCGCGCTCAGTAGTCGAGCGGACGGCTGGTGTCCCCGGTCAGCAGGCTCACGATCAGAATGCGGTCGATGGTGGTCAGGAACCGGACCACCCGGGGCGCCAGCCACAGCACACCGAGCCCGACGATCGCCAGGAACACCATTCGAGGCCAGGTGTCCACGAAATAGTCCGGCCACCATTGCGTTCCGCGGTGCAGCGATCCGTCGGACGCCGCCTGCTCGGGAAGGTACGGCCGCCAGATCGGGTAGGTCACCGCGGCCAGGCCCGCCGCGTAGGAGCCGAGGGCCAGCCCGAACGTCACCGGCGCGAGAGCGATCTTGATGACGAAATAGCAGACCGCCCGCCAGCAGGCGCCGTCGGCCAGCACGCCGACCATGGCGCCGATCGGACCGGGCCTGCGCGGCCTGATCGCCTCCGGCGGCGACGTCGGCAGGTCAAGGAACGCCAGCGCCATCGCACGCTGCAGCTGCCCGCCGAACCTGGCCACCAGCAGACCGAACACGAAAATCGGCACGCCGACGTAGATGATCGTCAGGCCCAGGCCCACCGACAGCAGGGTGACGATCAGCACGAAGAACGCGATCGCCGGAGCGAGATCGACGAGGGTGTAGAGCAGTTCGGCCCAGGATCGGGGCGTCAGCAGGCCGTGCCGCGGGGCCCGCGACGGCAATGGTTCCCGGGGCGCTTCCCCGGGCGTCATCGCATCGGCCGGGTCGAGAAATGTGGTCATGCCTTGAGCCTGCCCACCGATCGGGCGGGCGCCCATCCGCCCAGGATGCCGGTCCTGAGACGAAACTAAATGGTGAGGTGGCATGCGGAATCGACCCGTGGATCGCGGGTGAGTTCGGGCATGTTGTTAGGGGCCGAAGAATGCGGTCTTCGTCGGCGATCAGGCCGCCGGTGTGATGGTCACCTCGTAT
>JBBQGJ010000008.1:0-44084 GCA_038322925.1 Mycobacteriales bacterium
TCGAACAAATCGATATCACCGATGCTCATCTTCGCATTCGCCAACGCCTGCCGGGTCGACTCGATCGGACCCAGACCCATGATCTCCGGGGACAAAGCCGACACCCCGGTGGCCACCACCCGCGCCAGCGGGGTGATGCCCAGCTCCTTGGCCCGCACATCACTCATGATCACCAACGCCGCCGCGCCGTCGTTCAACGGGCAGGCGTTGCCGGCGGTGACCGTGCCATCGACCTGGAACACCGGCTTCAACCCGGCCAACCCGTCCAGCGTGGTCCCCGCGCGGGGGCATTCGTCCGCGGTCATCACCGTGCCGTCGGGCAACGTCACCGGGGTGATCTCCTTGGCCCAGAACCCGTTCGCCAACGCCTTCGCGGCCAACGTCTGGGAGCGCAACGCGAACTCGTCCTGCTCGGCCCTGGTGATCCCGCGGTAGCTGGCGACGTTCTCCGCGGTCAACCCCATGGCGATGTAGTAGTCCGGCAGTTCGCCGTCCTCCCGCGGGTCGTGCCACACCCCGACCGGGTGCTGCGCACGGGCCACGCTGCGGGTGTGCGCATCGTCGAACTGCGCATCCAGGTACGGGTTCGGGCCCAACCCCTTCGGGTCCTCCGCGGTCAACGGCGGGGTGTCCGAGCCGCCGATCCCGAACCGGGACACACACTCCACCCCGGCGGAGATGAACACATCACCCTCACCGGCGCGGATCGCGTGCATCGCCATCCGGGTGGTCTGCACACTGGACGAGCAGTACCGGGTGATCGTCGCCCCCGGCACGTTGTCCAGGCCCAGCAGCACCGCCACCACCCTGGCCATGTTCCAGCCCTGCTCACCACCGGGCATCCCACAGCCCAGCAACACGTCATCGATCGACTTCGGATCCAATTCCGGCACCTTGTCCAACGCCGCCTGCACCATCGTCGCGGCGAACTGGGCCGGGTGAGTGTCTTTCAAGGCGCCCTTGAACGCACGACCGATCGGCGACCGCGACGCGGCAACAATGACAGCTTCAGGCATCAGAGAATTCCCTTTCAATCAGTGACGCCATTGCGTCAGGGTCGTGGTCGGTCGTGCCGGCTCCGGGCAAGGCCGGCGGCCCGGGTCGCGGGCGCCGTCGTGATGTTCGAGCAAGTGCTACACACCGATGGCGGTCTCGGCTTTCGGGCTGGGCTCCCCGTCAGCGGCGGGTGTTGTGTGCTCCGGGCGCAACACCGGACGGAGTGCGTCGAGGACCGAGGCATCGTCGATCGTCGACGGCACCACGATGGTCTGCCCATCGGCGATGTTGCCCATCGTCTTTCGCAGGATCTTGCCGGACCGGGTCTTGGGCAGGGCGGCCACCACGCTGACCTCTTTGAGCGCGGCAACCGCACCGATCTGCTCGCGGACCATCTTGACCAACTCGGCGCAGAGCCGCTTTTCCGATTCGTAGTCGTTCGGCACGCCCGACTTGAGCACTACCAGGCCGCGTGGAAGCTGGCCCTTCATGGGATCGGCGATGCCGAACACCGCGCACTCGGCGACATCCGGGTGACCCGCCAGCACTTCCTCCATGGAACCGGTGGACAGCCGGTGGCCGGCGACGTTGATGACGTCATCGGTGCGACCCATGACGTACAGATAGCCGTCGTCATCGAAGAAGCCGCCGTCGCCGGTCAAGTAGTAGCCGGGGAACGCCGACATGTACGACGCCACAAAGCGTTCGTCGTCGTTCCACAGCGTGGGCAGGGCGCCGGGAGGCAACGGAAGCTTGATCACAATCGCGCCGTCCGTATTGGGGCCGGCCGGCTTGCCGTCCAAGCCCATCACCTGAACATCCCAGCCGGGCATGGGCCGGGTCGGCGTACCTGGCTTGAGCTCCAGCAGTTCGATGCCGGTGGGGTTGGCCACGATTGGGTAGCCGGACTCGGTCTGCCACCAGTGATCGATAACCGGGATGCCGAGCAGTTCGGTCGCCCAGTGGTAGGTCTCGGGGTCCAGCCGTTCGCCGGCCAGGAACAGGTACTCCAACTTGGACAGGTCGTACTTGGCCAGGAATTCTCCGTGCGGGTCTTCCTTCTTGATGGCTCGGAAGGCGGTCGGGGCGGTGAAGATGCTCTTCACGTTGTTCTCGGCCGCAACCCGCCAGAACTGCCCGGCGTCGGGCGTGCCGACAGGCTTGCCTTCGTAGAGGATCGTGGTCGAACCGGTCAGCAGCGGTGCGTACACGATGTACGAGTGCCCGACGACCCATCCGACATCCGAAGCGGTGAACATGGTCTCGCCCGGTTGGATGCTGTAGATGTTGGGCATCGTCCAGGCCAGAGCCACCGCGTACCCGCCACTGTCGCGAACCACGCCCTTGGGCTTTCCGGTGGTGCCCGAGGTGTACAGGATGTACAGCGGGTCGGTCGCATTGACCTGCACCGGATCTGCCGGCGTTGCCGTCGCGATCGCGGTGGCCCAGTCGACGTCGTCCGGGGCAAGCTCGGCGGTCAACTGGGCACGCTGCAGGATGATGCGCTTCTCCGGCTTGTGCTCGGCGAGTTCGATCGCCTTGGTCAGCAGCGGGACGTACGGGATGACCTTCTTGCCCTCGATGCCGCAGGACGCGGACACGATGACCTTGGGCTTGGCGTCATCGATCCGGATGGCCAGCTCTTTCGGGGCGAACCCACCGAAGACCACCGAATGCACGGCGCCGAGGCGCGCGCAGGCCAACATGGCGATGGCGGCCTCCGGGATCATCGGCATGTAGATGACCACCAGGTCGCCCTTGACCACACCCTGGTCGGCCAACACCCCGGCAAAGGCGGCGACTTCGTCGCGCAGTTCGCGATAGGTGTAGACGCGGCGTGAGTTGGTCACCGGGCTGTCGTAGATCAGCGCGGCCTGTTCGCCGCGGCCGGATTCGACATGCCGGTCCAGGGCGTTGTAGGCGACGTTCAGTTCGCCGTCGGGAAACCACCGGTAGAACGGCGGGTTCGTCGAATCGAGCGCCTGAGTCGGTGGTACCGACCAGTCGATGACGCTCGCCGCGTCCAACCAGAACGCCTCGGGGTCGGTCACACTCGCCCGGAATACCTCGTCGTAGATGCCCACGCTGAATCCTCTCGCAACGTCGTTGTCGCGGGTGAACGCGGGCCACTTGGCCGCGGGGGCGACCAAGATCCTTGAACGGAAGGCTCCCGCGCTCATTTTGCGGTCCGTACACAGCCGAATACGTGTCCTTGGTGAACTGGATGTACCTGGCAGTCAATCTGACGTATCGGATGGCCGAAAGACAGGGCCAAAAGTCCCAAGAGCCAGCCGGGGCGGACCGCAGTGATCTGACCAGGTCACCAAAATCCAGCGGTCCCTGGTCGGCATGATCACCCGTTCGGAGCTAGCCGCGCCAGGTGTCTGGGTGCTGCTGCCCGATTGTCGGGACATAGGTGACCGGTTAGCCCGCGGGACCGGCCGTTCGTCGTGCAACGGCCCGTCGCGTCGGCGCGGTCGTGCCACGCGTTTGAACGCAGTGAATTCTCTCACAGCAACCGGCCAACCGGGATCCGCGAGCAACAACCATCGCCCGACACCCGGGATTCCCGGACCGGCGTCCCGCTGGAATGCTGGTGGTCGCTGCCCGCTCCTCCGCCACGAACCCATCGGCGGAGCGTCTTTCGGAGGTGATCGCGCAGGTCGATGTGGCGTCACTCGGGTCAGGCTCCGTCGGCCAATCGCTGCCATCCGCTCCGCCCAGCTCGGCAACACCGTCGCCGTGGTCGAGAAGAAGTATTGGGGCGGAGTCTGTTTGAGCGTCGGGTGCGTCCCGTCCAAGGCGCTGCTGCGCAACGCCGAGCTGGCCCACCTGGTCAACGGCGAGGCGAAACCCTTGGCATCCACGTCGATGGCACCGTCCGTCTCGACCATCCGGTTCGACCATGTGGCGGCGTTCCGGCGCAGCCGGAAGGTCGCCGACGGCCGGGTTCGCGGCGTGCACTTCCTGATGAAGAAGAACGACATCACCGAGCTCACCGGGCACGGGACCTTCCTCGATCCGCGCACCCTGCGCGTCGACCTCACCGGTGGCGGCACCGAAACGGTCACCTTCGCGAACGCCATCGTCGCCGCGGGTGCGACCATCAGGCTGGGCCCGGGGCACCGAGTTGTTGCCGGAGCTGACCTTGGCCCAGCAATGGGACCTGGGTGTGAATGAGCTGGGTGTGAATGAGCTGGGTGTGAATGAGATTGCCCGCAACGTGCACGCGCATCCGACCCTTGGCGAGGCGGTCAAGGAGGCGATTCACGGCTTGGCCGGCCACATGATCAACCTGTGACCGACGGGCATGGCGTGGGGGACGGCGTCGGGGCGGCCAGGATTCTCTGAGAATTCCGGGGCATCCTCGGTGGTGAGGGTGGACGACCTTTGGCGACATGGGGAGCTGTTCATGAGGGTGCCTGGCTGGATCGCGACTCCGCTGGCGGAAAGCGCGGGGGCGGCAGCCGGATCTTCCGGCGGCGCAAGAGGAGTCGAGGGCAACACCCGGCTGACCGCGGCGACCGGCATGGTGCTCTTCGTCCTGCTGGCCGTCGAGGGTGTCACCCTGCTCAGTGTCCGGCAGCTGATCACCGTGCATGTCTTCGTCGGGGTGTTGCTGCTCGGTCCGGTACTGCTCAAGTCCTGCACAACGCTGTACCGCTTCGCGCGGTATTACACCGGCGCGCCCGCCTACACGGCGAAAGGCCCGCCGCATCCGCTGCTCCGCGTCATCGGCCCGTTCGTGATCCTGTCCAGCGTGGCCCTGTTGGGCACGGGTGTCGGACTGATCTTTTTGGGCACCAACGGTTCTGGGTGGCTGCTGACCGCGCATCAGACCTGCTTCTGGATCTGGGTGGCGTTGATGACCGTGCACGTTCTCGGTCACTTGTGGGAGGCCGCTGCCACCTCGTGGACCGAGCTGCGCGCCTCGCTTCGTGGCCGAGCCGCGCGAGCCAGGCGGTGGCGGTACACGGCGATCGTGACGGCGTTGGTGATCGGGGTCGGCGCGGCGACCATGCTGCTGCCGACCGCCGCGCCGTGGACCAGCCGGCCCGCGGGGCACAGCTCCAGCCCCGGCCCGGCCCAGCATTGACGGCCATGTCGGGCGCGGAATGACCCGCCCGGCCGTGCGGCGGCGTGCCACGATCACAGCGTGACCGACGTCCATCCGCTGCCGGCCGACACGCCACGGCTGTTGCTGGTGGAGGACGACCGCGAGCTCGGCCCGCTGCTCGTCGAAGTGCTCGGCGACGATTACCAGGTGGAGATCGCCGCTGATGGGCAGCGCGGCCTGCACCTGGGTCTGACCAGGCAGTACGACGCGATGGTGATCGATCGGGGGCTGCCGGCGATCGAAGGTGTTGACCTGGTGGGCAGGCTCCGGGCCCGCGGGGTGCTGACCCCGATCCTGCTGCTCACCGCACGGGGAAGCATCGCCGGCGTCGAGGACTACCTGGTGAAACCGTTCGAGATCGACGAGCTGCTGGCCAGGATCAGGGCGTTGCTGCGCCGGCATCAGGACACCTCGGCGATGGTCCCCGTCGGCAGCCGGAGCCTGCGGCTGGCGGCCCGCACCGTGGTGGGTGATCACGCCGCGCCGGTGGCGCTGTCGGCCAGCGAGGCCGAGTTGCTTGCGGTGCTGGCCAGGCGACCGGACAAGGTCTTCACCCGGACGGAATTGCTCGCGGCCGTGTTCGATCCCGCCGACGTCGCCGGCACCGTCGACACCTACGTGTACTACCTGAGGCGCAAGCTCGGTCGGCGCGCGATCAGGACCGTCTACGGCGTGGGCTACCAGTTGGGCACGCAGTGACCGGCACGACAACGAGCCACCGACCGTGCACAGGCCAGTGACCGGACAGCCGCGGACGGCGGCTGACGAGGACATCGTCAATGCCGCCGCCCGCGCGGTCGGCATCCGGATCGCAGCGGCCTGCGCGCTGGCGATCGCCGTGGTCGCCGTGCTGGCATTCACCCTGATCGGCCATCATTCCGGCGCGGGAGGGGTGCCACCGGCGGGCGGAGACCGCGATAGCGACAATGACGCGCTGGTGCGCAACGCGCTGCTGGTCGCGGGCGCTGTTGGCATCGTGATCGCCGGGTTCGTCGGCTGGTGGGCAGCGCGCAATGCGGTCAGACCGCTCGGCCAAGCACTGGCCCTGCAACGTCGATTCATCGCGGACGCCGGTCATGAGCTCCGGACCCCATTGACCATCCTGCACACCAGGGCCCAACTGCTGGCCAGGCGAATCCGCGCCGACGATCCGGCGCGGCCGGTCGTGGACCAGTTGCTCGACGACTCCCGGGTGCTCGCCGAGATCGTCGAAGAACTGCTGGCCAGCGCGTCGCTGACCGAAGATCCCAGCCGGGCCGAACCGGTCGATACCGCAGACCTTGTCACCGACGTCGCCGCATCGATGGCCGTGTTGGCGCAGACCGCCGGCGTCGAGCTGCAGACCCGGACTTCGCCCGGGGTGATCGTCAACGGCTCGCGTACCGCGCTGCGACGCGCCCTGGTAGCACTGACCGACAACGCTGTCGCACACACTCCAGCGGGTGGCACCGTCACGCTGTCCTGCCGATCGGCCGATGGCTGGGCGATCTTCGAGATCATCGACACCGGTGATGGTATCGACCCGCAGGATGCCGACCGGCTGATGGAACGATTTGCCCGGGGGGCCAGCCGTGTGCCCGCCGCCCCGGGCAAATCCCCTGGCGGCAAGCGATTCGGGATCGGCCTGTCCCTGGTCCGGGAGATCGCGACCGCACACTCCGGCACCCTGGAGCTCACCGGGAATCCCGGGCATGGCGCGTGCGCCACCCTGACGCTGCCCGCGGCCGACACCCCCCACGAACGGGCCGGCAGGCCCGGATGACCATCGCCGCAGCGGACGGGCCTGCACCAGGTGCTCATCACCGAACCCGCCGGGCAGGCCCACCAGCGTCACGGTGACGGCCAGCTCTGGGGGATCCGCGCCCAGGAGTCCCGCGGCCGCCGCATCATGCTGCTCAAGGCACTCTCCTCCGGCATCGCCACCGACTGCGCCGGCTGCTGCCAGACCCTGCCACCGGGCGTGCACACCCCGCCGGACAACGAGCACGACACGGAGGATCAGTCCGCAGAATCGACGGGACCATCGCTTTCAGCCCGGTCTGGAATTGGACCGCCGACGACATCTACGGCCACCACGCCCGGAACGCCGTGCCGGTCAACCCGGTGTACATCAGGCTCCGCGACTCGGCGCACCCACCTTCCTGCAACGGATCTCACCCGTCGTCGACGCCAACAGCCTCGGCTACGGCCGCATCGTCTGGCTCCGCCACAGCTCGCCCGACCTATACGAGCGGCTCTGGGCTGCGCTGCCACGCATGGAGGAATTCTGCTGATTCCGAACTGGATGGCAGCCTGGCGGTACCAGGGGAATACCGAATGGCCCGGATGCCTGCCCCGATGGGCATTCCCCAACGTCTTTCGTTCCGCACAGAATGGAGTGATGGGGCGTCACCCTGCACGGGCAGCGCCGGCGGCGGAGCGCGAATTCCGGCGGCCCACGGACCGCTCCGGCCAGGGGACGACCTTCCCGCCCGTGCCGCTGCTGGCGATGCAACAGGCAGCGGGCAACCGAGCGGTCACCGCATTGATCGCCGGGAACGCCACGCCACCCGGGACGCTCGCGGTACCCGTCCAACGGCAACCGCCGCCCGGCCCTCGCCCAGCCGGGCCCAGCCCCCGCACCGCTGATCCGAAGAACCTCGCATCCCCCGCCTCGAACCTGGCGCCAACCGGGCTGATGTATCAGGATCCGGAACCTGCCCCGCCCGAGCACCGCGGCGGCGACACCTGGAATCTGGAATTTCAGATGTACGGCAAGCCGCAGGCGTTCACCGGCTTGGACGACGAGGGCGTGATCAAGAAGTTGCAGGGCTTCTACTTCGCCCTGCTCGACGACATGAAGAACGGCCAGCAGGCGCAGGAGCACTGGCGAGAGGAGATGGGGTCCAGCTTCGGCACCCGCTGGGCCGCGGGAGCGTCGATGGCCGTGGCCGACTTGACCGACCCGGTCGACTTCGAGGCCATTGCCAAAGGGTCGGCGGCCAAACCCAGCGGCGATTGGCCCGATCCCGGTCAGTGGCTGGAGGTTGATCGGCAGATCTTCGGCGCGTTCCTGATGCTCCGGGAGAGTCTGTGGGCGGTGATGTCGGCGCGCAACGAGCGGTTGGACGCTGGCGCCAGGGCGCAGGCCAAACCGCTGACCGAACAGCGGATGAATGAGGTTGTCGCGATCCTCGAAAAGGGGGATGTCGCCGCGGCGAAGGCGTGGGACGACTGGAAGCGATTCCTCGACAAGTCGGAAAGGGGCGCCGCGCGTGCGCTCACAGGGCTCAAGGTGGCCAAGGTTGCGGGCGCCGTCGCGATCACCTACCTCACCGCCGGTGCCGCCGCCGAAGCCCAGCTGGGGTACTGGGGGACGTCAACCGCCTTGGCCGCTACCGGGGGAACCTACGCGGCCGGCCAGAATCTGGCCGAGCAGGGCGGCGAGATGCTCTTCGGCGACCGGGACCACATCGACTGGGGTTCGGTAGCAAAGGCCGGTGTGGTCAACGCAGCCGCGAGCTTCGTCGGCGGAGTCATCGGCGGGAAATTCGCGGGCATCCTGAGCAACTCATTGGGCAAGATGGTCGGCGGACTCTCGCCGGAGCTCATGCAGACCTTCGGCATCAGGGGAGCCCAACTCTTGACCAACGGTGAGCGGATCTTCGTTCAATGGCTCGGCAACGTCGTGTCTTCCCCGTTCCAGACGTCGATCACCGTGCTGATGCAGAGCGCACTGAACCGGAAATGGTCCGTCACTTCCACCGGCGACTTCCTGGACATGGTTTTGCACGACCTGGTGCTGAACGGCTCGATCGGCGGGTTCTTCAGCCTCGTTCACGCGCAAGGGCCGGCGGCGGAGGCACCTCCCCGCGGCCAGGAATCCCGCGGAACCGGCGATGGCGGCGGAACCGGCGGTGCCGGAGGTGGTTCGGCAGGCGGGGGCGCTCCCCCCGGGCGACCGACGCTGCGCGGGATGGGTGCGGCGGGCCCGGCCGGGGAGAATGCGCCACCGAGGATCCGGACCGGTGAAACGTTGACAGGGATGGGTGCGGCTGGCCCGGCCGGGGAGAATGCGCCGCCGGGACCCCGGCCGTCTGAAACGCTGACGGGAATGGGCCCGGCTGGGCCGGCCGGCCAAAATGCGTCACCGGCGATCCGGCCCACTCGAACGCCGACCAGGATGGATCCCGCGGGCGCGGCAGCCGCAGGTCGGCGGGCGGCGGCCGGCATCGCCGGTCGGACACCGTCACCGGGATCGAAGCCGCCTGCGGCCGAGATAGAGATGCCGGCCGAATACGTCGGTCGTCGACCGTTGGTGACCGAGCATGCCGAGTTGACCTCCCCGATCGAACGCTCCCCGGACAACCGGATGTCCGTCTCCGGGTTTCCCGGGTCACTACCGCCGGGGTACGGCGTATTCCGAAAGTCTGTCCAGCTACCGACCGGCGAGGTCGTCGACGCTGTCGTCAAGATCTACCCCGGCGAGCGGGCGCCCCAGTATGCAAAGGAGGTCGCGGGCGCGATGGCGGCGGCGCGCACCGGCCTCGGGCCGCGCTTCTACGGCCGGGTTCCGGTCGCCACCGATCCCCGCTATGCCAGGCCGGGCCAGCCGGACCTGGCATTCGCCATGGAGCCGGTCGAAGGGGCGTTCGCCCACCCGGGCATCGAACCCGGTGATCCCGGTCATGCGGCGGCGGCTGCGGAATCCGCCCAGGCGGCCGGCCGCATCAATGGTCAGACATTCCGCGATGTCCGCGACTTCGCCGACGCGGTCCTGGACCAGGGGTACGCCTACGGTGGCGCGGGCGGGGGCGAGGTGCAGGGCCTGGTCGGGCCGGGTGGTCGATGGAAGCCGATCGATTTCCAGGGGCTCAGCCCGTTGCCGACTGATCCGACGCTGCGCGCCGAAGCGCTCACCGAGCACGCCATGTGGGTGCAGGACGAGATCAACAACTTGCAGAAGGCCCGCGACGACCACAACGGCTTCGCGGACGAGGATCCGACCGACCCCGGGCGCTGACGGACCCCGATCGATCCTGCCGTTGCGCTCGCACGGGTGGGACCGCCGGCGCACTTTCGACGTACAGAGCGCGAGAGTCTTTTCACTCTTCCCGATGTGCTGGGCGCCGGCAGCTGAGTACCCGTCATTATCCCTTCGGAGTCAGGCCGAGAGTGCTTGCAACACAAAAGGTCAAGACTATTTAAATGCATGAGAATGCATCCCAGGTAATTGCAACGCCATTACTTACGATGAAGGGAGTGGAAGCGAATTGAGCTGGTGGGTCGATGCGGGGTCGATGCGGGTCTATGGCGGCGCGCGGATCATCCACCGGAAGTCGCGGTGACGCGCGGATCAGCGGGGCGAAATTTCTTGGGCCGGCGCCCGGGGTCGGTAGCAACCCGTGATGAAATCGCGGAAGCGACCGAGAATGGACCCTCCGGGCCCAATGTTCACTCGTCCGTGCATTTTGTCACTCGTCGATCTGAAATATGATATCGGTGAGCAGCTTTCTCGATCTACTCGCCAGGCATTCGGGGGATAACCTGGTCGAGCACCACTCCGCGTCACAACATTCACCCCGTCCGGCTCCTCGAGATGCCTCGGGATGTCACGGTCGCGGACCAACGAGATCAGGAGCGCACCATGGCGCGGTCGACAGCACCCCCGGCCGGCCCCGGACGTGCCGGCGATTGGCCGCCAACCCCGATCTCAACGCTCACATCGATCGGCGCGCGCGGAATTGCCACTTCCGCGACGGACGGCAGGCGATTCTGATGTCGTCCCCGCACCGTCGACAGTTCGGAACGAGCTATGCCACCACGGCACGCAAGGGCCTGCTGTTTGCGGCCGGCACGTTCCGGCGCCGGGTCGATCGCTCATTCCCCGATCGGCAGTCCCCGCAAGTGCACGAAACCACGCTGCCTTATCCGGTCCCGACTTCCGTGTGGGCGTGGTCGGTGAACGCGACCGGGATCTTCACGGCGTCAAGCTCCGCCAGCACCGAGATGATCGGCTATTCGCCGGCGGACCTGATCGGACAGAATGTCACTCTGGTTCTGGACGCCGCTGAACTCCGACGCGCCTACGCCGTCACCGAGGCACTGGGCGGCGCCGGTGCCAGCTGGCGTGGCATTTTCGTCGAGGCTCATCACCGCAACGGAACAATGGTGTGGCTGCAGACCACCGCCAAGCCTCGGTACTCCACCAATGGTGACATTGTCGGCTGCGACGGCACGACGAGATTGGTCGGACCGGATGCGGACAGCGTCGCAGAGCACCACCGCATCACCCAGCGAATCAGGTCGGTGTTGACCGACCGTTCCCTGCGGACGGCATTCCAGCCCATTGTCGGTTTGGCGGCCAAGAGCGTGATGGGTGTAGAAGCCCTCTCCCGGTTCCGTACCGACCCCGAGCGGATCCCCGACGAATGGTTCGCGCAGGCCGCGTCGGTCGGGCTGGGGACGCGGCTGGAGCTGTTGGCGATCGACACGGCCTTGACCGCGGCCGAAGCGCTGCCCGAGCACCTGTACATCTCGGTCAACGCATCGCCGACGACGTGCTTGGACCCCAGGCTGATCGACGTGATCGCACTGAGCGCCGTCGGGCCAGGTCGGGTGGTCCTGGAATTGACCGAGCACGACGCCGTCGCCGATTACGACGAGTTGGAGCGAACCCTGGGCAACTTGCGCCGCATGGGCGTCAAGGTCGCCGTCGACGATGCCGGATCGGGATTCGCTTCGTTCCAACACATCCTGAGACTGCGGCCTGATTTCATCAAGCTGGACCGGTCGATCGTCACGAACCTCGACGGCAGTCCGGCGGCCCGGGCGCTCTGCGCCGCAGTGACTGCATTTGCCGGCAGGATCGGCGCTCAGGTGATCGCCGAGGGCATCGAAACCCCCGCGGAACTGTGTGCGGTCACCGAACTCGGAATGAGCGCCGGGCAGGGCTTCTACCTCGGGCGACCGTCGCTGTTGCCGACCGAATGGGCTCGCTGGCATTCCGCCGTCAAGGCCACGCAACAGGTGCAACTGGCCATTTCTGTCCTGGGTAGCGGGCCTGCACTCGACGTCGGGACGCGTACATCGGCAAACACCACCGGCCCGATCGTCTCGAGCGGCATCGCAGGCACGTCCGCCGGGACCACATTGCAGGACGCCGGACTTGCCGACGCGGTCTTTGCGGCGCTTCCGGACGCCACCGCCGTCCTGGACCGCAGCGGCAGGATCGTCGCCGTCAACCGAGCCTGGCAGATGTTCGCTGCCGACAACGGCGGGACGCCGGCGACGACCGGAGTCGGGGTCAGCTACCTTCAGGTGTGCGAACGCGCGGCGGAAATGGGCGGCGCGGATGCGGCAGCGGTGGCGACGGGCCTGAGGGCCGTGCTGTGCGGATCGGTCAAGCAGAGCAACCGCGAATACTCGTGTGATTCACCGTCGGTGAACCGCTGGTTCGTCTCGAGAATCACGGCCATCGAGGCACCGTCCGGCGGCGCCGTTGTCTCCCACATCAACATCAACAGGCGCCGGCGTGCCGAACTGGAGAATCAGCAACAGGCGTTGCACGACCCACTGACAGGGGTGGCGAACCGGGTCCTGTTCACCAAACGACTCGCAGCCGCCCTGGACGCGCGACCTGGATGCCAGATCCTCCCCGACGTCGGAGTCATCTTTGTCGAGATCGCTGCCCTGGCCGAGGTGAACAGGACCGACGGTTACGCGGCTGCCGATGAAATGCTCATGGAGACGGCGAGCCGGATTCACGGCCAGTTGAATCAACGGGACACCCTGGCCCGGCTCGGCGCCGGCAGGTTCGCTGTGTGTGTCACCCGGACCAATGCCAGACATCTACAACGGCTGGCCAACAGCATCGCGCAGACGCTGGCCGGGACGCACACGCTCCACGGTCACCAGGTGGGGTCGGGCGCCACCATCGGCACCTACCTCGCGGGCCAGCAGGACACGGCTTCGCCATCCCTGCAGGCCGCGGAACAGGCGATGTACGCCGTCCGGCACGCCCTGCCGAGGGCGATCCCCGCATGAATTCCGGTCTCGACGGCGAGGCGCACTGCGACGGAACCGTCAGTCGGTGTTCGACCGGCGAAGGTGCCGACCGAGAAGAACCAGACCGACACCCAGCAGCAGCACCGTCACCGCGATCAGCACCGTGGCGCCGACGTTGAAACCGGCACCGGTGCTGGCCAGAGTCGTCGCTGTATCGGCCGCACCCGCCGGTGCGCCGGGCGCCGGCGCAGCGTCGACCGTCACGACCGGCGGCGCCGGGTAGGGCGGCGCGGCCAGTGCCGAGGCGCCACAAACCAACAGTCCGGCGAGCGCAAAGGTCAGTACGGTCAGCAGTCTTCGAAACATGTAGGACACCCGTCATCAGCTTCGGAAGCGACGAGACGAGGTCCCCCCTCGCCATGGATCCGCAGGATGGCAGATTCGGGCGAATCGCCCATAGCTATCGATACGGTAACGTGGGCGATCTTCTCCACGAGCCGGCTCCCGAGGATCAATCTGTGAACCGCGCGGTTGGTTCTCGGCCAATCCGCGGCGCCGATCAGATTGGTCATGTCACATCCGATTTCTGTTCTGTCGAGGTTCGGGGTGTCTACGGTTGAGATGAGTGTCGACGAGCGTTCGGCCGCAATACCCGTTTCGGGCGGTGCGGCGATCGCCATCCAGGGGTGAGGTCGGCCATATGGACCACATGGAACAGCACGGGCCCGAATTGAGGGTGTTCGTAGTCGACGACCACGAGGTGGTTCGCCGCGGCGTCAGGGACATGTTGAACGCCGTCGACGGGATTGCGGTGGTCGGCGAGGCCTCCACGGTGGCGGAAGCGCTCGCCCGGGTGCCGGCCTCGCGCCCCGATGTGGCGGTGCTGGACGTCCGACTGCCCGACGGCAGTGGGGTCGAGCTGTGCCGCGAGCTGCGGTCCCGGCTGCCCGAGCTGGCGTGCCTGATGCTGACCTCCTATCCGGACGAGCGAGCGATGCTGGACGCGTTCTTGGCCGGCGCCGCCGGGTTTGTGATCAAGGACATCACGGGATTGGATCTGGTGGCCGCGGTCCGCACCGTGGGCGCGGGCAGCTCGCTGCTGGATCCGCAGGCCGCGGCCGTGCTGTTCGCTCAGTTGCGGTCGGCCATGCCCGCCGTCGACCCGTTGGCGGGGCTGACCGACGGCGAACGGACAACCCTCGACCTGATCGGTGAGGGATTGACCAATCGTCAGATCGCCGGGCGGATGTTCGTGGCCGAGAAGACCGTGAAGAACAACGTGTCCCACCTGCTGGCGAAGTTGCACATGACCAGCCGGACACAAATCGCGGTCCGCGCCACCGAGATCCGCGAACACCGCCGCAGCAGCGACACAGCCTCGACATCCTGATCCAGGCCGCGCCGGCCAGCACCCGACGTGCGCCGCCTACGGCAAGGGCGCGGTCCGGACAACGTGCGTGCCGCCCGTACCGGGTTGGTCGACGGTGAAGGTTCCGGCCATGGTGGTGGCGCACTCCAGTAGCCGCTTCGTCCGATTCTCGGAGCCGACCGTTACTCCAGGAAATTCCGTGTCCCCCACCGCTCATCGCGGACCCCAGCGCTTTCAGGGCAACCGCGTCGAAGGCGAACATGGGCATCACAGGATTGCGGTCCCAACAGCATTTCCCGCAATTCGTTGTCGGCGTCTGTCATCGCCCGTTCGGGGGGCGGTGGCAGCTCAGCTGCTGGCCCAGCCACCGCCTACAACCCGGCAGGAGGGTGCGCGCCGTGCGGCTCGACGTGCGTCTGCACGCCGGTGTTCGGCAATGCGGTGGCAATTCTTCTTTCGACGACGTCCGCAACAGCATGTCCTCGTTGCACGGTCCACTCCCCAGGGACCAGAACGGTCAATGACACGAAGCGGTCCCGACCCGAGGCCCGGGTCCGCACCTCGGCGAAATCCACGTCGGCCGTGCGCATGTGGTCCAGCACTCTGCCCACTTCGGCGACATCCTCAGCGGGGAGCGCCGCGTCGAGCAGTGCGGTGACGGACTGGGACACCAGCCGGAATCCGGTGAGGAGAATGTTGACCCCGACAATTGCTGCCACGACGGGGTCCAACCGCTCCCAGCCGGTCAACGCCACCAGCAGCACTCCGACGATCACGCCGACGGACGTCCACACATCGGTGAGCAGGTGCTTGCCGTCGGCGGTCAGGGTCACCGAACGGTGTGCCCGTCCGGCGCGGACCAGCAGCAGGCCGACCGCGCCGTTCACCGCAGACGCCACCGCTGAAATCGCCAGCCCGAGGCCCACGCTCTCCAGCGGAACAGGATTCAGGAACCGTTGCACCGCACTGACCAGGATCACTCCGGCCGCAACGAAGATCATCAGGCCCTCGATGCCCGCCGAGAAATACTCCGCCTTGCCGTGGCCGTAGTGGTGGCCCTCGTCGGCGGGCCGCGCAGCGACAGTGAGTGCGATCAACGCCACGATGGCGGCGACCAGGTTGACCAGCGACTCGGCCGCATCCGACAGCAGGCCGACGGACCCGGTGACCCGGTAGGCACCGAACTTCAACCCGATCGTGACCAGAGCCGCCGCTATCGATAGCCATGCGTACCCGGTCAGTCGCGGCCCGACTCCCTCGACTTCCTCCCCGACCTGCGGGAAAGGGATCTTCTTCATTCATCGAGCCTGACAGGTCTGCGTCACCCGCGCCCTGGGTCGGCGACCGATCGGGCTGTGGGGTCGGCCATGGCCGCAGCGGCGGTAAGTTACGCTCCGCCAGCAGCCGCGGCGGTGCCGAAGAGCAGCACGAGAGCCGCGCACGGAGGAAGGAACCGGATCGACCATGCGGGCCACGGTTCTCGACGTTCTGGCGGAGCGCCGCGCTCACGGCAGTACGCCGGGCGTTCGGAAGGATGACCATCGGGTCGCCCTGGTGATCGAGGGCGGCGGTAGTCGGGCGGCATATTCCACCGGCATGATCGGCGTCATCCACGAACGCGGCCTCGCCGAATGCTTCGACGCCGTCTACGGGTCATCCGCCGGCGCGTTGAACGGCGCCTGGCTGCTCTGCGGCCGGGCCCCGGAGGCGATGGCCGGATGGACAGCGCCCGGGGTGATGCGCAGGGTGATGGACTCCCGCCGCGTGGTGCGCGGCCGCCCGGTCGTGGACCTCGATTTCCTGATCAACGTCCTCTACACCCACCTACTGCCGATCGACTTCGCCGCCGTACTGGCCAACCCGGTCAGCCTGCACCCGCTCGGCACCGACGCGGCGGACGGCCGCCCAGTGGATCTGGCCGCACTGATCCGGGACGTCCGTACGCTGAAGGACGCCCTACGGGCCACCTCCTGCCTGCCCGTGATGGCCGGTCCGCCGGTCGAGCTCGACGGGGGCCGACGGTTCCTGGACGGCGGCGTCGCCGAACCCGTTCCGATCCGCACGGCGCTGGGTGACGGAGCCACCCACGCCCTGATCTTGCGCACCCGGCGCCTCGACGACCAGTCGGAACCTCCGGGAGCCCTTGCCGGCCGGGTGACGAGCCGGTGGTTCCGCAGGCACGCGCCCGGCGCGCTTCCCTCCTGGGACTCGCGGCCCGCACGAACGCTGGAAGCCGAGCGGTTTCTGGCCGACCTGCCCACCGTGCTGCAGATCCGTCCTCCGCTCGGATCGCCGTCGGTCTCCCGGATCGCGACCGATCCGGCGCTGCTGGGATCGGCGGTGGCGATCGGCCATGCGGCAGCGGCCATCGTGCTCAAGCAGACCAGCAGCAACGACCCGCGAGCACGTCGCTCAGCACCTGACGAACCCGCCGCGCTACCTGGTCGTTCCCGGCTACGGTGAGCGACCCAACCGCCGACGGCACGTGAGCCCCAGCCGCTCTCCCGTCGCGGAGGTCGCCCGCACTATTCCGCACGTACTGCTAGAGTGTGCGCATGACGGCGGTTGAGGACGTACTACGACGGCACGGTTACTCCATGTCGGAACAGACCCTCGCTGCCCATCTCGACGCATTGCTGTCCCTATCGGACCGGGACAGCGTCGGGATCGACATGTCCTTCGCGGATGCCATCTACCTCGCTCGGTATTCCGGCGTTCACGCCGCTTCCGACGCGGACCTGGCGGCAATGGACGCACAGTCCGCGGCCCGAGCGACTGCGGAGGCCGGCCGTGGACTGAGCCGCAACGATGTCGCTGGCCTGCTGGCGATCGACCCGTCCCGGGTTTCCCATCAGATTTCTGCCGGCCGGCTCTACAGCTACCCGGGAAGCCAGGGACGGCCGGTGTTCCCGGACTGGCAGTTCATTGCGATCACCGATGAGCAGGACGCATCCCATCCAGGCCCGAAGGTATCGGTCATCCCACATCTCGCCGAGGTGATCGCTGCGCTCCCCGCCGGCTCGCACCCAGTCGCGGTCCGAACCTTCATCACCACGTCCAGCGCCGACCTGTCGGTGCACGGAAGTGCGCTGTCACCACGTGATTGGCTCGGGGGAGGTGGAGACCCCGCCGCCGTTGTCGCCCTGGCCGTCACCTTGGGCGAACAGGTGTGACGGCAAAACTGCCACCCCAGCCGCCCGCCGATCTTGACGTCCGCAAGCCGTCCTGGCGCACCTGGCCGACCACGGAACCGTTATGGCAGGTGGCGAACACCGGCGGCTCCTTCGCCGCCCGGTTTGCGGTCATGCGCGCCTACGGCCCCCTCGCCTCGGCCCGGTTCGATCCGCACCCACCACCGCCGGCCGAACATCCCACCGAGCGAATCCTTTACGCCGCCATCGACCTGGTCACCGCGCTCGCTGAGCGTTTCCAGAACGGCCGGGAAATACGGTGCAGGCAACCGACAAACCCCATCGTGTATTCCTGGATGCCGGCAAGGCCACTCCAGCTGATCGACGTCACCGACTTGTCCGCGCTTCGCCTCGGTGCGTCCCAGTTGCTGAGCACCGGCCCCAAGCGACACACCCGAACCTGGGCAGTCGCGATCCGCCGAACGTGGCCCGCCGCCGACGGTCTGCTGTACCAATCGTCCATGGCAGGCGGGGAATGCGTGGCGCTCTGGGCGCCCGCCGCCGATAGTTTCCCGCCGCGCCCGGCCTTCGCGACATTGATGTCGGACCCCGCTCCCGATTGGATCCGAACACTGCGCAACGCGGCCGCCCACATCCATTACGACTTCTACCGCTGACCCTGTGCACGGGTGGCGGTGAGACCGGTCATGACCGACCCATTCACGACAGCTATTCGGGAAGGCGCCGAGAGAACCCGGCTGCCAGGGAAGCAGGGGCGGTCGGTCGTGGCCGCCACGGCCGCCGTGGGCTATGGTCGCGGACGACGCGGGGTGCCGACGCCCAACCGGGCGGTGGCTGAGAAGACACCCGTCGCACCTGATCTAGTTCGTACTAGCGAAGGGAACGTCGAAGCAATGAAAGCGCGGAAAGCACGGTATGGCCGGTGGAACAGCCGATGAGTAGCACGCCAGATGTCCAGCCCGTCGATTGCGCCGACGCGCTGCAGGCGCTGCGGGACGAGGCGCCGTTGGTGCAGTGCCTGACGAACGTGGTGGTGACCCAGTGGACCGCCAACGTGCTGCTGGCCGCGGGCGCCGCCCCGGCCATGGTGGACAACCCCGAGGAATCCGGGCCGTTCGCTGCGATAGCCGGTGGAGTGCTGATCAACTTGGGCACCCCGTACGCCGAGACCGTGATCGCTATGGAACGGGCGGTGACGTCCGCGACCCAGGCGGGCACGCCATGGGTGCTGGATCCGGTGGCCGCCGGCGCGCTGGCCTGGCGCACGGATATCGCCGGCAAACTCCTGGCGCAATCGCCGACGGTGTTGCGCGGCAACGCCTCCGAGGTGATGGCGTTGACCGGCGGGGCGGGCGGCAAGGGTGTGGAGTCGGTGGACACCCCGGAAGCCGCGCTGGCCGCGGCACGGGTACTGGCCGATACGCACGGCACGGTGGTGGCGGTCAGCGGGCCGGTCGACCATCTCACCGACGGCGACCGGGTGGTGCGGGTGGGCAACGGCCATCCCCTGCTCACCCGGGTGACCGGCGTGGGGTGTGCGTTGGGCGCGTTGATGGCCGGCTTCGCAGCCGTGGTGGATGACCCGTTGGTCGCGGCCGTCGCCGCCACCGCCTTGCTCACCGTCTGCGCGGACTCGGCCGCGGCCGGATCCCGTGGCCCTGGGTCCTTCGCCGTGGCGTTGCTGGACGAGTTGTCCGGGATCACCCCCACCGACCTGGCGACCAGGGTGCTGTTGAGTTGATCATGACTCGGCGCGCCGTCGATCTCTCGCTGTATCTGGTCACCGACACCCGCCTGTGCGGCGCTGCCGGGGTCGCGGCGACCGTGGCCGCAGCGGTGCGCGGCGGGGCCAGCGCGGTGCAGATGCGCGATCCGGATGCCGGTGACGAGGAGTTCGTGCTGTTGGGGCGGGCCGTCGCAGAGGCGTTGCGAGGTTTGGACATTCCGCTGATCGTCAACGACCGGGTCCACCTGGTGGCGGTTATCGGGGCCGATGGCGCGCACATCGGGCAGCACGACCTCGACCCGCGCAGCGCCAGGGAACTGCTCGGACCCGATGCGGTGCTGGGCCTTTCGGTGCAGACCGTCGACCAGGTCGCCGTCGCCCGGTTCGAAAGCCTTGATCTCATCGACTATCTCGGCGTCGGACCAGTCTGGCCGCAGGCGACCAAGCCGGATGCAGCCGCACCGTCCGGGGTCGATCGGCTGCTGGACATCACCGCGGTCAGCCCGTGGCCTTGTGTGGCCATCGGCGGCGTCGACGCCGACCGGGCCGCCTTGGCCAGGCACCACGGCGCCGCGGGCGTCGCGGTGGTCAGCGCGATCTGCGGCCGGCCCGACGTCACGGCGGCCACCCGCCGGATCCGTACCGCCTGGGATCGGGCAGGCGAAACATGAGCGAGGCCGGCCAGAACCAGCGGCGTCCCCCGGTCGCGTTGACCATCGCCGGCAGCGATCCGTCCGGTGGCGCCGGCATCCAGGCAGACCTGAAGACGTTCTCTGCTTTGGGTGCCTACGGCACCGCGGTGATCACCGCGCTGACCGCTCAGAACACCCAGGGTGTGACCGGAATCCACCTGGTACCCGCCGATTTCGTGACCCAGCAGCTCGACACCCTGGTGGCCGACGTACGGATCGACGCCATCAAGATCGGCATGCTGGCGACCCGCGAGCTGGCCGATGCGGTTGCCGTCTTTCTGCGCGAGAATCCTTCTGATGTCGTTGTTCTCGATCCGGTGATGGTGGCCACCAGCGGCGATCGACTGCTCGCTCGGGACGCGGTCGAGGCGATACGGCGGCTGCTGCCACTCGCGTCACTGATCACCCCGAACCTGGACGAGGCCGCCGACCTGGTGCGAGCCGACCGGGCCGTGGACGTCACCGGCATGCTCGAGCAGGGCAGGCAACTACTCGCGCTCGGCGCCCGGCGGGTTCTGATCAAGGGCGGTCACCTGCCCGAGACCTCCGCCGCCATCGATGTTTTCGTCACCCCCGAGCTGGAACAGGTGCTCTCCACGCCGCGGATCAGCACCTCGAGCACGCACGGCACCGGATGCACCCTGTCCTCCGCCATCGCCGCGCTGCGGCCGCAGCGCGGTAGCTGGGTGGAGGCGGTCACCGACGCGAAGCACTGGTTGAGCGCGGCGATCGCCGCGGCGCCGGTGCTGGAGGTGGGGCATGGGCACGGGCCGGTGCACCACTTCCATCAACTTTGGGCACCCGGCACCGCCCCGTCACGAGCGGGCGCCGGAGTAGCCGCGAACGGCAGCGCGATCAGCACCGCCACCAAGAACGACGTGAGTGATGCCGACAGCCACGGATGACCGGCGGTGTGCAGCCATTGCGCCGCACTCGTCCAGGCATCGGACCAGCCGGGGATAGCACCAGGGTTGATCAGTTGGTAGGCAACGAAACCCGCGCCCCAGGCCAGCAACATCCCCGGACGCAACGGCGCATCGGTCGCGGTGTTCCACCCGACGCCGCGCGTCCGGAGCCACGCCGCGAGCAGCGCACCGGACAGCGGGATGAACACCGCACCGATCAGATAGAGGAAGTTGGTGTACTGGCTGATGTCGATGGTCAGCGCCACCGCGATGGCCAACGAGCCGATCGCCGACGTCAGGATCCGGCGGTCCCAGCGCGGCGCCATGTTCTGGATCGAGACCGCGGTCGAATAGACGTTGGCGAAACTCTGGTCGGTTTCCCTGAGCACCAGCACCGCGAAGGCCGCCGTGCCCAGCGGGACGGCAAGGAACAAGTCGAAGACCTGGTCCGGGTTTTGGCCCACCTGGGTGAGTGCGACGACCCCGAGCAGCAGGCAGGCGATCTGGGTCGCGCCGTACCCGAGGAATCCGCCGGCGAAGGCGGCCCGGGGTGTCCTGGAGTGGCGGGAGTAGTCGGCGCCGAGCGGCACCCAGGAAATCGTCAGCGCCACCGCAGCGTCCACCGCCAGCCAGAAACCGCTCCACGAACCGTCGATGGTCGGCACGGGATTACGGAGCAGCCCGACGGCCAGCACCACCATCGCGATGACCACCAGCACGGACACGTACTTGCGCAATACCCGGATCGATCCCAACGGCCGGATGGTCAGCGCGGTGGTGACGCCGCCGGCCAGCAGAATGCAGGCCCAGCGTGGCAGGCGACCGCCGGTCAGCGCCTCCAGCCCGGCGGAGATGACCAGCAACTCGAACACCGCCCAGCCCAGGCACTGCACGATGTTCAACACCGTCGGCAGCACCGAGGCCTTGGCGCCCAGCAGTCCTCGCAGCAACACCATGGCCGGTGCCCCGGTCTTCGCGCCGAGCACGAGGGAGACGCCCAGGATCACGCCGCCCAGCGCCGATCCCACGACGATCGCCGTCACCGCTGCGGGCAGGCTCAACGGATCGGCACCGATCGGTGTCAGGATCGACAGCGCCCCCGCGAAGCCCAGCAGGCTGACGCCCAGGTTGCCCCAGAAGCCGAGCTGGTCGAGCAAACCCAGGGTGCGTGGAGCGGGTTCGATCAATGTTCGTGGCGCCTCGGCGGGCCCCCCAGAAGACGACGCTGAAGAGGAGGACGCCGAGGAGGATGACTCTGCGTGCGTGGGCAACGACCCGGACATGGCGGACTGCCTCTCCCTTCGCCGGTACGAACCGGATCAGGTTCAAGCGGTCGGCGGCCCACCGTGCGCGACGCGAATCGCGACCAGTGTCCGCCCTCTCAGCCCGGTGGGCTCCCGCGGGGACACGGTCAACTGTAGTCGGACGCCAGGTGATCCAATTGTGCGGCGATGGAGATTCCGGCGAACAGCTCGAACCCCTGGCCATCGGGGCGCCGCCAGCCCAGTACTGCCTGCGCCAGGCCGACTTCGGCTGCTCGCATCGCCGCGTCCGGATCGTGGCCGGCACCCAGCTCGCCGGCCAGCGTTCGGGCAAGCGGCAGGTAGCGCTGGTACATCGCGGCCAGCGCAGACGTCAGCCTCTGCGGGCCCTGCTCCGCCCTGGCCCGTTCCAGCGCCAGCCAGGCAACCCCCGTCGATGCAGGGTCATTGATTTCGTCGGGACCCCGGTCCGGTTCTGACGTCACCACCGGGCACCGCCGACGTCGGTTCCGGGACCGGTCAGCGGGCGTGGGACGGTCGGCGCAGCCGACAAATGCCAGGGAACCAGAGAAATGGGACGCCTCTTCTCCGCCAGTGCTCCGGGAGAGCGGGAGCCACTTCGGGGCACCCCACGTTGGGCCGTACGCCTGAACTAATCGGGCGTTCTCACGCAACCGCTTCCGACTCTGCCACGTTCAGGGCGCCTTGTCACCCTGCTCCCGACATCGGTGACAGTGGGTGATGGCCGGTCCCGGCTCGTTGCCGTCTGTAGGGAATCGTGACCCGATTGCGCCCGCCAAAGGCGGCCACGCCGCACGCCCCCGATGGGTGCGGCGTGGCCGATCCCGCAGGTGAACGGGCTCGCTGCGGGCCTACGGGTGCAGCCCGCGCCAGGTCTCGGCGCCGGGGGAACCGTCGGGCTGTCGCGCGTCCGACGACGTGCTCCAGCGCAGCGTGCCTGCCTGGCGTCGCCAACGGTCGCGGCGCTCCTCGTAGGTCAAGGCCCTTGCCTCGACGGGCGTCGAAGCCTTGGCCGACGGGGACGGCCGGAGTTCGCTGGCACTCACGGTCGCTGACCTGTCAGGTGGCGCCTGCGCTGATTCCTGCGCACATGCGTCCGGGTGCGGTGCTGCCGGACGTTGGCTCCCGCTGGTCGGGCCATTGCTCATCGCTGTCTCCCTCGACCCTCACACCCGCCGCGTCACGATCGCGACTGTCCTCGCGAGTGGTTGGACGGGCCGGAATTGGTAGGACGGTCCGGGCTGCCGGACCAAACGAGTCATGGTGATCCTGAGCGGGAGGTGTCTCTCAGTGCGCGGCGAGCGGCGGCGTCACTGATCCCAGGCGGCTGTTGCAGTCAGCACGACTAGAACACCGCCCGATTGGTGATCTGTCAAGAGCCTGTGGGTCCAGTGACCATCTCGGGCGATCAGTGTGCCCTCGCTTGTCAGCCCTCTGTCGGCCATTTGCTCGGGATGGGCGGCCAGCGCCCTGAGCAATGCCGGCGACATCCGGCGCGCGTCCGGATCGGCCCGAGTGGTTCTCGTCCGGGTGCGGGTCGGATGCAGGATGGCCTGGCTTGGGGTCCTTCCGATCGGGCGGCACATAGTGTGCACAAGATCCCGGTCGGGCGCTGCTCGAGGTCAACGGCCGAGGAGAGGACCGGCTCGGTCAACGCTCACCCTGAGCGTAACCGGCGCTGTGCGGTCCGGCCCGGTTCCGTCACCGGAACCCGGTCGACCATCCGGTCCACCTCCCACACCGGACCTAGAATGGGGCCGCCCAGCTCAAGTCGCTCAGTATCAGGAGGGATCGACGGATGACCGTCCCGGATCCCGTGCTGTCGGCGTTCGCCGGGCCGGGTGAGTTGCGCGCGCTGTTCCGGGAGAAGGACTGGTCGGCGACACCCCTGGGTGATCCGCACGGCTGGTCGCCGGTGCTGCGGACCATGGTGCAGAACTGCCTGAACTCCGGGTTCCCGATCCTGATCCATTGGGGACCTGAGCTGGTCGCCCTGTACAACGACGCATACGCGGCAGCGATCGGCGGCAAGCACCCGGCCGCCCTGGGCGCACCGGCCCGGAGCACCTGGGCGGAGGCCTGGGACCGGGTCGGCGGCCGCATGCACCAGGTCACCCAGGAGGGCCGGACGCTGCGTGCCGACGACGAGCAATTGCTCATTGAGCGCAACGGGTACCCCGAGGAGGTCTACTTCACCTACTCGCACAGCCCGATCGTCGATGTGGACGGCAGCACAGCCGGCATGTTGACCGTGTCGACGGAAACCACCGCCAAGGTGCTGTACGAGCGACGGATGCGGGTGGTGCGCGAGCTCGGCGGGTTGTCGATCGCGGAAGCGGGCCGGACGTCCGAGACCTGCCGGGCGGCGTTGCAGGTGCTGCGGACCGCCCGCGAGACAATGCCATTTGCGGTCGCGTTTCTCCGCGAGGAAGGTGGCGCCACCCGCCGCGTCGCCGACTATGGGTTGGCGCCCGATGCCTGCCTGCCGGGGATCACCGAGACGGGTCCGGAATCGCCCGCCGGCGTCGTCGACCGGGTGATCGCGACCGGCCACACCGAGGAAGTCACCGGCCTGCGCGAGTTCGCCGACGCGCTGCTGCCCGGGCCGTTGGGCCCGTCGACCCCGGATACGGCAGTGGTCGTGCCGTTGACGATCAGTGGACGTGCCGGGCCGATCGGCGCGCTGGTGCTCGGAGTGAACCCGTACCGCAGGCTCGACGGCGAGTATCGGTCGTTCTTCACGCTGATCGGCCGGCAGATCAGCGTGGCCCTCACCGACACCGTCGCCTACGAGGGCGAGCGGGTCCGCGCGCAACTTCTGGCTGATCTCGACCGCGCGAAGATGGAGTTCTTCCAGAACGTCAGTCACGAACTGCGCACCCCGCTGACGTTGTTGCTGGCGCCGCTGCAGGATCTCCTTGCCGCCGCCGGAAACCAGGATTCGCCGGAACGCGACGACCTCGAGGCTGCAGTGCGGGCGGCGCAGCGATTGCGGGGGATGGTGGATGCGCTGCTGGACTTCGCCGGCGCCGAGGCCGGCGCCTTGAACCCGGATCGACAGCCCACCGATCTGGCCGGGCTGACGGCCGACGTGGCCAGCATGTTCCGTTCGACGGCAGAACACGCCGGGCTGGACTTCACCGTCGATCTTCCGCCGTCCCCGGTGACTGCGCGGGTGGACCGGGCGATGTGGACCACGATCGTCACGAACTTGCTGTCCAACGCGGTGAAGTACACCCAGCAGGGCGCCGTCAGGATCCGCTTGGACACGGCGGACGGGCAGGCTGTGTTGGTGGTCAGCGACACCGGATCCGGGATTTCCCCCGATCAGCAGCAGCGGGTTTTCGAACGCTTCTACCGCGCTGGAGCCGAGGCCACAGAAGGTGTCGGCATCGGTCTGGCATTGGTTGCCGACCTCGTCCATGCGCACCTCGGGCAGATCGACCTCGTCAGTACCAACGGAAATGGCACCATGTTCACGGTGACCGTGCCGCTGGCGGTTGACGCCGGGCGCGACGTCGCCGAACAGTCGGGCACCACCGACGACGGTGCGGCGCTCCCCCGGGTACTGCTGGTGGAGGACGACAGCGATCTGCGTGCTTACCTGACGCGCCTGCTGACCTCCGACGGCTGGTCGGTCCGGGGCGTCCCGGACGCCGAGACAGCCCTTGCCGCCATGGATCTGACGGACGGCGCGGTGGATCTGGTGATCACCGACGTGATGCTGCCCGGACGTAGCGGGCTGCACCTCGTCGAGCAGCTGCGGCATTCCTCCCGCAACGACCGTCTGCCGATCATCGTGTTGACCGCACGTCACGGCACGGCGGCGACATCGGAGGGCCTGGCGGCCGGTGCCGACGACTACATCACCAAGCCGTTCTCGTCCCAGGAACTGCTCGCCAGGGTGCGCGCCAACCACGAACTGGCCAAGCTGCGGCAGAGTGCGGTCGACGAGGCCGAAGAACGCGCCAGCCAGATCCGCAACGCACTGGACAGCAACCGGATGATCGGCACCGCTGTCGGCATCGTGATGGCGAAATACCGGTTGACCGCCACTCAGGGATTCCAGCTGCTCGTCACTGCCAGCCAGCACAGCAACCGCAAACTCCGCGACCTGGCGGCCGACACGGTGCAGAACCAGAAAATGCCGCTACGCCCCACCGTGACCGACCAGTTGCTGATCAAGGTGGCGGCGGGCCGCAGCTGAGCGTTCCGCTCCTGGGCGCGGTCAGTTTCGCGTGCGGCGCCGCCTTCGCGCTGTCGGGGAGTACCGCGGTGCCGGCGACCTCGACGTTGTTCGTCATCGAGCCCACGCCACCGCCGAGCTACACGAGATCGCTACTACAGCAAGACCTTTTCGTTGTTGCCGCCCTCGTAGCGCTCGCCGGTCACCTTCGCCCTGACGAAGCTGATCACCGATGCGACGCGGCCGCCCGGGGTGTCCCAGTACTCGGCGGAATGCCCGTTGAACTTGATCAGCACGATGCTGGGGTCCTCGGGGCCCTGCGGCAACCAGGCCTGGGGCTTGAGGACAACCTTGACGCAACCGTCGGCCTTGGTCCCGGTGCGACAACCCAGGCAACGCGATCTCCGCTGGGCCACCCCTCGCCGGCTCAGCGGCTGCTGCTGTTGTGCTGCACCGGAATCAGCACAACCCGCAGCGGGATCCGGATTCGGCTCGCCCGCGGGAACGGGCGGGCGCCGCGCGCCCGGACACCCCGCTGAGGTCGTGACGCCGACCGGTCAGGAGCGCACGGAACGACGCTTGCCCAGGCTGATCCATAGCAACAGGACGATCACCGCGCCGATGAACGCACCCACGATGCCGGCGGGCTGCAGGAAACCGTCCTGGGCGTCCTTGTGGAACAGCAGGTAACCCAGGAATCCACCGACGACGGACCCGACGATCCCCAGTACGATCGTCATGACGATCGACATGTCCTGTCTGCCAGGCACAACCAGACGGGCGAGGGCTCCCGCAATGAGGCCGATGACGATGATGCTGACGATGAGACCAAACATGACGTGCCTTCCGACTGGCGAACGTTCCAGACGTCCGACGGCGAGATCGGCCTTGGCCGGCCGACGATCAACGGTTCGCTGACCGAAGCCAACTCAAACACCCCTAGGGCTGGTCCGGTACACCCCTAGGGAGGGTATTGTCGGAGGATGCCGCCGCACGCCCAGGCCCCGATCACCGTCGCATTGGTCGACGACTACGACGTGGTGCTGCTGGGTGTCGCGCAGATGCTCGACCAGTACCGGGACCGTGTGGTCGTCGCGGAGATCGACAGCAACGAGCCCCTGGACGACCCTGTCGACATCGTGCTCTACGACTCTTTCGCGCAGCCGGAATCCGATCACGAGCAGATCCGGGTACTGGTCGAGAACCCGCGGGCGCGGCGAGTGGTGGTCTACACCTGGAACTTTCACCCGGATCTGGTGGACAGCGCCCGCAGGCAGGGCGCACGCGGCTACCTATCGAAGACGTTGACCGCGCGCGATCTCGTCGCGGCGCTGGAAGCGGTCCATGCCGGTGAGGTCGTGGTGAGCGATCAGCCGCCCCGGGCGCGCAGCACCATTGGGCTGAATTGGCCGGGGCGCGGGGAGGGCTTGACCGACCGGGAATCGGAAATCCTCGCGCTGATCACACAGGGTAAGAACAACGCGGACGTTGCGGCGCTGACGTTCCTCAGCCCGAACACGGTGAAGTCGTACATTCGCAACATCTATCGCAAGATCGATGTCGCCAGCCGCACCCAGGCGGTGCTGTGGGGGGTCAACAACGGCTTCACCCCCGACCACCATCGGATCGACCACTGGCGCGGGGGGCCCTGACCCGATCTCGGCCGCTCGACCCCCCGCCGAGCGGACCCGAGTACCTCAGCGGCGCTTGCGCTTCCGGCGTTGGCTTAGGGGTCCAGGCGTTGAGCCAGGCGTTGGTCACCCTCACCATCGCGGTGCGTGGCACCGGGTCGCGGTCGACCTATACCCGTTCCGGATCGAGATCCGCCGAATCCAGATAGGCCGGATCGGGTCGCCTGGGCTCGTGCCGCCTGCCGCTCGGCAGTATTGCGGACGCCTTGGCCCGGACGAATCCCGCCAGGCCTTGCACGGCAGGGTTGTCCGCCGCCCTGGCAGTCAATCGCTTGATCTGTTCATACCTTTCACGCCCGGCCCTGGCTCCGAGCACGTAGCCCACAGCGATGCCCAGCACCAACCGAACCATGACCTGCGACCTCCTTCGACCGTCACGCCGCGATGGCGAGACTCCTGGTGAAACGTTCCCTACTCCCAGGGCCGGCAAACAGCCGTGGTCACCGCCTCACTTCCGGGCAACCGTCCGGCCGGCCGCGGCGGCACAGCCGTGCCCGGACCGACGTCACGTGACTTGCTGGTGATCGAGCTCGGATCGGCGAGCGTCGCGGCCGGGGCCAGCGCCGTTCAATTCGCGATCAGAAACACGCGCAGGGCACGGCCACGAAATTACCGGCGCCCTGGTCGGTGATCGTCCAGACCCGGACGTCCTTGTCGTCCGGCCCCGGATCCTTCTGATGGAACCGGACGATGGCCGAGACTTGCGCGCCACCACCGATCAGGCGATGAACCTGGCCGTCCTTCAGCACGGTGATCTCGGTGGTTCCCACGAAATCTGTCAGCGCGGCCGGACATTGACCGCCAACCGCGGTGACCGTGTAACTCTGACCGGAACCCACCGGTGGGTCGAAAGTCATATGATCTCCTCGCCTGAGTATCGGCATCGTATCGGCACCGCCTGCATTATCGGTGCAATTGACCGAGCAGCGCCGTCGTCCTTCGGATCACCGATGCCACCCGGCGGCCGAGCCAGCCCCCTTTCCCACTACCCGACCCGGTGCCACCCGTGCCTGTTCGGGGGACAGGTCGGCCGCCCATCCGTCGGCGCCGGCCATTCCACGGTGGCCATCTGCGCGCCTTCCTCGTCCAGAATGGTCACCGCCCGACGAAATCCGGGTCTCCCACGTTCCGCGCGTGCACGACGGGCCAATCCACGACCGTCACGGCGATGTCCTGTTGGACGGCCCGGAATCGATGACCGACAAGGGCTCACCATCGACTCGCCCGCACGGCGGTCCGACCGATCAAGTCCGATCGACACCTGCAGCTCCGTCATCACCACGCCCATACTTCCGCCGTGACGGCCCTCGGGCTTGTCCGTGAGGGCTGCGCAGCGGGGAAAGAGTTAATGGTCGACGCCGCCGATGTCCCTGGGGCACATCCCTACGGGTGGTACGAGGGGAGTCGCGTGGGCCTCAGGACCGGACCACGCGGTGACCCACCTGTGTCGGCGGTGGGCCGACCGGGTGCGGATCGCCGGCGACGGATAGCCACCGAAGTGGATGCTCGTCGAACAGATGCCAGAGCGCGGCCGAGTCGGCGGACTCCTGGCTGTCCCATTTCTGCTGCTCATCGCAGAACTGACACGAAAAGGCGAATTCATCCATGTGAGCATTCCTCTCGTGGGTTGCGCGCACACTCGACGGCGAACCGCGGTGACCCACCACTGCTCGAGACCTATTGCTCGGGCGTGGATTGACCTGACCCGGCCGAATACCCGCGGGCGCCGCCCGCGAAGGCGCCGACAGGGCGACGATCTTCGGTGTTCCGAAGCTCGGAGGTTATGTAAGCCCGCAGGAACCGCTCGAATCCCTCAGGGTCCTCCGTTTTCCACCTGAGGACGGCCCTGGCAAGACCGAGTTCCGCGGCGCGTCCGCGGGCATCCGGATCGGTGTCCTCGGCCACGATCGCATCGGCCAGCGGGCGCGCTCGGGGTTGATAGAACCCGAACACCGCGTCCTCGAGATGGGCCTGGCTCAGCGGTTGCTGCTCATTCCGCGCCCTGCACAATGCTTCCCACAGTCGGCGTGCCACTGCGGATGCCGAGCCGCCCTCGAAGTCCCGCTGCTCAGAGATCGCGTTGACGCCCGACCGGTCCCGCATCCGGGAGCCACCACCGCCCACATCGATGCGCGTCATCGGGCGTCCTGCCAGCCCGGGCCGGACACCAATCTCGGCCGCCATCCACCTCCGGCCGCGAAATCCTGGTCTGAGGGCGGGAGTCGCAGCACTGACATACCGGGGGCCCTATCCTCCGCGTCGCTTCGGGAGGGCGGCCACCGGGAACTTCCGTGGAGATGAGATTCCTGGGTGGTCGCCAAATCCACCATCATGGAATACCGCAGTCACTCAAAATCGACGGTACCGATCACTGCCGGTTCTGTCACTGATTGTCCGTTCTATCACCTGGATGCGGAACGCTGCACGATGTCGAGTGCCCGCCAAAGGAGCCACGGAGCAGGGGCCGCGACCCGGGAATGGGCGACGAGTCACCGGTGAGTAGCCCAACGGTGTGATGGATGCGATCACTCTCGGTGAACGCTGAGCGGTGGCGCGGACACCGGTCGACAGCGAGATGCAGTTCCCCATGACGGATGCTGTGCTTCGGTCGAGGTACAGCGATGCCGCGGGTGCACACGAGCAAGGCACGGGTCAGGGTCACGGAACGTGGGCTAGCGTGTTGGCATGACTTCGCCGGTTCCTTTGGATGGTCGGCTGCAAGGAGCCGGTCAGCGGCTTGTCATTGCATTCCTGCAGGGAATCGAACCTCCGCCCGCGGGTCCTCGTGACGTGGTACAGGAACAGGACGCGGTCGACGCGGTCGTGATGGTGCTGGCGACTATTCAGGAGCAACTGCAGGCTTGCCAAATCCGTCCGGAGGTCGGTTCCCGGATGGCGGCGTTGTTGATGCTCGTTCGCGACTTCACTCGACCCCTGCCCGCAGCCGCCACCGCCGACGGTCGCGACCTGTTGACGGCGGATCTTGCCGAGATGGTCGACGTGGTCCGGCTCATCCGTGGTTCGCGGGTGAGTCGGAGCGGTGACGATCACCGTGGCGAGGGGGCGGCCGACGAGTAGGCGGATGAGGTTTCGGCGGGCTCAGGTTCGTTTGTGGCTGGTTAACGTGTGACTCCGCTGTCGGTGATCAGGGTGCGCCAGGGACCGTCGGGGACGTTCTCGGCATCCACGAATCTCCAGTCGACGTGATCGTCCTCGCCGTTGAGGTCCGTAAAGCCCAGGCAGCCGTTGAGCGCTGGGCTGACATCCATTCCGGCTGAGTTGAATTTGGTGTTCTCGGGCCGTTGGTCGTCAGATCCGAAGACATAGTCGGCGTCGTTGTACTGACCCGGTCCGGCGTCCTGGATCTGGCCGTAACAGGTCCGTGGTCCGTTGCTGATCTGAACCCACCGGTTCTTCATGTAGGAAAAGGCGGGATCTGTGTCATGGCCGGCGTATCCGGGTTCGGCGGCCCACGGGATGACAGCGGCCCGGCGCGCAAACGCCCCAGGGTCGTTGATGTCGTCGAAGGGCAGGTCGAGGTAGAACGGGTTCTCCCGCGGCGTCATCGAGGTGGGGAAGTATCCGTTCTCCGCCGAGCGTGGCTCGGTGGTGCAGTCGCCGTTGATCACGACGCCGTCGCAGCCGCCGTAGTGCGCGGCCCATTGCGAGTCGTAGGTGGAGTACACCTGACTGCCGTCGCTGGCGTTGGGGTCGAAGATCTCGCCAACCCAGAAGGTGGTGGCGACGATACCGGTGTGCATCGGGTACGCCGCAGGCAAAGGGTCGGGCGGCTGGGCGCCGGCGGTCGAACACGACGCCAGCAGGACGGTCATCGTCGCCAGCATCATCATTCGGCGGCGCAGCTTCGCCCGGCGCCGGCCGGACGGTGCTGAGCCGGTCATGGTCCTGGTGCCCATATCGCCGGGTCCTCCCCTCCGAGTCGCCACAGTTCCACGCCGCCGAGACCGTATTGCTTGGCGAGGTCGAATTTCGCCGCCGCGCTGCGGCCGTTCTCATACCAGACGTCGTGCTGGACTCCGTTGACCGTGTAGGAGAAGTGCGGGGACTGGGCGCCGACGTCCCAGGCTTCGTCGACCTGGTCCTGCGCGGCCAGGGTGATCACCTGCCGCCAGGTCAGGTTGGTGGCGGTGGTCCCGACCCAGTCGTATCCGAAAAGGCCCACTCCGAGAAGGAGTTTGTGAGCCGGGATTTGGGTGATCGAGTATTTGATGACTCGCTCGACCCAGTCGTAGGGGGCGATCGGGCCGCTCGGGCCGGTGCTCCAATGCCAGTCGTAGGCCATCAGACAGACCAGGTCCGCGGCCTTGCCGATCGCGGCGTAGTCCTGGGACTTGTTGCGGGCGTCGTAGCCGGCGTCGTCCTCCTTGACGTGAACCGTGACATACAGGACCTTGCCGATCTGGTGGATCGCCTGGCCGAGTTCGGTCACGAATTCGGAGAAGCTGGAGCGGTCATCGGGGGTCAGGTCTTCGTAGTCGATTTGGATGCCGTCGAGGTTGTTCGACTGGATCAGGGAAATGATCGATTGGATATGGACACCCCGCAGTGTCGGGTCCTTGATCACGGTTGACACCGTCGCCGGATCCCATAGACCGGCCGTGGTGTTGGCCACGGTCGGGACCACCTTGATGCCGAGGTCGTGCAGATGATCGGCCAGCGCCTGCTCGCCGGCCGGTTTCAGATCGGGCTGCAATTGAACGGCACCGTCCGCGGCGACCGCGTACGACCATGGCGAGGCGACCCCGATCTGATGACCGTGCAGGTCCAATGTGGTCCGTGCTTCCTGCTCGTCCCAGTACGGCACGGCCCCCACCACGAGCAGCCCCTGGTCAACGCCCGGAGCGGACGCGCTGGACCGGTCCGGGTTCGCGTTTCCGATGGGCACCCCGAATCCGATCATGATCGCGACCAGCACCCCGACCAACAGCACCAATGGTCCCCGAATCCTCCGGCGCCGGGCCCGCGATTCGACGACGTCGGAAACGCCGTGCTTCACCCCGCCAGCAGCTGATCGGCCAGGCCGGCACTGCGCGCGGCGGGCGCGAACATACTGCCCTCCGCGACGTTCACGATGATCTCATCGAGCGTCGTGGTCGGGTCGAAGCCGACAAGCTGGCGCGCCTTGGTGTTGTCCGGCACCCGCCGCCGCATATCCTCATAGCCCTCGCCGTAGGCCTGGTCATAGGGCACCAGGGTGATAGAGCTGTCGCTGTCGAGCACCTGGACGATGCGACGAGCCAGGTCCAGGATCGAGACCTCGAACGATCCGCCCAGGTTGAACGCCTGACCACGGCTGGTGCGGTCTTCCGCGATGGCCACCATCGCCGGCACCACATCACGAACATACGAGAAGCAGCGGGTCTGCCGTCCGTCACCGAACACGGTGAGCGGCTGTCCGCTCAACGCCTGCCCGACGAGATTCGGTACGACCATTCCGTACCGGCCGGTCTGACGCGGTCCGACCGTGTTGAACAACCGCACGATCGACACCTGCAACCCGAACTCGCGCCAGTATGCATGCGCGAATGCCTCGTCGATGCCCTTGGCCGCGGCGTAGGTCCACCGCGACTTCAGCGGCGAACCGAGAATTCGATCCGAGTCTTCCGGCAGGCTGTCCGCGGCGTTCTTGCCGTAGATCTCGCTGGTCGAGGCCAATAACAAGGTGCTGCCGGCATCCAGGCACGCGTCCAGAACCACCTCGGTGCCGTGGATGTTGGTCCGAAGACTGTCCAACGGGTGGTCCACGATCAGGTGCACCCCTACGGCGGCCGCCAAGTGGAACACGCGGTCGGCGCCTCGGACAACCGTGTCGACTGCGCGGCGATCCAGAATCGTCCCCTCGAGGAAGGACAGCCGCGGATGATCGATGACGGCCTGCAGATTCTCCAGCCTGCCGGTCGACAGGTTGTCGATGACGGCGACGTCGTCGCCCCGCCCCAACAGGTACTCCACCAAATGACTTCCGATGAAGCCCGCCCCGCCCGTCACTGCAGTTCTCATGAATTTCTTCCTTTTCATTCTCGGATTCCGGCATTGCTGGGGGGATTTCCGTAGCAATGTTGTGCGGTCACGTCCGGTCCAGCGCGCCCCCGGCGCGCTGGACCGGACGTGCTGTCAGCCGCGGGTCAGCTCGGGCGAGACAACGAACGGCGCCAGGGCGACATCCCCTGGGGGAATGCCCGTTTGGGGGCTTCGTCCGCCCTTACCGGGTCGGCTCGGGCCGATGGGTGCGGGGACCGTGTTATGGGTGGTGATCCTGTCGCCCTTGCGCTTGTCAGGTCCGTTGTTGGCCGCCAACGGCACCGAAAAGGCCGCGGTCTCGAATACGGGTGCCACGACGGCAGCGGAACCCGATCGCAACGCAGCGGGCGCGACAGCAGTGGTGCCGGTCTGGACCATGCTCAGGTCGTCGGTGGTCAGGGTGCCGTTGTTGAACAGGTTCAGCCCGAAAGTCAGCGCGGTGGCGGTGGGCGGCATCGGGGGGGTGACCCAGGTCGCCTGCGTGTAGGCCGCGGACGGGGCGAACCACGGGCTGGAGGTCCAGTACTGCCACAAACCGTTCGCCGTGCGGTAGTAGAGAGCGAACTGGGTCACCGCGGTGGACTTGTACCACTCGCCGATCGAGTAGGTGGTGCCCGGTGTCACGGTGGGCGCGCACTCCCCGAGATCAAGACTGGGAACGAGTTTCGCATCCCCCGAGGAATAGTTCGCCACGGTCAGTTTCACCGCGTTGGTGCCCGTGTGCGCGTCGGGGGTGACCGCGAAGGTCGGCGTGTTCGTCCCGTAGCCGCCGGCCAGGTAGCACGCCGGCAGCCCGGTCCCGGAATTGAACTTCTCCATCGACGGGTTCTTGATGGCGTTCACCCCGGGCGGCGCTGCCGGAGCCACCGGCCCGGCAACGGCCGGCTTGGTGGTGCCGCCGATCACAGCGCCGACCGTCTTGACAACGGTGCCCTTGGACGCCGCCCGCGGCGCGAGCCAATCGACGAACTGCTTGAAGATCGCCGAGGTCACCGACGGCGCAACGCAACCGGTGGTGGTGACGCAGATGTGGTGGAACGTCAACTGCACCCAACCGCCGTTGTTCTTCGCCTCGGCCTGGGTCACGCTCCTTTGCAGGTCGGCCAACGTCCACGTGCTTTCCACCTCGTCCGGCGCCTTGGTGTAATACGGATCCGGCGGTGGCACCGTCTCCCCGACCGCGCAGTTGGTGCAGGAGAACCGGGTCTTGAGATCACCCAGGCCGCGGGCACTGTTCTCGCCGCAGTTCTTCACCGCCGTCTCGACCGCCGTGGTCGAGGACGCGAACGGATAGGCGAAATTCGCCACCGGGATGCCCCAGTTCGCCCAGTTCACTCTGTCGTTGCAGATCTGCCTGGTCGCCTCGTCGATGGACACCGCGGCCAGGTCGGGATGGGAGATGGTGTGACCGGCGATCTCATGGCCGGCCGCGACCATGGATTGCACGTTGGCCAGCGTCAAATAGTTCGGGGCTCCGATGAATCCCGAATTCATGAAAAAGGTGCCCTTCATGCCCTTCGACGTCATGTACTGAGCGGCCGGCAACTGGTCGGCGTTCGAGTCGTCGAACGTCAACGACACGATCGTGCCGGTCGCTGCGTTCGCCGGTGACGCCCCGCCGACAACAACCATCATTCCCAGCACAAGGAGGGCACTCATCGCGACGTTCACGACACCGCGTCCAACGAACGTGGCCCTCGTTGATCGTTCCTGACCCCCGACCGGGCGCGTCACAGCGCGATCCGGTTGGGCAGATGGGACAGGCGATAGGTCGCGTCCAGCACCAATGGCTGGTCCATGAGCCAGGACAGGTCGACCGAATGATGCGCGGTGTGAACGAGCACGATGTCGGCCTGGAAGCCGGCCGGGTCGTCGACGCCGATCAGGGTCGTTCCCTCGGCCAACGTCACGGAACTGAAGAGCGGGTCGTAGTACGCGACCGTGACGTCGTCGGCGATCAACTCCGACAGCACCTCCAGCGCGGGGGACTCCCGCAGGTCCTCGACATCGGGTTTGTAGGCAACCCCGACGACCAGCACTCGTGCATCGGCAAGACCGCGTCCCGCGTTGGAGAGCACTTCGCGGATCCGGGACACCACCCGGTGCGGGCGCCCGGCGATGGCCGCCATCGCCTGCTCGATCACCGGACTGCTCAACCGTTCACGACGCAGCTGCCAGAGCAGGTACTGCGGATCGCAGGGGATGCAATGGCCGCCCACGCCGGGGCCGGGAAAGAACGGCATGAATCCGTACGGCTTGGTCGCCGCGGCATCGATCACGTCGATCACGTCCATCCCCATGACCTGGCAGATCTCGGCGAATTCGTTGGCCAGGGCAATGTTCACGGCGCGGAAGGTGTTCTCCAGCAACTTGGTCATCTCGGCCGCATCCGGCGAAGGCACGATGTGCACGTTCCTGGCATAGCTGCCCAGCACGGCTGAGGCGCGCTTGGCGCATTCCGGGGTGACACCACCGACCACCCGCGGGACGTCTTCCTGCGCGTGCCGGTCATTGCCCGGATCGATCCGTTCGGGCGTGAACGCCACGAAGACGTCCCGACCTGCCGTCAGGCCTCGAGCGTTGAGCGGGCCGACCAGCATGTCCCGGGTGGTCCCCACGTACGTCGTCGACGTCAGCAGAAGCACCTGACCCGGCACTGCGGCCGCAACCACGGTCTCGCACGCACCTTCCAGAATGCGCAGATCAGGAATGAGGTAGTGATCCACCGGCGTCGGAACACAGATCAGAACCGCCGCCGCCGTGCTCAGCCGACGAGTGTCGCTGGTCATCTCGAATCCCGGATCCGCCAACGCCGCAGCCAACCGATCTCGGTCGGAGTCCAACAGGTCGGCACGCTCCTCGGAGATGACCGTCAGCCGGCGTTCGCTCACATCAACGCCGAGCACCCGCTGCCCCGCTGCGTGCAGGGCCAGCGACGTCGGCAGGCCTACGTAACCCAAACCGACGATGGCGATGTCAAAGGCAAAGCCATGCTCCGCCGAAGGACTCTCCCGCATAGAGGCGGGCGCACCGACGAGACTCATTTCCCCGGGGCCACCAACCGTTTCCCTACTGATCAGACCTGGCGCTGCCATTTGCCTTCACTACCCCTTCGTAGATTCCGAATTAGCCGTCCCGATGAAGCGCCCCTTTGGACGCGGCGACCGGCGTGCTGCTGGGCAGACATCACCCCTTTGCCCGTTCGCTACTAATTCTGTTTAACTATGTGTGACAACCACTGTCAAGCAATCCGCTTCAGCTGCACCCAAACGGATTACGTCATACCCTTTAGTGGAGCGGGTACCTACGAGGCGATACGGTGGGTAACATTGGACCGTGGCCGGTGCACTTGGACTTCACCGAGAACGCCCGGACAGTCGCGGCGAGCCGGCTGGAGCTCCATCCAACGCTCTCGGGGAGCGCCATCCATGATGCGGAGACCTTTGTGACTGCAATACTTCTCGTGCTCGTCCTGGGGGTGAGCACGACGTTCTGGTCGATCGTCGGGCTGGGACGGGTGGTGGACGGCCGACGGCGGCGCCGAGTCACGCAGCGCGCCTATCCGTCCAACTCGCCGAGCACTGGGTGTTGTCGTGACGACAACACCCAGTACCCCCTCGTGGACGGCGACAAACCCCGGCCGGGTCGGGTCAGCCCGGCCGATGTTGCCGTTCTGGTGGCGGCGCACAATGAAGAACTCGTCATCGCCGACACCATCCGGGCCGCATCGCGCCTTGTTGCTACGAGCAACATCCACATCATCTCTGATGGGTCCACCGACACCACGGCGAGCGTGGCGACATCAGCCGGCGCCAACGTCCTGGAGCTCAGCCCTAATCGGGGTAAGGCCGGCGCCCTGGCGGCCGGCATCGAGCATTTCGAATTGTGTCAGCGCTACGCGGTTGTGTTGCTGTTGGACGCGGACACACACCTGGCACCGGACTACCTGGAAACCGCGCTTCCGCTGTTCGACGATTCGGAGGTCGTGGCGGTGGCGGGACGAGCCCGAACCATCGACGACCGCGGGTCAGCGACACGGCTGGGTAGATTCTTGGTGGCGTATCGCGAACGTCTGTATCTCATCGTGCAGCTCTTGTTGAAGTTCGGGCAGGCTGCCAAGTGGGCCAATGCCGTGACCATCGTGCCGGGCTTTGCCAGCATGTATCGGACCAACGCCCTGCAGCACATCGATGTCACCGGCGCAGGTCTGGTCATCGAGGACTTCAACATGACATTCGAGATTCACGCGAAGAAACTGGGCCGCATCGAGTTCCATCCATCCGCCGCGATCGCCTACACCCAGGATCCCGATACGTTCGGCGACTACCGAAAACAGGTGCGCCGGTGGATCCTCGGATTCTGGCAAACCGTGCGTCGCCACCGATTCCACACCGGAGTTTTTTGGGCCGCGTTGGCAGTTTTCATCGTCGAACTTCTCACCAGCAGCCTGATGTTCGTGCTCATCGTCCCCGTGCTGGCGGCCTCGATGCTGGCCGAGCTCGTTCAGACAATCGCACCGGACCCGGCTAGTTGGTCGGCCTGGCTGGCTGATCTATTGCAGCCGCAGAATGTCATCTTCGGAGTGCTGATCCCCGACTATCTGCTGACGATCATGGCCGCGTGTGTGCTCCGCCGGCCACGGTACCTTCTGCTCGGCATCGGCTTCCCGTTGATGCGAATTGTCGACGCTGCACTGTGTTTGCGAGTGCTGCCCGTGGCGTGGCGAGCACAGTCGTCCGGCGTGTGGGTCAGCCCCACCCGGCGCGCCAACACATCGCCGATCGCGCCGGAGACGAGTTCGGAATCAGGGTCGACGCTTCTGGCGCCCGCATCCGGCGTCAGCTGAGGCCGTCGTGCTCAACCGGCGATCACCGGCCCAGGAACACAGACCGCATTCGCGCAGCTGACCCCATCCAGAGCCCGTCGGTGGCCTGGGCGAAAGTCAGGTGGCAGTACCGGGCTTCCGGTCAATCAATCAGCGCGTGCGGGAAGTGGCTGGATCGGGCAATTGTCTCCGACGCAGCCGTGCCCTGGGCGAAGATCAGATCCAAAACTCCCAAATGTGCCACGAACGGTTCGAACTGCTGCCGGTACCGGGGATGGGTGAATTCTTGCGTACGCACCTTCAGTCCGGCATCGGCCACCCGAGCCCAGTCGATGTACTCCCGATCGGTACCCCAGGTGCTGGTGATGTGCTCGTCACCGCCGACCGCGGCGGTCAACTGAATCAGTCGGTCGGTGTTGTCACCGTGGTGCGACAGTTCGGATGCCTTGACGATCTTTGTTCGGAATTCGAGATATTGGAAAAGCTTTGCCATCATATCCGTGTTGAAATCGACCAGCATCGTGTGTGGGTGCCCGTAGACCTCAGCGACCAGCGGGAACACGTCGCCGAAGAATGGCGAACGGCAATACTCCTGCTTGAGGATCCGGAGGTGGTAGCCGCGCCAATCGTCATTTTGGACGAGTCGAACGTCGCACAACCGCTGACGATGTCTCGCGCTGTACACCGGCACAGACAGGAGCATCGGACCGTTCCTGGCCCGTATCCTCTGTCGGTTGTGGTACTCGGTGCGGGTGAACTGAACGGTGTCATACACGACGTACACATCGCTGGCGGATATTTTGGCCATCAACTTCGTCCAGGGAATGAAATTCGGTTGATGAAGACACACGGCTACCATCAGAAAACCGCCCGAAGCGTCATGAAGCCTTCTGCACTGTCCACGGAGATCTCGCGACCCCGGAGGCGTGACATGAGCTCGAGACTCTCCGGGCTGCCATGGAATTCCGGCTCCCGGATTTGCGACGCATGCAGACGCAGCGCCGACAGCTTGACTGCAAGAAATTCCGTGATATCCACGTAGAAATTGGCATGGAACTTCTCCCGCTCCAGAGACCAGAAAAGGCTGGTGTTGTCGTAAGCCAGGACGTAGGGAACAAGATGGCGCTGACCTCTGACGCCGGGCCTGGTGGCGGTGATGCAGGCTCGAAACAGCGCCTCGTGGTCCTGGTTGTAGCTGAAAGCGGGAATGAGCATGAGCGTCGGCTCGACTTTCTCGATCGACAGGCGCGCGTCCCGTTCGATGAGCCTGACCAGTTCCCGGCGAGGCAACGTGTCGAGGGCCAGGTGGACGGCGTCGTCGGTGTACACGACGTCCCAATCGTCGACTTTCAGCAGCTTCATCACCGCTGAGAACTCGCGAAGGCGGGTGCCACTCGTGACCCTTCGCATCGCGGGCCCTTGAGCGTCGGAGGCGTAGTGGTCGAGCGACCCCACCGAGATCAACGAGACGAACACCTGCCCGCCAAGGTCCTTGATCCGCGCGATGGTGCCTGCGCAGCCGTATGTCTCGTCGTCGGCGTGCGGTGAGATCACCAGGACACGCTGCCGGCGGAGGAACTCGTCTCCAATCGACTCCATCAACGGCGCCTATTCCACGGTGACCGATTTCGCGAGATTACGGGGTTTGTCGATGTCGTACCCTCGCGCTCTCGCGATCTCCGCGGCCAGGATCTGCATGGGCACGGTTGCGACCAGTGGTTGGAAGAGGGCCGGCACTCTCGGCAGTTCTATCAGGTAGTCGGCGAAGGGAGCCACCGTGTCGTCGAACTCTTCGGCGATGACGATGGTGCGGGCGCCTCGCGCCTGGATTTCCCGGATGTTCGACAGCATTTTGGCGTGCAGTATCGGCCGGAATTTCGGTGAGGGCATGGTCACCACGACCGGCAGGCCGGACTCGATCAGGGCGATGGGACCGTGCTTGAGTTCGCCGGCCGCGAATCCTTCGGCATGCATGTACGCGAGTTCCTTGAGTTTGAGCGCTCCTTCCAAGGCAACCGGGTACCCCACATGGCGACCGAGGAACAGCACCGCCCTGGAGTCGGCGAGGTCGCGCGCGAGCTCACGGACGGGGTCCATCAGGGTCAAGGTCGTTTCCACCGCAACTGGCATCTGTGACAGGAGTGCGAAGTCGTGTTCAATCTCCGAAAGGGTCTTCGTTCCCCGCGCTTGGGCCAGTGCCAGGCCGACCAGGTAATTCGCCGTCACCTGAGCCAGAAAAGTCTTGGTCGCTGCGACGCCGATCTCGGGTCCGGCTCGGGTGCACAGAACCGCATCCGATTCACGAGGTATCTGGGACCCGTTCGTGTTGCACACGGCCAGGACCCGGGCCCCTTGACGTCGTGCGTATCTCACCGCTTCCAGCGTGTCGGCCGTCTCACCGGACTGGCTGATCGCGACGACCAAGGTGTCGCTGTTCAGGACCGGGTCGCGGTAGCGGAATTCGCTGGCCAGTTCGACCTCGACAGGTAGCCGCGTCCAGTTCTCGATCACATACTTTGCGACGAGCCCGGAGTGGTAGGCGGTGCCGCACGCGACCACGTGAACCTTGTCGACACACTGCAGTTGCCGTTGGTCCAGTTGCTGCTCGTCCAACACGATGCCCGATCCGTCGAAATGTCCCAGCAGGGTCCGCTCGACTGCAGCCGGCTGCTCGAAGATCTCCTTCTCCATAAACGTCGAATAGCCACCCTTTTCCGCGGCGGCGAGGTCCCAGTCGACGTGGAACTGTCGGTAGTCGGGCTCCGAGTTCGAGAAGGAGGTGATTTCGGCGCGGTCCGGGGTGAGGACGACGAGCTGGTCCTGGCCGAGTTCGATGGCCTGACGGGTATGCGCAATGAACGCGCTGACATCGCTGGCCACGAACATCTCGCCGTCGCCGACACCGACCACCAACGGCGAATTCCTGCGGGCCGCAACCAGTACCGAGGGAACGTCGGCGTGGGCGGCGACCAAAGTGAATGCCCCCTCGAGCTTCCGGCAGACCACCGCCATACTCGCTGGGAGGTCTCCCGCAGTCGGCCCGGACCCAAACGCGTTCGCCAGCAGATGCGCCACCACCTCGGTATCAGTGTCGCTGGACATCTCGATGCCGGTGGACTCCAAATCAGCACGCAAACGCGCGAAGTTCTCGATGATGCCGTTGTGCACAACGGCGACCTTGCCTGACTCTTCCGTATGCGGGTGCGCATTTCGATCGGTCGGGCCGCCATGGGTGGCCCAGCGGGTATGTCCGATGCCCGTATGACCGCTCAGAGTGTCTGGCACTGGATCCAGGCAGCCCTCCAGGTTCGCCAGCTCACCGGCCTTCTTCACGATGCCAAGACCACCGCGCTCGTTGACGATGGCGACGCCTGCGGAGTCGTATCCGCGGTACTCCAGACGACGCAATCCCCCGAGCACCAGCGGAAGTGCCTGACGCGAACCCGTATACCCCACGATGCCACACATGGGCGCAACGCTAGCCGCTGCGCGGTCTGACTGGCTCGCCCAAACGGGTTGGATATACCCCCTTTCGTGGCGATCTCTGTGACTCCAGGCTGCTGGGTCCTCTGATCATCGCTATCGCAGGCGTCGGTGAAGTGCCGCGAACGGTGGCTGAAAGTGACCGAGACTGGCCGGAGGTTCAACAGCAAGAACATGACCCGCCCACAGCCACCGCTCGGCGTCGGATGAGCCTCACCGGTCGCACGTCGATCGGAGGCTGGACGTGGCTGTCGCCGTGGTCGACTCGACGGGCGATCCGATCAGTGCAGTAAGGCAGGTGCTTTCGTTGAAGCCGTGGGCTTGTCGGATGGACCGGGTTGCCAGCAGCGGACGCCATCCGCCCTCGCCGATCTCGGCCAATACTGGGTCGTTCGACCTGCCCCGTTCGGGTGGCATCTGGATCCAGTCACGCCTCTTTTGGGGGCGTTTGATCACCGGGCAGTAGTCGTGATGGTATATTCACGCATGTAGACCGAATGGGGCGTCATGCCCCCGTACGCCGCCGAATCAGCTTACCGAGCGTGGGGGAGGGTGTCGTGCGAGATTGGATCAAGCCGCCCTGCCGCGCTAGCTGGCCCGAACCGTCGCAACCGAACCCCTGCAGGGCGGGCAAAGGGCCTACGCCGGCGCGCACCACCCGTCCGGCAGCCATCGCGGTCAGCTCTCGATCCAGGGGAAAGGCAACCACTGCATTCGACCATCACAACAACGCATTGCCGCCCGCGAACACATTTCCGCCGACGGTCCCATTCGACCAAGCGTCACTGGGTCCGCCCGTCTCGCCGAACATCGCCCATCAAGCCTTGCCGGATTCGGTCAAACCCGGTCGCGGTTTGCCAACGGCAGTCACGGCAACCATGCGAATCATTTCCTGCACTACACCTGTTGGCGCGCTACCTCTGTCCCAACGATGGGAGCAGCAATGATCACGATGGGTGTCTCGGTGCCGTTTCTTGGTCAGCTTGAACGAAGTCCCGACGGGTTGCTGTGGGTCGTGCTGTACCGCGGGACGGCGGTGATCCACAAGGAGCCGGTCAGGTCACGCCGGCGCGGCCGGAGCAGGCTCATCGACATCGTGCTAACGGCGTCTGAACCATTCCCGGCCGGGCTGGACCGGCGCCCGCTGGACCTGGATCCATGCACGCGGCGGATCGGCACGCGGCGTGAGGAAAGGGGCTCCGGCACATGAGACGCGCCAGAGGGCGCCACCACCGGCAAACGGGGGGCACCGCGTGGAATAGCGACCGGAGCGGCCGCGTGCTGGGGTTCTCGTTATCGGCGTTGGCGAGGCGAGTGGGGTGACCCGGCCTTTCGCCGACGAACCTGTGTGGGTGCCGGTGCACAACGTGTTGATCTGTGATGCTCGGCCAGGGATTCGTCAGGCCCTGACCAGGATGGCCAGGCACATCCACACCGCCGCGAACGTCGACTTCGTCACCGACGGGACCGCCCTGCTCGCCGCCTACGCAGCCAAACCGGCCGACCTGGTACTGATCGGCCTGCCACCCGGCACACCCGACGGCACCGCCGCCACCCACCGACTCCTGACCCAGCACCCGCTGGCCAACGTGATCGTCTACGGCTCGCCGCGGGACACCGCCCTGCTCACC
>JBBQGJ010000009.1:0-44075 GCA_038322925.1 Mycobacteriales bacterium
ATAGTCCAGTGATCTCTGAGCGGGCCCGGGGCCCGCCCCGTTCCGACCAACGCAGCACGGAGACACAGCGCACAGCGCGATGTCGTGACGGAACGGAGGTGATCCCGGAGCCGGCAGGGCAACGGTCGGCGAAAGCATCGAAGGGAGCATCGGCGCCCTCGACGAGGCACGCCGGCGGTTCAGCCTCTTGACGCAGTGATTCTCCGGTGCGCACGTTGTGGAAATGGTCCGCTCCGGTCAGGCGACGAGCCCATTGCGCAGTCCGAGCGCGACGGCGTGTGCACGGTCGCGCGCACCGAGGCGGTGGAACAGGCGACGCGCATGCGCCTTCACCGTGTCCTCGGAAACGAAGAGATCACGTCCGATCTCACGATTGGAATGACCCTGGCTCATCCCGCGCAGAATCTGTAGCTCGCGTTCGGTCGGCCGGTCGTTGGCAAGGGGTGCCCGTCCGTTCGGACCGAACCGCGGCACCGCCAGCGATCGCATGCGCATCACCATGCCCGATTGATCCGGGTCCCACATCATCAAACCATCGGCTCCGGAGGCGATGGCCCGACTCAAGGACGGCCCGTCGTCCACCGTGCCGAAAACGATCACCGCGGCCGAGGGGAACTGTGCCAGCAATCGCTTGACGGCGTCCTCTCCTGCCGGTCGCGGATGCTGGATTCCGATCATGACCAAGTCGGCCGGATGGGCCGAATAGGACATGATCAGTGAATTCGCGTCGCTGACGCACGAGACGTCGACCACTGTGGGTAGCGTTCGTACGACCGCGGTCAACGCATGCCGGGCGTCGCTGCGCTCGTCGCAGATGAGCACGCTTTTCACAGCGAGCCGCATAGGCGCGTTGCCCACCTGAGTCATCGCAGGTCCCCTCTGATCAACTGCCGCGGCTCAGCCCGACCCCCACGGTGATTCGAGTGTTGGGCCTGCCCCGTCCATTGAGCAGGGTCGAAGGTCCCCGGACATCGCGCCAATTGGGCCATTGATCGATTCAGTGGTGAGTTCGGAGCCGTTCTCCGGGAAATGTCGGGGCGACACCGCCGCCCAATCGAGAGACCAGTTCGGCAATTCCCTGCGTTTGCCGCCCCGTCGGTTCAGCGCGTAGCCGGGATGATCCGCGAGGGCTCGGGCTTTGCCTGAGCCGATCGACGCCGAAGTGCATCGCAGCGGAGCATCACCGGCGATATCAGCCAGCGCCATTCGGACATTTTCGCACAGGAAATTCTCAGCAAGAACACAGGACTGGCCGCGGACGAGACGGAGGCGAATGCGGATTACGGTGCAGGGGCCGGGGATCACCGGCACGGGAATTGCGCCCTCGATGGGCACGAAGGACAATGGGCCACGGTGCGCAACCGCCGTCGGAGCGCGCAGATCCCTTGCGCGCCAACGGACCAGCCCGCGACCCGTAACGGCACGCCGGTCACCGAATCGAGGTGGCCCGGGCCCGGGCTCCCTGGCCGGCGTCAGTCCGGGCGCAGCCGAAGACGCTCGGCCAGGAAGGCAGCTTTCGGCGCGTGCAATCCGCCGGGCAACTCCGGCGTCAGATCGTGGATGCGATGATTCCTGGCACAAGGACCGCCGCCACCGAAAAGGGCGAGTTGGCGCTGCTGGTCACCGTCGACCCTTCATTGCTCGACCGGCTGACGCCGGTCTTTCAGGCAATTGGTTCCAGATCCGTCAACCCCGGCGCCGTGGCGGGATCACCCACAAGGCCTTCTCGCTATGGCGGTTTCGCGCAAATACGGTGACTGGTCGCGCCGGAGTTCCCCAGCCGAGTCGAACGATCGCAGGTGATCACCCATCCGGGACCGGACAGCGTCGCTGACACCCTCGCCGGTCCCCGCCCGGTGATCATCCGAGTCCCTCGGTGGCGCGACCCCTTGAAGGCGGCTCGCCGCCTAGGACCCTGCTGAATAATGCGAAATCGGCACCTTGCGCAGGGCTATGAGCTGCTACTTTGGGTTTCTCGTTCGCCAGAACTGGTCGTTGTTCATCGGTCTCCTATAGAAACCCTCGTCAGTCCATCAGAGCCTGGAACACCCGCGTTGCCGCCCTCGTGGCCGACCAGGTCGATCTCGACGAACCCCCGGCACGGCGTCGTTCCATTCCGCCCACGTCCGGATCGGGATCGAGTCCTTCAGCAGTGACCCGCGCTCGGTGTGCTACCGGCCCCGAACGAGCAGCTTCGCCCGGTCCGGCGCGAGCCGGCGGTCAATCGTGGCCGGCGACATCGCCAGCAACGCCAACTCGGCGTGATGTCCGCGCCGCGGATCGGACGCCGCTGTGCCCGATCTCGGGGCCGTTCCCGGCCTTGTCGGCGCTCTTGCACCGAGTCGCGTTCGTCATCGTGACCGCCTGCCGCTGCGCCGTCGGTCCCATCATCGGGGCCTAACGACCCGGCCGAAGCCGGCCCCGCAGGCGCGCCCAACGCGCGCATTCCTTCGTGAGTCAACGAAACCCTCAACGCGCGCATGTCCGATGGGTCAACGCGAGGTCTTGTATAGAACCACGTCACAGTGCTAGAATCGAACGTATATCTACGACGGCTGTCTGATCGGGGGTGGTGAGCGTGACCGACGACGATGCCGGACGTGTCGTGGGACGGCGGGGTGCTAGCGACCCACCGCCGCCGCGCTCGTGGTCGGAGTTCGCTGCCGGAGCGGGCTGTCCTGAGTCGCTCAGCGCGATCACGCAGGTCGACCCGAGCGCTCTGTCCGGCGCCGAACTCGTCGACGCCATCGTTGCTTCGGAAAAGGCACTGTCTCTCCTCACGGCCAGGCAGATGGGATTGCTCACCGAATTCGCCCGCCCGGGACGGGCCGGAGATGTTTCCGAGCTGGTCGCCGAGCTGATGGACAAGGGCGGTCAGGGCCGAGGTCCGGATGGGGAGATCGACCTGGACACGGTGGAAACCCTGGTGCACGAGCGGGCAGCGTCGCTGGCTTCGGCCGAAGTCGCTGCGGCGTTGCAGATCTCGCCGATCACCGCGGGTTCGCGGGTCCGGAAGGCACAAGACCTGTGCGACGCCCTGCCGGCGACGGTGAATGCCCTGGCCGACGGTCGGATCGATCGCGGTCGGGCCTGGCTGATCGCCGAACGCACTGCTCCGCTGAATCCATCCCTGCGTGAAGCCGTCCAAGAGCGGATCCTGCCGATCGCCGAAGACCGGTCGGCGGGCAACCTTCGCAGCCTGCTCGACCGGGCGGTCATCGCCGCGGATCCGCACGCTGCCGAGAACCGGGAACGCAAGGCAAAACGTGATCGGGAATTGGTGTTGCGATCGCTGCCCGACGGGATGGCCTCCGTCAGGGCGAACGCACCTGCTGATGCCGCGATGTCGATCTTCACCCTCGCCGATCTACTCGCTGATCGAACGGGCGCCGACGACGATCGACCGGTGGCGGCGCGACGCGTCGACGCCTGGCACGACATCGCCGAACAGTTGCTCGCCCACGGATATGTGGACCTCACCGACCTCCTCGATCACGCCGCCCCGACCGCTGAACCGGTTTCAGCGCAGGGCATGTCGGACGCCGACGACCGTCCCGCTGCGGACTCCTCCGGCGCCCCCGCATCCGATCCGACCACCAATCCACGTCCGGATGAGGCATCGGGCTCCGTCGACAGCAGTGAACACGACGGCGGTGAACACGACAGCAATGAAGACGACAGCAGTGGACGCGCTGCGACTCCAACTGCCACGAACCCCGATGACTCCGCGGCGAACGGATCTACCGGGAACACCGCCGACGCCACCGAATCGATCTCCGGCCAGCCAGTTCCCCGATCAGCGACCAGTACCGACGAGGCTGCCGACCAGGCGGGCACGGCCGGTCGGGATGGTGCCGTCATCACGTACCCCGCGAATCAACAGAGCGCACCAAACCAAACCTCCCGGACAGCCGACAGCGCGACACCCTCTGCGGCACAACGCTTGCAGTGCGCAACCTGTGGAGGTTACGAGCCAGAAACGTTGTCCGCCAGCACAACCGGCAACCGGGAAGATCGACGGGCATCACGACGCGCCGCCAGACAGGGACGCCGCCCGCACCTGACCGTCACACTGTCGGCGTCGACCCTTGCCGGGCTCGACCGCCTCCCTGGTCACCTCGAGGGATACGGCGCGATCACCGCCGAAATGGCATTGATGATCGCCAAGTCTGCAGCGTCGATCACCGCCGTGCTGCTCGACCCGGCCAGCGGCAGCGTTACCGGGACAGGTTCACGCACCTACCGACCGTCGCAGGCGATCCGCGACGTCGCCACGACTCTGGCCACGACGTGCCGGTTCCCGTCCTGCAGGCAGCCGGCGTGGCGCTGCGATCTCGATCATCGCGATCCATTCGACCACCATGACCCAGACGCAGGCGGCCCCACGGATCCGGCCAACCTCGACCCGCTCTGCCGCAACCATCACTGGCTCAAGCATCACAGCGCCTGGTCGAGCAGCCGCGGACCCGGTCACACCCAGATTTGGTCCAGTCCGACCGGGCACGACTACACCGACCCGCCGCGAACGCTCACCCTGCCGGGAGAACTCCTCCGCCCCTCCGAGGCGCCGCCGGCTCATCTGCCCGATGGCGACAGCTGCGCGGCCGAGGTCGACGACGAGGGACTTCGCCCGGATTGGCGCGACGCCGAGTTCGGCGGACCCTTCCCTGACACCGTCGAGCTGAAAGTCCTGGTCACGACCGTTCGCCGCCGCGTCGAGCGCGTGCGGGACATCATCACTGCGCCCCTTCCCGCGAGCACCCATCAGGACAACAATGATCACGGCAGATCCAGTGACTCGGACGCCGCCAGATGGGATGTCACCGACACGCCCAACGAAGGTCGGCGCGTCGACCCCGACGAACCGCCGTTCTGAGCGGCTCTCAACGGACGGCCCGTTGACGAGTCGTGCTAGGGAGGGCGCTGAAAAATCCGGTGGCGCCGGACGCTGCTATCTGTGATGGGTGTGACGGGTGTTGTTCCTGGTCACGGGTGTTGTGGTCGGGGATAATGTTGGTATGCAGGGGTTCTCAGATCCGCAGCGGGAGTTGTTGGACGCCGATTCGGTGACCGGGCACCTGCTGCCCGCCGGGAGCGTGTTCGGGTTCCTGGCGCAACACGGTTTGGCGTTGTTCCCGGCGGAGATGTTCACCGATCTGGTTCCCTCCGGTCGGCTCAGTGTGGCCCCGGATGTGGTCGCGTCGGTGCTGGTGCTGCAGGCGTTGCACGGTTTGTCGGATCGGCGGGCCGCCGATCCGGTGACGTTCGATCTGCGGTGGAAGGCGGCGTGCGGGCTCGCGGTCACCGACACCTCTTTCCATGCGACCACGTTGACGTACTGGCGGCGGCGGCTGGCGGCGTCGACGTCGCCGGACCGGATCTTCGACGCGGTCCGGACAGTGATCAAGCAGACCGGGGTGATCAAGGGAAAGACCCGCTTGGTGCTGGATTCCACCGTGCTCGACGACGCGGTCGCCACCCAGGACACGGTGACCCAGTTGGTCGCGGCGATCCGCCGGGTACTGCGGGTGGTGCCCGGATCCGAGGCGGTCCTGGTGGGCCGGGAGACCGCGTGTGACTACACGCGGCCGGGGAAACCGGACATCGCGTGGGACGACAAGCCCGCGAAAGCGGCGTTGATCAACGCCCTGGTGTTGGACGCGTTGACCCTGCTGAACGCGTTGAGCAGCAACGACACTGATACCGACACCGATACTGATGCTGATGCGGGCACCGACGATTCCGATGAGGGCACCGGAGACGGCACCGACGAGGCGGGCAGGCGTTGGCGCTGTTGGCGTTGCTGGCCGGGCAGGACGTGGAATGGATCGATGACGGTGCCGGTAGCGGGGTGTGGCGGATCTAGCGCTGCGCAAAATCAGGGCCGAAAGGCCCACGCGGCGCAGTGGTCGTGATGCAAGACTCGAAAGCGGCGTAGCGACGCCGCCGGGGAGCGAATGACGTTCGTCCCTGACGAGATGAGCGAGATGAAGAGGGCCCGGTGACGACAGACCATCTCGCGGCGATGATCCGCGACAACGCGCTGCGATGCGCATCCCGACCGGCGATGCGGTTCCAGGACGGTGCGACATGGCGCACGATCTCCTACGCCGAACTGGGCCAGCGCATCCGGTCGGCGGCCAAGGCGCTCATCCAGTCCGGCGTGCAGGCCGGGGACATGGTCGGCATCTTCTCCCCGAACAGGCCGGAATGGACCATCGCGGACTTCGCGATCCTGAGCGTCGGCGCGATCTCCGTCCCGATCTATCCGACGAACACCGTCAAGCAGGCCAGGTACGTCGTGGACGACGCCGGCATTTCGGTGATCTTCGTCGGCGAGCAGGCGCAGTACGACAAGGTCGTCGCCTTCCGACCGGACACACCGCAGCTGACGTCGATCATTGCCTTCGACACCGCCACCGGCATGACCGGCGAGAATTCGGAGCATTTCGCGGACCTGCTCGCCAGGGGATCCGCCTCCACGCTGGACGAGGACGTCACGGCACGCATCGACGCGGGCGCCAGCACAGACGTTGCCACCCTGATCTACACCTCGGGGACCACAGGTGATCCCAAGGGCGCCGTCCTCACACACGCCAATTTCTTCCATCAGGTCCGCGCCCTGGACGAGCGGTTCAATGTCGGCCCCGGCGACAACAGCCTGTGTTTCCTGCCGCTGAGCCACGCCTACGAGCGAGCCTGGTCGTTCTACGTCTTCGCCAAGGGCGCCGAGAACTGCTACCTCGCCGACCCGCGCAAGGTGGTGGAGGCGATGGCCGATGTCAGACCCTCGATCATGGTCAGCGTCCCGCGGCTGTACGAGAAGATCTACGCCACCGTGCTGGACCGGGTGGATCGCGGATCGGCGCTGAAGGCCAAGCTGTTTCATTGGGCGATCGGCGTCGGCGGCAGGTACCAGCACACCCGCACCTCGGGTGGATCGATCAACCCGGTGCTGCGCGCCGAGCACGCGCTGGCCGATCGGCTCGCCCTGGCCAAAGTCCGTGACGTGGTGGGCGGCGAGAAGAGGGTCTTCGCTGCCGGCGGCGCGCCGCTGAACAAGGACATCGAGGAGTTCTTCTTCGCAGCCGGCATCTTGATCTTGCAGGGCTACGGGCTGACCGAGACGACGGCGCTGGCGACCTGCAACCACCCCGCGTCGTTCCGATTCGGCACGGTCGGAAAACCCGTGCTGGGCACCGACATCCGGATCGCCGACGGCGGCGAGATCCAGATCCGCGGTGGCAACGTGATGATCGGGTACCACGGCAAGCCCGAGGACACCGCCGCCGCCTTCGAGGACGGCTGGTTCAAGACAGGCGACCAGGGAGCCTTCGACGCCGACGGATTCCTGCTGATCACCGACCGCATCAAGGACATCATCATCACGTCCCAGGGCAAGAACGTCTCACCGCAGCGCATCGAGTCGCTGCTGGCCACCGATCCGTTCATCGAGCAGCTCATCGTCATCGGCGACCGGCGCACCTACTTGTCCGCATTGATCGAACCGGTTTTCCCGATCCTGGAACGGCATGCGCAGGAGCACGGCATTCCGTACACGTCCCGTGCGGAGCTGGTGGCCCACCCGCTGGTGGCGGCGCTGTACGAGAGCCGGATCCATGACCTTTCCCAGGAGCTGGCCAACTACGAGCAGGTCAAGCGCTACACCCTGGTGGACAAGGAGTTCACCCAGGAACGCGGCCAGCTGACGCCTTCGCTCAAGCTGAAACGCAAGGTCATCGAGATCGAATATGCCGCGATCATCGACGCCATGTACGACCCCCCGCGAGCGGACTCGTTGCGCTCGTAGCGCTCGGGACTGTCACGCCGCGTCGGCAGGATCCAGCGCCGCCGGCTAGATGCATTCGGATGCACAAGCCTGTCCGCAAACGTGCCCTGCGTCAGTCCCATTTGACAACCCCGTCAGTTCGGCGTTCAGTGAAGGTGCTGAACGCAACAGCTGGCTGGGACCGGTGCCGCCGCCCGCGGGCCGTGATACCGAGAGACACGCTCGCCACCCAGAACGTCTCTTCCCTGCCCACCCAGTCATCCGGTCGATCCTTCGTACCGAAGGCGAGCCGGGGCCACTTCACCTCACGTACCCATCCAAGGCGAGCTGGATGGAATGCGACCATCGCCGGCCGAAACATCGACCGGAGGCCATCCGGAGGCCCGCCCGAATCGTCGCGCCGTTTTTCGATCAATTCTTCCGAGCCTTTCTTCCAGACAACTGGAAATCGCCCGCACTCGGCGCAGACTGCCTCCGCAACAACATCTTCCGGAGGGCACCGGGCAGGCGCGTGTCACCAGCGAATTCGCTGACATCGGTAGATGTCCGGTGAGAATTCCCCGTATTGAAATGTTTCCGGCGTCAGTTTGACAAATTGTTCCTGCACCGGTTTAGTCTGCAGTAACGACAGGCGGCAATCATGGCAGCGAGGCCTACGATCTCCGATGGAGCGGCGCGGGCGGTGGTGTCGACGGCGCCGGCAATCGGTCATCTTCCGGAAGAACTCGGACCCGTGGCGGTCGCTCTCGACCGTCCCTCGTGACGCTCTCGTGGTGGCATCCGCCGATGACCAAGGTTCCCCGAAAACCTCATCCTCGGGGCGCTTTCGTGGCTTGCTGCAGAACCCGTAGCGGTGCCTGGTTGACCGCCCGTTCGGCGGGGAACAGTAGGCCAGGCTCCTCGGATCAGCGCCCAGATCACCGCGCCACCACCCCCGGCCACTGCGGACAGCTGAGCCGCACCACTTCGAACCAACCCATCCAGGGACCCCTGCCACATGCCGTGGCGCGGTTCCGCGTCACCAGCAAGGAGCGTTCGTCATGAGACCGTCCCGCCCGTCACGCCGTTGCCACGGTGCAGTAGCCGCGGTGCTCGCCGGAGCCATGGTGGTACTGACCGCCTGCGGTGGTTCCGGGGGCGGCAGCGCCACCGACGCTGCCACCACGCACGGACCGATCAAGATCTGGTATTCCAACAACGAGTTTGAGATCGCCTGGGGCAAGCAGGTGGTCGACGCGTGGAATACCGCGCACCCGACCGAACAGGTGACCGCGGAACAGATCCCGACGGGCAAGTCGTCCGAGGACGTCATCGGTGCGGCGATCACCGCGGGCACCGAGCCGTGCCTGATCTACAACACCTCGCCCGCGGCGGTCCCCGGCTTCCAGAAGCAGGGCGGGCTGATCGATCTCAGTTCGTTCGCCGACGGCACGTCCTACATCGAGACCCGGACCGGCGATCTTGCCAAGCAGTACGCCTCGACCGACGGTCACTACTACCAGATGCCGTGGAAGTCGAACCCAGTGATGATCTTCTACAACAAGGACATGCTCGCCAAGGCGGGCGTGGATCCGGCGAACCCGCCGCTGGCCACCTACGAAGAATTCCAGGCCACCGCGAAGAAGATCGTGGACTCCGGAGCCGCCCCCTTCGCCATCTACCCGGCGCCGAGCAGCGAGTTCTACCAATCATGGTTCGACTTCTACCCGCTGTTCGCCGCCGCGACCGGTGGGAAGCAGTTGGTGGCCGACGGCAAGAGCCAGCTCAACACTCCGGAAGGTCTTGCGGTAGCAAACTTCTGGAAGCAGATCTACGCCGAGAAGTTGGCCGGCAACGAAACCCACACCGGTGATTCCTTCGCCGACGGCACGGCGGCCATGGCGATCGTGGGACCCTGGGCCATCTCGGTGTACAAGGACAAGGTCAACTGGGGCGTCGTCCCGGTCCCGACCGCTGACGTCATGACGGCCGACCAGATCCACACCTTCTCGGATGCCAAGAACGTCGGCATGTACGCCTCCTGCACCAACCAGGGCACCGCCTGGGACTTCCTGAAGTTCAGCACCTCCCAGGAGCAGGACGGTCAGTTGCTGACCCTCACCGGGCAGATGCCGCTACGCACCGACCTGCCCACCACGTACGCCGAGTATTTCGCCGCGAACCCGGACTACAAGCTGTTCGCCGACCAGGCGGCACGCACCGTCGAGGTCCCGAACACCCCGAACTCGGTCGAGATCTGGCAGACGTTCCGTGACGCCTGGACCTCCGCGGTGATCTTCGGCAAGTCGGATGTGCAACAGGCGCTGACCGATGCCGCCTCCAAGATCGACCAGCTGGCCGGGCGGGGATGACCACCTCCGTCACCCGATCTCCGGTCCCCCGAGACAACCCCGTGACGCCGTCCGCGCGGGATGCGGGTGGCGGCCGGCGGCGAACCTCGCTCGTCACCCGCCTGTTCGGACGGCAGCCGATCGGCATGCTGTTGGCGGCGCCCTACGCGGTGTTCATCGCGGTGATCTTCGCCTACCCGATCGGCTTCGCGGTGTACATGTCGTTCACCGACTACTACTTCACCGCACCCGGGGTTACCGTTCCGCACCCGTTCGTCGGGTTCGACAACTACAAGACGGTTCTCACCGACCCGGCAGTGCTGGCCTCATTCGGTCACGTCGGGATCTTCCTGATCCTCAACGTCCCGCTCACCGTGGCACTCTCGCTCGGGCTCGCGGTGGCGCTGAACCGGGCGATCCACTTCCGGACATTCTTCCGGACCGCCTACTACGTGCCGTATGTGACGGCCAGCGTCGCGGTGGTCGCCGTCTGGCTCGTCCTGTTCAACGCTGACGGTCTGGTCAACCAGATCCTCGGCCCGCTGGCCCCGGACCCATCCTGGCTGGTGAACTCGGTGTGGGCGATGCCGATGATCGCATTGTTCGTGACCTGGAAGGGGCTCGGCTTCTTCATCCTGCTGTACCTCGCGGCGCTGCAGAACGTTCCGAGGGAGCTGTACGAGTCCGCCTCGGTGGACGGGGCCGGCGCGTGGCGATCGTTCAGGTCGGTCACCGTGCCGGGAGTCCGGCAGGCCACCGCGCTGGTCCTCTTGCTGGCCATCGTGACGGGCGCGAACCTGTTCACCGAGCCGTACCTGCTCACCGGCGGCGGCGGCCCCGACGGCGCCTCGACCACCCCTGTGTTGCTGATGTACCAGCAGGGCATCCAACAGGGCAATCCCTCGACCGCCTCGGCGATCGGCGTCGTGCTGGTGATCCTCGTGCTGATCGTCGCGCTGGTCAACCGGCGGCTGACCGAACGGAGCGAACGATGACCGCCTCCCGCACCCAGGCCGGCCCCGGCAACGAGCAGGATGCCGACCGTCCCGTTCCGGTCAACGTCGCGTCCGTCGCACGGGGCGCGCGCTGGCACCGCTTCCTCGTGATGGGGGCGCTGTTCACCGGCGCGGTGGTCTTCCTGTTCCCCTTCTACTACATGCTCGTCGCGTCTCTACAGCGGTCGCCCAATATGTCGGTGGGCGGCGCTTTCCCCAGCCTGGGGAATCTGACCCTGGACAACTACGTCAAGATCAACGCGGCGCTGAACCTCTGGCAAGCGCTGCTCAATTCCGGCATCTTCGCCGGTGGCGTTCTTCTCGGCACCGTCGTTTTCGGTGTGCTGGGCGGATATGCCCTGGCCATGCTGCACTTCCGGGGCCGCGGTGTGTTGTTCTCCGCGATGCTCCTGGTGCTGGTGGTGCCGTTCCAGCTGTCGATGATCCCGCTGTACGTGCTCATTGCACGCGACTACGGCTTGGGCGACACGTACCTCGGGATGATCCTGCCGTTCGCGATCAACTCGACAGCGGTGTTCATCTTCCGGCAGTATTTCCTGCAACTGCCCTCGGAGCTGTTCGACGCCGCCCGGATCGACGGAGCCGGCGAACTGCGCACCCTGTGGTCGATCGCGCTGCCGTTGGTCCGGCCTGCCCTGCTGACCGCCGTGCTGCTCACGTTCATCGGGCCCTGGAACGAGTTCCTCTGGCCGTTCCTGATCACCAAACAACAGTCCAAACAACCGCTGGCGGTCTCGCTGGCCAACTACATCTCGGTGGTCCAAGCATCGACGGCGAACCCCTACGGGTCCATCCTGGCCGGCGCGGTCGTCCTTGCTGTGCCGGCGGTCGGGCTGTTCGTGTTGTTCCAGAGACATTTCGTCTCCACCGATCTCGGCTCAGGAGTCAAGGGATGACCGCATGCCCGTCACGCTGACACAGGAATCGACCGTGCCCTATGCACTCCGCAGGCTCGCTGTGGTGATGGAACCAGACCCGGCCAACCCGGACGAGATCGAGGGTGTGCTGAATCCCGGTAGCGGACGCGGCCGCGACGGGGCCCTTTACCTGCTGCCTCGACTGGTGGCCGCCGGCAACGTCTCGCGGGTGGGGCTGGCCCGGGTGCTGGTCACCGACGGTGTCCCGACAGGGGTGGAACGGCTCGGCGTGGTGCTGGCGCCGGACGCCGGCTGGGAACGCGCACGAACTCACGCCGGCGTCGAAGACCCGCGCGTCACCTGGATCGCGTCGCTGAACCTGCATGTGATGACCTACGTGGCCTACGGGCCGCTCGGTCCGAGATCGGCGGTCGCGGTCTCCGACGACCTGCGAACATGGAAACGGCTGGGCCCCATCCACTTCGACTACCAGGAACAGTTGGACACCGATCTGAACCTGTTCTGCAACAAGGACATCGTGTTCTTCGCGGAGCCGGTGCCCGGGCCCGACGGGCGACCGTGTTACGCCGCCCTGCACCGGCCGATGTGGGACCTGGACCTGGTGGCCCCCGGTCTTGGCACCTACCTCCCCGGCGGCGTCAGCGACGACCGGGCAGGGATCTGGATCTCCTACGTTCCGGTCGACGAGGCGACCCGTGACCCTTCCCGACTGGCACGCTTGCGCGGACACAGGGTGGTGGCCATGCCCGAGCATCCCTTCGAGGCCCTGAAGATCGGTGCCGGTCCCCCGCCGCTGCGGGTCCCGGAGGGCTGGCTGTTGATCCACCACGGCGTCTCCGGCCGGCTGATCCCGGGCGTCGACCATCAGCCGATGGTGCACTACGCGGCGGGGGCGATGATCCTCTCGGCCGACGATCCGTCGATGGTGCTCGCACGTACCAGCGAGCCGCTGCTCAGCGCCAAGGTGGAGGCCGAGAAGTCCGGCATCGTGCCCAATGTCGTCTTTCCCACCGCCATCGAGGAGATCGACGGGCGGTATTTTGTCTTCTACGGGATGGCCGATTCCCGGATAGGCGTCGCCGAACTCGAGCGCCTCGAGGCTACGTCATGACGGCCACCATCAGTCGTGCCGGTGGGCGTGTCGCTCGGATGGCGACAACGCTGCTGGCCGCGGCGATCTCCGCCACGCTGATCGCGCCCACCGCTGCCGCAGCTCCCGCGATCAGCACATCACCGACGACAGCCGTTGCCTCCCCCCTGGTCAATCTCGCGCATCTTGACTCCCTGATAGCGCGAGTCTCGGTGCCGGACACGGCCGCGCACAGCACCTACCGACTCAGGCAGGAGCCACGGGTGGGTGTGCTGTGGGTCTACGCCGAATCGCAACCCAACGGCTCATTCGTCAATGTCGGCGGCGGAGACTACGACGCGACGGCGAACACCTACGGCCAGGGCGCCTACGATGCGGATGACATCGCCAGGGCTGCCGTCGTCTATCTGCGGCAGTGGCGGGCTGCCGGCGACGAGAAGGCGAAAGACCAGGCGTACCAACTGCTTCGTGGACTGACCTATCTGCAAACGCTGACCGGGCCGAAGGCCGGCGAGGTCGTGCTCTGGATGCAACCCGACGGCCGGTTGAACCCGTCCGCGACGCCGGCGGAAAACCCGGACCCGTCCGATTCGGATGCGTCCTACTGGCTGGCGCGAACCTTGTGGGCACTCGGTGAGGGATACGCCGCCTTCCGGGCGTCCGATCCCGATTTCGCCGCGTTCCTGAAAGCCCGCATGGACCTGGCGGTTTCGGCGCTGAGGCGAGATGTTCTCACCCGCTACGGCACCGAGCAGATCATCCACGGGGTGCGGGTGCCGGATTGGCTGATCGTCGACGGTGCCGATGCCAGTTCTGAGGCGGTGCTCGGCCTGGCCGCGTACGTCCGCGCCGGCGGTGACCCGTCCGCCGGGATCGCCCTGAGGCAACTCGCCCAAGGGATCTCGGCGATGTCGGCCGGGACGACCACGGCCTGGCCCTACCGCGCGCTCCTGCCATGGGCCTTGTCCCGCTCCGATTGGCATGCCTGGGGAGCGAACATGCCCGCCGCGCTGGCGGCGGCCGCGCAGGCCTTGGGTGAGAAGTCCTTGCTCGCAACGGCGGTCGACGACACGGCCGGCTTCACGGCGCAATTGCTGACCTCGACAGGTCCGGACAACGGGTGGCTACCGGCACCGATCGATTCCAATCAGATCGCCTATGGCGCCGACGCGCGGGTGCAGGGCCTGCTGGCGGTCGGCGCGGCCACGAACCGGCCGGGCATCCGGCAACTGGCGGGCATCGCGGCAGGGTGGTTCTTCGGGCAGAACGCAGCTGGCGTGCCCGTCTACGACCCGTTGTCGGGAGTCACCAGGGATGGCATCGCCGGCGACGGCAAGGTCAACCTCAACTCCGGGGCGGAGTCGACGATCCACGGCCTGCTCACCATGCAGGTACTCGACGCGAACCCGGACCTGGTCGCCTTGGCCACGGCGGCTGCGAGCATTCGCGGCCGCGACGGGCTGACCGTGCTGGAGGCCGAAAGTGGCTCTCTGTCCGGTGATTCGACCATCGTCACGCCACCCTCGGCATGGACCGGTGAGTCGCAGTTCAGCGGCGGGACGTACGTCGCGGCCGGCCCCGGCAGCACCATTCGGTGGGCACTGCCAGCCGGCATCCAGCCGCGCCTGGTTCAACCGGTGGTCGAGCTGGCGCCCGGTTCGTCAGCGAGAAGCATCGTCCTCGCCGGCCATTCGATCCTCGGGACCGTACCGTTCGGTGCGGTCGGCCAGCAGGGCCAGGCCCCGTCACCGACCGAGTTGCTGCCGATCGCACTGGCGCACACGGTCGACCCGACCGCACGAACGGTGACATTGAGAACGACCGGTGGCAAGGGCAACGTCGACGCGCTGCTGGTCATGCCGGCGGTCGCAACCCTCAGCGCGGAGGGTTCCGGTCACGCGGTGGCCCTGCTCACCTCCAAGTCGGGCTCCACCGAACTCAGGGCGGTGTCCCTCGGTGGTTCGGGACGCGGTGTCGCCTGCGCCTATGACCGGTCGGGCAGGTTGCTGAGTCGCTCGGCGACCACGGGCAGCCACCCGACTGTCTCCGTCGCCTCTGGAGGATTCACCGTGTTGACCCGTTGACCCGTTGAGCCGGTGATCGGTTCAGGTGCCGACTGCGGCCAGTGCGGTCGGCAGGGTCGGCGCGAGGGACAGCGTCGGCGCTTCCTCGGGACCCTGGACCGGGCTCTGCGCGGCGGCGGCCCGGCCGTGCCGTGCGTCGCCGGTGAGCTCGCGTGACAGGCTGCGGGAAGCGATGGCCAGCGCCGCCATCACCGGCTGCAATTGCTGCTTGAGATCGCCAACGGCCAGTTCGATGGCCGCGACCACCTCGCCGCCCGGTCCGAACACCGGCATGGCCACTCCGCAGACACCCGCCTCCAGTTCCCACCGGGTGACGGCCACTCGGCTCAGCCGGGTCACCGCCAGGGCGCGCCGGAACCGGTCCGGTGAGGTCACGGTGTGCCGGGTGTACGGGCGCAGCCCGCGAAGGATCGTCATTTCCACCGTGCGGGCGGGCGAGAAGGCCAGTAGTGCCCGGCCCAGTGCCGTTGGGTGGGACGGCAGCCTGGCGGCCGAGCTGAACGCGGACGCCGGGCGGGAGCCCGGCTGCTTCTCGATGTAGGCGACCTCGAGTTCGTGCAACACGCCGAGCCGGGCCCGGCTCTTGGTCGCACCGGCCAGGTCCTCCAGCACGGCGGGCGCACGTTCGGCGATGCTCGGCGGACAGGCATCGACGGTGCCGATCATCCTCAGCGGCAGACCGGCCCGGTACTGGCCGTCCTCGGTGCGTTCCAGCAGCCGCCAGGACGCCAACTCCGAGGTCAGCCGGTGTGCGGTGGAGATGGGAAGTCCGGCCAGCCGGGCGATCTCGGTCAATGAATGCTCGCTGCCCTCGGTGAAGGTCAGCAGAATGGAGGTGATCCTGCTGGTCACCGATCGACCCGATTCGGCAGAATTCCCGGCCACTCACTACCTCCACGTCGTTGTGTCAGCGGCGAAGTTGGGCCGCTCTGTGATCGGCTCGTCCCCCGCACACAGGTCCGATGGTCCGGACCGGGCGGGTTGGGCCTCCCTGCACTCTGGTGCCCCGCGTCACATCCACCGAGCACCATGTACCGCTGAGCGGAACGGCACTTTGGGCCAGGGACGCGATAGAGCACCTGGAGCCGATCTCCACCCCAGCCGGACGGCACGAGCTGGTCCCGCTGGACGAGAATGGCCTCTGGCCTACCTCGGGCCGGGACACACCGCCGGCCACGAAGGCCCAGACTGAAGGTTCGAGGCGCTGATGACCTACGACGTCGAGGGGGTCCGCTCGCACTTCCCGGCGCTGACGCACGGTGCCGCGCACTTCGACGGGCCGGGTGGCTCGCAGGTCCCCGACGTGGTGGCCGACGCCGTCCGTGACGCCCTCACGGCGGCGATCGCCAACCGTGGGCGGGTGACAGCGGCCGAACGGTTCGCTGACGACGTGGTGGTAGCGGCGCGGCAGGCGATGGCCGATCTGCTGGGCGCCGATCCCGGCGGGATCGTCTTCGGTCGCAGCATGTCGCAGCTGACGGTCGATTTCTCCCGGACGCTGGCCAACTCCGGGCGGGAGGGTGACGAGGTGGTCGGCTCGCGGCTGGACCACGACGCCAACATCCGCCCGTGGATCCTGGCGGCGGAGGCGGTCGGGGCGACCGTGCGCTGGGTCGATTTCGAAGCCGAGACCGGTGAGCTCCCGCCGGAGAACGTCGCGCGGGTGCTGTCCGATCGCACCCGCCTGGTGGCGGTGACCGCTGCGTCGAACCTGATCGGAACCAGGCCGAACCTGCCGGAGATCAGCGCCATGGTCCATGACGCGGGAGCGCTGTTCTACGTGGACGGTGTCCATGCCACGGCCCACGGGCCGACGGACGTCCGGGCCATCGGCGCGGACATCTTTGTCTGCTCGCCGTACAAGTTCCTCGGTCCGCATTGCGGTGTGCTCGCCGGTCGTCCCGAGCTGCTGGAGCAGCTGCGCCCGGACAAACTGCTGCCCTCCACGGACGCTGTTCCCGAGCGTTTCGAAGTGGGCACGCTGCCCTACGAATTGCTGGCCGGCACCACCGCCGCCGTGGACTTCCTGGCCGCTCTGGCCCCCGCACCTGCGGGACCACCGGACCGCCGCGCCCGCCTGGTCGCGGCGCTGAGTCTGGTCGACGAGCACGAGGACCAGCTGCGGCTCACCATCGAGAAGGGTCTGGCCGGATTACCCGGCGTGGTGGTGCATTCACGCGCGAAGAATCGGACGCCGACCCTGCTCCTGACTTTCGAGAACCGGGACACCCAGCATGCGTATGAGTTTCTGGCCGCGCGGAACATCAACGCGCCGGCCAGCTCGTTCTACGCGCTGGAGGCATCGCGTTGGCTGGGGCTGGGTGACAACGGCGGATTGCGTGTCGGTCTCGCGCCGTACTCGAACTCCGCTGACGTGGAACGACTGCTCAGCACTCTCGAGGAATTCCTCGACGATCCTCGACCCTGATCACCGCTCCGGTCCCCTTGGCCCAGAGGCAGATTCCCCCGAAATCGGCTTCCCGCTGTTGGTGAACCCTGTTGGTAAACCCCTGGTCATGAACCCTGGTCCTTCATCAGATGCAGCAGCCAATCCCGTGCTGTGCGGATCAACGCGTACCTGGCGGAGTCGCGAGAACCGTGCAGGGTGAACACGATCCGGCGCTCGTTGCGGTCGTCGACCTCCCACCATCCGGTGTCGGCGATGCTCTTGTCGGCGTCCACGTAGGTCAGGTGCTCGAGATCGTGATCCGGGACCGCCACCGCGAGCCGATTCTCCCCGGGATCCGTCGGCAGCCCCTTCGGTAGCGCCCAGGACCGCAGCACCCCGTCCTCCTCGAGCCGGAGATCGAAATGATGCTGCGGACGTCGGTGTTCGTGCAGAACGAACGCAGGCCGATCGGTCATCGGTATCTCGCGGCAACCTTCACAAGTTCCCACGTCCGATCCTCCGCTCACGTTCCGTCAGCATGGTCACCGCCCATCCAGGTCACTGGTCGCCGCGCCGAGCATGTCGAGTCGCCGACGGGGATCGCCGGAATGACAGCTGTGACGGTCGGTCATGATTCTTCTCGCATCGGTACGGGGGGTCGCGCATGCGGCCGTCGGTCGCAGGTGTAAGTCTCACTGTGTGACAGCACTACCGACGGTCCCGACGGTCCCGGCGGCCCGGCGCTTGACCGACGCCGGCCGTCGACTGATCGCGCCCCGCTCTGAGCTGCCGCTGCTGGACGACGACGGGGAGCACACCAGGGCGGTTGCTGCGCTGCTGGACAGCTACCGGGCGATCCCACTGGGCAGCAGAGTGCGATTGGCCAAACGCACCTCCAACTTGTTCCGCACGAGGAGCAGGACCGAGATTCCCGGTCTGGACGTCTCCGGGCTCGGCGGTGTTCTTGACGTGGACGCCGACAACCTGGCGGCGGACGTCGCCGGAATGTGCACCTTCGAGAACCTGGTGGCCGCCACCCTGCCCTACGGGCTGGCGCCTTTGGTGGTCCCGCAGCTCAAGACGATCACCGTCGGCGGCGCGGCGGCCGGCGGCGGCATCGAGTCGACGTCATTTCGCTACGGCCTGATGCACGAGAGCGTGCTGGAAATGGATGTGCTCACCGGGGGCGGCAAGATCGTCACCGCCGCTCCGGACGGCGAGCACGCCGACCTGTTCGCCGGCTTCCCGAACTCCTACGGCACCCTGGGCTATGCGACCAGGGTGCGTGTCCGGCTCGAGCCGATCCAGCCCTTTGTGTACCTGCGGCACCTGCGGTTTGACCGGCTCGAGGATGCGCAGGCAGCGATCGATCAGATCGTCGTCGCCAGGGAGCACGACGGTGTTGCCGTCGACTACCTCGACGGTGTTGTCTTCAGCCGCTCGGAGAGCTATCTGACGCTCGGCACGCTGACCGACGAACCCGGTCCAACGAGCGACTACACCGGTCAGCAGGTCTACTACCGGTCCATCCAGCAACGGCACACCGACCGGTTGACCATCCACGACTATCTCTGGCGCTGGGACACCGACTGGTTCTGGTGCTCGCGGGCGTTCGGTGCGCAGAATCCGACCGTCCGGCGGCTGTGGCCGGCCCGCCTCCGCCGGAGCTCCTTCTACTGGAAGCTGATCGCGCTGGAACGCCGGTTCGGCGTCGGCGACGGGATCGAGCGGCTGCACCACCGCCCGCCCCTCGAACGTGTGGTCCAGGATATCGAGGTGCCCGTGCAGCGCACGGCCGACTTCGTCGGCTGGTTCATGGACACGATCCCGATCGAACCGGTGTGGTTGTGCCCGGTGCGGGTGGGCGCGAAGTCCCCCGGCGACCCGACCCCACCGTGGCCGCTCTACCCGATGCCGCCCGAGAAGACCTACGTCAACGTCGGCTTCTGGTCGACGGTGCCGAGCACCCCGGGCCGCCCCGGCGCGACCAACCGGCTGATCGAAAATCAGGTCCGCGACATGGGTGGCCACAAGTCGCTGTACTCGGACTCGTTTTACACTGCTAATGAGTTCGAAACGCTCTACGGCGGTCCGGCCTACCGCGCACTGAAGGACCGCTACGATCCGCACACGCGGCTGCCCACCCTCTACGACAAGGCGGTGCGACGACAATGACCACGTTCAAGACCATCCCGTTCCCAGCGTCGGCGTCCAAGGTGGGCAAGACGGCGAATCAGGCCCCGCTGCCGCCGCCGAACCGATCCACTACCTTCGTGGCGAGCCAGCCCACGGCGACGCCGCGGGCCACTCGCCCGGCCGGCGCGTCGGGGGGTCGGCTGAGCGTGGCCGACATCGCCGCGACCGTCTCCAACGGGCCGCTGCCGTTTCGGCTCACCGCCTACGACGGCAGCAGCACCGGCCGCGAGGACGCTCCTTTCGGTCTGCACGTGGCCAATCAACGCGCATTGACCTACGTGCTGACCGCTCCCGGTGACCTCGGCCTGGCCCGCGCCTACGTCGCCGGCGATCTGCAGTTCAAGGGTATTCACGAGGCCGACCCGTACGAACTGCTCCGCACCATGTCCGACGGCTTGCACCTGCGCCGGCCCACGGCCGCCGAGCTGCGCGACATCGTGGCATCGGTCGGACTGCGCACCCTCACCCCGGTCGCTCCGCCGCCGCAGGAGGCGACCCCCCGCTGGCGGCGCACGGTGAACGGGTTGGGACATTCCAAGAAGCGCGACTCCAGCGCGATCAGCAAGCACTACGACGTGTCGAACAACTTCTACGAGATGGTGCTCGGCCCGTCGATGACCTATACCTGCGCGGTCTTCCCGACCGCGGATGCCACCCTGGAGCAGGCGCAAGAGGCCAAACACGCACTGGTCTTCGACAAGCTGGGCCTCGAGGCCGGTGACCGGCTGTTGGACGTCGGGTGTGGGTGGGGCGAAATGGCGCGGTACGCCGCCCGCCGCGGCGTCCGGGTCCTCGCGGTGACGCTGTCCAAGCAACAGGCGGAATGGGCGCAGAAGGCCATCGTCCAGGAGGGTTTGCACCACCTGGCCGAGGTCCGCCACCAGGACTACCGGGATGTCACCGAGACCGGGTTCGATGCGGTGTCGTCCATCGGGCTGACCGAACACATCGGGGTGAAGAACTACCCGTCGTACTTCACGTTCCTGCAGAGCAAACTGCGTCCGGGCGGCCGACTGCTCAACCACAGCATCACCCGGCCGTCCAATTCCAGCAGGTACAAGACGCAGGCCTTCATCGACCGGTACGTGTTCCCCGACGGGGAGATCACCGGCTCCGGCAGGATCATCCTGTCCATGCAGGAGGTCGGATTCGACGTCCGGCATTCGGAGAACATCCGGGAGCATTACGCGCTCACCCTGCGCGACTGGTGCGCGAACCTCGAGGAGCATTGGGACGCCTGCGTGCAGGATGTCGGTATCGGCACCGCCAGGGTGTGGGGCCTCTACATGGCTGCCTCCAGGCTGAGTTTCGAGCGCAACGAGATCCATCTCCACCAGGTCCTCGCGGTCAAACCCGGCCCGAAGGGCGATTCCCGGGTCCCGCTGCGCCCCTGGTGGGCCGGCTGAACCAGCCAGGTCGGCCGGCCCGCGACGCCTCGGGCCGGCCCGCCCCGCCCCCCTTTTCGGCGCGGATCAACGTCGCCGGCGCGGATCAACTTGCAGGGTTCTGTGACGGCTGTGACAGGAGTCAACTATTTCGTCCGCGCGTCCGTGATCCCAGCCGTGACGAGTCGAAACCCGAGTCCCTCATGTGAATCCGCCGATCGGCCCCGACGGGTATTCCCGACGATGCCCTGGTGCTCCGACTCACCGAGCAGTACCCAGCCGCTCGGCCCTTGAAGAGGACTCACCATGACCGACTTCTTGCTCATCGCCCTGGCCGTCGCAGGTGCTTACTGGTACGGCCACCCAGGAAAGGTCAGGAGACCGGGCCTCTTTCCGCGAACGGTCGAGGTCTTCGACTACCGAACGTGCCCGGAATGCGATCAGAAACTCCCGGGTTCGCAGGTCGACATCCAGGCGCACGGGCTGCAGCATCGCGTCACCGTCCGGCCGTGACCCCCCGGCCCGACCCCCACCGCCACTCTCGTTTGTCACTGCCGCGGGCTCAGGGGTGCCGCACGCGCCCCGGATCCCGACGGTCGGGACCGATCAGCGTGCGCAGACTCGCATCATCGTGTTATTCGTGTCCGGCGTCGGCGTGGTGGTGCCGAAGCGGGCGTTGACCGAGAACGGACCGAATCCGGCGACCGTTGTAGACGTCGACGTTCGCGTCGGGCGATCGTCCTGGTGAGCGTGTCCGAGCGACTCAATGCATGTATCACCGGTGATACAGTTACCACATGGCAACTGTCAGCGTGCGCGACCTGCGCAATCACGGCGGTGACGTACTGGATCGGGTGGCCCGCGGCGAATCCGTGACGGTTACCCGAGACGGCACGGAAGTCGCCGAACTTCGTCCACTACCGCGCCGGGGCCCGACCGCACAGCAACTCATCGACCGTCGACGGCACCTTCCACCCCTTGATCCGGATGCTCTACGCCGGGACCTCGACGCGCTGATCAATCCACAACTGTGATCGAGGCGGCGAGCGGCGTCCTCGACACGTCAACGGTGATCTTGCTCGGTCGCCTCGTCGATCCACCCGCGCTGCCCGATGAGCCCGTGATCAGCGCAGTGACGCTCGCTGAATTGTCGGTCGGCCCACTGCTCACCGATGACGAGACCGAACGGTCCGCGAGGCTCGCTCACCTGCAGCAGGCAGAATCCGATTTTGAACCGCTGCCCTTTGACGCTGCGTCCGCTCGCGCTTTCGGACGGGTGGCCGCGGCACTGCGACAGTCCGGCCGCAAGCCTGCCGCCCGCGCCTACGACGCGCTGATCGCGGCGACCGCGATTGCCGCGGCGCTCCCGCTGTACACCTGCAACCCCGAAGATTTCACTGGGATTCCCGAACTCGACGTTCGCGCGGTGCCACATCCCGACCGGCGCGGACCCTGACGGCAGATCCGACCCTGATTGATCAGTGCGCCGGGGAATAGAGTTGCCTTGCATGGTGTGTCGCACTTGATCGGCCACATGATCGGGCGTACGACGGAGTATGCGTCGCGCACCGGTCACCTCCAGCAGCCTGGCGTCGGTCGGTTTCGACCCGGCCACCAATGAGCTCGAGATCGAGTTCCGCAGCGGCGATGTATACCGGTACTCGGTGCCCCGCCGCGTTCACCGCGAGCTGATGGCGTCCGACAGCATGGGATCGTATTTCGCCCGCCGGATCCGTCCCGCGCATCGCGGGTGGAAGGTCGCCGCCTGAGCGACGATCGCGGCCGGGGGTCCCCCATCGACGCCTCGTTGTGCGGCCTGTCGTGAGCGTGCCGGTCCGCGTTACTGTCCGGAGCATGTCGTTGACCATGGAGCGCCGGTGAGTCGTCAGCGAGAGGTGGAATCGCGGGCCGGCGTCGAGCTGACCAACCTCGATCAACCACTCATCGGCGGCGACGAGCAGGCGACCAAGCGCGAACTCGTCGACTATCTGGATGCGGTCCACGACCGCATCCTTCCGGTGCTGGCCGGAAGGCCGCTGTCGGTGATCCGGGTGCGGCCCGGCCAGCCGCCGTTCATGCAGAAGAACGTGCCGAAGTACACCCCGGACTGGGTGCGGACGACCACGGTCTGGGCCGAGGCGTCGCGGCGCGAGGTTTCCTACGCGCTGTGCGACGACCGCCGCACGTTGCTGTGGTTCGCGAACCAGCGCGCGGTCGAATACCACCCCACCCTGGCGCTGGCGGGGGCCCACCACCCAACGCATCTGGTGCTCGACCTGGACCCACCGCCCGGTGCCGACTTCGCAGTGGTGGTCGCGACCGCCCGGCTGGTGCAAAGTGCCCTCGTGGATGCCGGGTTGGCGGGCGCCGCGAAAACCAGCGGCGCCAAGGGTTTACACATCTTCGTGCCGCTGGAAGAGCACGTCGGAGTCGAAAACGTCGCCGCGGCGACCCGGGCGATCGCGGCGCGAGCGGCGCGACTCGATCCGGAGATCGCGACCACTGAATACATCGTCGAGGACCGCGGCGGCAAGGTGTTCGTCGATTCCACCCGGGCCGGCGGTGCCACGGTGGTCGCCGCCTACAGTCCCAGGGTCCGTCCCGGTGTCCCGGTGTCGTTTCCACTGGCCTGGGATCAGCTCGACGAGGTGACGCCCGCCGACTTCACCATCCGCACCGCGGCCGGCCTGCTGGGCGACCGCGATCCGTGGCGGGAACTGATGCCGACGCCGCAGACCCTTCCCGATGACCTCGTCGAAGAGGGCCGGGCTATTCCGATCGCGCGGGTCCAGGCCATGCACGAGGGCAAACGGCGGGCCCGCGCCCGCCGCGAGTAGGCCCACATGAACGGCGGGCACGCAGGGGTCATTCGTGCGGTGGTCCTGGACGTGGATGGCACGGTCCTGCGCAGCGACCACACCATCGCACCCGCGACGCGGAAGGCGGTCGCTGAGGTGGTCGGGTTGGGTGTGCCGGTCATCCTGGCGTCCTCCCGCAGCCCGCGTGGTCTCGCGCCGGTGCAGGCGGCGCTGGGAATCGCCGGCCAGTACCTGGTGGCGTTTCAGGGCGCGCTGACCGGGCGCCTCACCGGCCCCGACGCGGACGGCTTCGAGATGCTGGACGAGTTGCCGATGAACGTGTCGCAGGCCAGGACGATCGCGCCGATGGCAACCGCGGAAGGGTACAGCGTCAACTGGTACGCGGGAATGGAGTGGTATGTCGACCGGGTTGACGACCGCGCTCGCCGCGAGGCGCGCATCACCGGCGAGAGCCCGCGGGTGGCGGACCTGCTGCGGCTGACCGCAGGCCCGCACAAGATCCTCTGCATCGGACCGGACGGCACCTCACCGGCGCGGCTCCAGCAGATGGCGGCCCGCATGCCAGCCGGCGCGGTCGCCCGTCGATCGCACAGTACATATCTGGAGGTGACGGCGTCCGGCGCCGACAAGCCCGTCGGGGTAAAGGCTCTCGGTGCGCACCTGGGATTCGGCGCCGGCGAGGTTGTCGCGTTCGGTGACGGCGACAACGACCTGGGGATGTTCGCGTACGCCGGGACCACCGTCGCCATGGGGAACGCGACTCCGGCCATCGTCGCAGCCGCCACCACGACGACGGCGTCGCAGGATCAGGACGGAGTGGCGGTGGCGCTGCGGCGCTTCATCAGCGATGGATGGATCCGTCGCTGATCATCGCCTGGATCGTCCGCCTCTCAGCTCACCCTGAACTCCGCGGACAGCTCGACGTCGTAGGGCGTGGTGGTGTTCTTGTTGAGCTGCAACAAGTATTTGCCCGACTGCACCGTCGGCGGCGCGGAAGCGTCTATGTCCCCAGCGGTTTCGCCCAGCGCCGACGCCTTGAACAGCAGTTCACCGTCCTTGACTGTCCGGCCTTGACCGTGACGCGGCGAACGCGCCAGGCGCTGCGGCGGCGTCACCTTGTCGCTCACCGGTTGTTTCACGTACACAGGGACGATGTCCGTGCCGTCAACGGAGCCGGTGTTCTTGACGTTGAACCGCACGGATCCCCAACCGTTGGCCGACACGGTGGTGAAACGTTGAGGTCGCTGTGCTCGAAGGTGGTGTAGGTCAGACCGAAACCGAACGGGTACAAGGGGTTGTACGCGTGACCCGGACCGGACCCGGTGCCGGGCAACTGGTCGAAGAACTTCGGCTGATCGCCCAGCGGTGAGGGCGCCGTGCCGTCGTGTCCTCAGGCGTTCGGTGGCTGCGAGTACTCGGCGGCCTGGGGACGAGCTGCGAGCGGGTCGAGTGCTCTGTCAATTCTCGACCAGCCGGCGCGGGACCACGGTCACCGCGAATGGCGCGGCCACCGCCACGACGACGTCACCCGATCCCTGGGCGATCAGGACGTACGCTCCGTCGACAAGGTCGTAGACCTCGATCGACGGCACGGCGGGATCGACGATCCAGTACTGCCCGATGCCACCTTCGGCGTACCGGGACAGCTTGATCATGCGGTCGATCCGCGCGGTCCCCGGTGACAGCACTTCGACCACCAGCGCCAGTGGCTCAGTGATCCTCTTCTCGCCGATCCGGTCCCGGCGCACCACCATCAGGTCTGGCTCCAGCGAGGTCCGGCCGTCAGGTTGCCAGTCCAAGGGGGCGACGAACACCTTGTGGTCCGGTGGACACGCGTCTCGCAGCAGAACCAGCAGCTCTACGATTGCGCCCTGGTGTCGCGGCGTGGGCGAGGGTGTCACGAGCAGCGTTCCGTCGAGGATCTCGTACCGCAAACCGTTGTCGGGCAGGGTTTCCAGAGCCTCGATGGTCCATTCACCGCTGATGCGGTCGGGCCATCGGCCCGTCTCCACCGGCGCTGCCATGCCCACCATGATCCTCCATCCACGATCCTCACACCAGGCAGCATGCACGTGTACCGCCGGGGATCGGGGGTTGTCCACAACCTGTACACACGCCTTCGAGCTCGCCACGCGGTGGTAGGCCGGCCGTGATACCGGCGCCCAACGCGGGTCGTCGTCAGGACGCGCGTCGCAGGTCGGGCAGCACCTTGTCACCGAACGCTTCGATGAAGACCACGTTGCACAGTGGTGCCGGTCATCGACGAGAAGCCCCGCGACGCATTGATGTTCGACCCCGACGAAATCGTGCGACTCGCGGTCGCTGCGCTCCGCCGCCAGTACAGCCGGGAGATCGATCCAGCGGGATTCCTGCGCGGTCCATTCACCATTCTCCAAATGCGGGTTCTCTACCAGGCGGTGTACGGGCACGCGTTGATGAAGGACACGTTCCGGCGAATCGTCGCGCCGCACCTGGTTGCCACCGGCGAGCTCGCCCACGATTTCGGGTGACCCGCGGAGTTGTTCCGGAAGATCCCTGGCGCCTCGTTGCCGGCCAGCGCGTGGGTGACGTTCGTGGATCCCCGATGGCGCTGACGAAGGGGTCGAACCCTCGAGCCTTCCGTGGCTGCAGTGCCACTGGGGTCTTCACCGGTGAGAATAATCCGTGTGCAACGGTTCTCGACTTCAGTGTCGATCCGATCGATTGGGGTAACGCGCGGCGTAACGAGTCGGGGGCTCACCAACCATCGCGACAAAATCACGGGTGAAATGTGCCTGGTCGGCGTAGCCGAGTTCGGCGGCAAGCCCGGCCCAATCGACCGCAGTTCCCGACGCCATTCGTCGTTTCACCTCGTTCAACCGGTAGTGCCGGATGACCCATTTCGGTCCGACACCCACGTGCTCGGCGAAGAGCCGCTGCAAGCCCCGCACGCCGAATCCGGACCGGTCGGCGAGGGTGCCCACGCGGGTGATGTCGGGCTCCGCGGAAACTCGCGCCACAATGCCAGCCACCGTTGTTGCAGCGGAATCGCGGGCAGGCAGATGCGCCAGCAGGTAGCGCTCGATGAGCGCTCGATGACGCGAACCAGTTCGGTCTCATCCGCGGCGCCGGCCATCGCCTGTTCGGGGAGGTCGGGCCCGAACACCGCTCGCGCTGAGATCGACCGGCCGGTGATCGTGGAGACGGGAGCCTTCAGGAATGGTCGGAAGCATCCCGGCCGGAAGGCCACACCGAACGCCCGTCCCGTTCCGTCGAGCGTCCAGAACACGCGGCGCCCTCCCACCCCGCGCACGACGGGCCCGGCATCGCCGACGAACGACAGGTGCACGTTGAGCGATGGAACGATGAGCTGGCGAAACGGCGGTTGACCTCGCAGATCCCATGCAGCGAGCCAGTACTGCGTGACGAACGGCGCCAGTCCGGGCGAGGGATCGCCGTACCAGTGGCGCTGGAAGTTCGACCAGGCGCCGCCAACCTCTCGGTCGTCACGATCGGTCGAGCCGCGCGGCATGCAAGACAAAGTAGGCGTCGCGTTTGTTCAAGACACCGCGGCCGAGCGTGGATAGCGTTGTCGGTGCACGTCAACTGTCGGTGGGAATTCAACGACCATGGGAGAAGCACCATGCAGGGCTATTCGGTGGTGGAGTTGGCGGCGGCGCCGACCGCCGCAATCGTACGGAGGATCGAGGACGACCAGCTGACCGGGCCGACACCATGCACCGAGTTCGACGTGCGCGCACTGATCGATCACCTCCACTTCTGGGCACCGACACTCGAGGGTGCTGCCCGGAAGGAACTCGTCCCGCCGCGCGCTGCGAGTGCCGGGAACAACTCCGCTCCCGCCGACGACGAGCGGGTGGCGTTGCTCGATCAGATCGAGCACGTGGTCAAGGCGTGGAGCGAACCGGACGCATGGGTGGGAACGACACGCATGGGCAGCCCGATCGAACTCCCGGCGCCGATGATCGGTGGCATGGTCCTTGGCGAATTCGTGGTGCACGGTTGGGATCTGGCGCGTGCCACCGGGCAAGCGCCGGAGTGGGACGACGAGGTGCTGTCGTTCGTTCACCGGGAGTTGGAGCTGACGGCCGAGCAGGGCCGAGCGATGGGCGTGTACAAAGATCGGGTGGCGGTTCCCGACACCGCGCCCTTGCTGGACAGGATTCTCGGGCTGACCGGCCGGCATCCGGGATGGACTGGCCCACCGGCGGGATGAGGGTTGGTGCGGGCCAACGAGTCGTACCCTGAAGCGATGACGAAAGCCCGGGCCGGTGCCCGCGCAGCGCCGGATTTCCGGCGGTCGGACACGGACGATCGATGGGGACCACCACCGCACCGGGTACTGAACCTGCAACGCTCCGTCGGTAACGCCGCCACTGTGGCGCTGATCCGCCGGATACCCCGCGGCGGCCCGTTGCCCCTCGTGCCTGTAGCCGGACCGCCAGTCGTCGTTGCCCGCGACGCGGACTTCGGGTTGCGCGCGAAGGGCGGGATCTCCGCGTACGCCGGGCCCGCCGCTGATCACTGGCGGGCAAATCCCGGCGAAACCCTGGAGGATTTCGCCAAGCACCTGATGAACGAGGCCAACAAGGAACTCGCGGCCGACGGCGTCCCGGCGCTGCCGGCTCCGACTTTCGGCTCACGCGGGCGCATCGCCGGCGGGTTCGCGCAGCACTCCTGGACGGTGCAACTCGACGCCGCCCGGACCGCGCAAGCTCCGCTGACCACGAAGATCGGCACTCTTGCGGTCGACCGTGTGGCGGAGGTTGCCAGCGTCTGCTTCCACGAGGCTCGGCATGCCGAGCAGATATTCGCGGTCGCAAGGCTGGTGGCAGGCGAAGGCAAGGACGCCAAGGCCATCGCCGCGGAGGTCGACGTCCCCGAGCACATCGCCCAGGCGGCGATGGCCGCGAAGGGGCCGCTGCCCGGCGGCAAGGCCGCACTGGCCGAGATCAAGCTGTGGCGCGCGATCGGCCAGACCGGGAAACACAGCGACTACTGGGACTGGAACGAGGCATTCCGCGGGTTCGTCGCCAATGTCATCGCGGGGTTTCCGTCACCCTCCCCGTCCGGCGTGGACACCATCATCGCCACCCGGGACGCATTCGCCAGGACTCTCGCCGACTGGCAGAAGGACTCGCTGCCATTTCTGCACAGGAAAATCACCGCATTGTCGAAGCTCAAGCGGCCGGATTCTTCGGACGCCATTGTGCTGCGCGACGTCACGAAGATCAGGACTGCCGCCCGGACGGTGATCAAGGCGGACACAACGCTTGGCACAGAGATCGCCCGGTTCCGGGCGCGGCGGGCGGACGCCCGAAGGCCGATCACCGTTGGGCAGGCGCGCGGAATTCAGCAATCCTTCGAGCTGAACTGGCTCGGACTCGAAATCGCCGTGCGGAAACTGAGCCAGGTGGCCGATGCGGCGTACGAGGCGTATCCGCACGAGGCGGACGCCTATGCGACCGGGAAACTGGTGACGAAGGGGTTCCTCGATCGCGCGAAGGCTCCGGCGACGACGCCGTAGTCCGGTGGGTTTCTTGCCTTCAGTGCCTTTTTTTGCCTGGTCAGACTGGTATACTCGAACACATGTTGAGCTTTCCCGGTACCCGGCGGCCACACACGCCTACGTCAGCGGCGAATACCTCGTCTGGTGGCACCCCTACGGATGCACCGCCGGGCAATGCACTTACCGCCGGCAGCGCGGGCACGTGCTCGAGCGCTCAGGTGGTGCGGGTGAAGGTGCCGAATTTGTAGGCATCCAAGAACTCAATCGGAACGGTTTGCGCCGGTCCGCCCGGATTTCCGGCGAAGGTGACGGCGGAGAGTGGATCACCGTTACCGCCTGGTGGCAGCCAACTGAAGATGTCCCCGTCGTAGTGGTTCAACGTGGAGCTGAGCTGCTTCGGACCGATCTGCACGGTGAGGGTTTCGCCGTTCGCGGTCACCACGACATCACCTGCCACCTCGTTGCTGTAGGTGCCGGCGTAGTCGGCGGCGGGCCGAGCCGGGGTCGGACTGGCCGGTGCCGGGGTGGTCGCGACCGGGCTGTGATTGACGAACAGGGTGGCAAACTGCGGCGCGTAGAAGCCCAGCCAGTCTCGCTCGATTCTGCCCGTCCTGACAAGGTCGGTGAAGCTGGTGGTCACCGCTTCGGCCGCGCCCACCGGGGAGGCGTTGGTCAGGGCGACGATCCCAACGTCGGCTCCGGGGAGCATCGCGTAGGCAGTTCCGGTACCGACGTAGAAGGCACCTGAGTGCCCCCATTTGACCTGTCCGGTCGAGGTCGTCTCGACATTGACGCCGTACCCGTAGAAGCGACTGCGGGCATCCGGTTCATCCGCGCGATGATTGACGACCTGCGGAGTGTGCCCCTCCAGCAGGGCGGACGCGTCGATGACCTGCTCCCCGTTCACCTGTCCCGATGCGAGGTTCATCTCCATCCATTTGGCCATGTCGGTGACGTTGGAACTCACCCCGCCGGCGGGGGACTGGGCGTCCGCGTCCCGGGTGTACAGCGCTTTGAAGCACCCGACGGCATCGGCGTCATCACCACCACCCCCACCGGCCACACCATCCGCAGCGACCCACCCCGCCACCGACATCCCCGCCCTGGGAAGGCCACAGCGTCATCGAAGCCAGACTCCTCCGCCACCTCCGGCGCGCGTCGTAGCCAGCCGCCTCTACCCTGACCGGGTGACGAGTGAGCCGAACCCGGTACCGGACGCGGGCGGACCGTTCGGTTGTGTCGAGTCGTTCGAGCAGGACGATCGGCTGCGGCTCTTCGCCTTCACCACCGCGGAGCGCAGCCGGCACTACCTGTGGGCGTTGCGGGCGATGGAGCACAGCCGCGCGAATTACGTCGTCCTGCTGCACGCGAGCGAGGTGGCGAATTCGCTGCGCGAGCTTCGCAGCGAATACGGCGGAAAGGCCGATGTGCCAGGTCTTTCCGCCGAGGATCTGTCGCCGATGCTGGATCAGCTGTACTTCTGGGGGCTGCTCGAGCGCAGTTACGACGGGGCACGGGCCGCGAGTCTGGCCGAGTACCGCAATCGCCACTACGTGTACCAGTTCAGCCAGCCCGGCTATCGCGCCTACCGGGCGGTCGAGGACGTCCTGGGCGCCCGCCTGGACGACGTCACGCTGTCCCGGCTGGTACTTCCCGAATTGCTGGCCGATCTGCAGGACCTTGCGCAGGCGAACCGCGCCGGCGACGCGGAATTGGTGTATCGGAAACTGGACCGGCTGGATTCGGCGCTGGCCGACATGGCCGAGCGGGCCGCCCGCTTCTATCTGATGTTGTCGGAGCTGAGCCATTCGACCGAGTCGAGTGCCGAAGTCTTCCTGACGCACAAGGATGCCCTGCTCGCCCACCTCCGGGAGTTCTCCTACGAATTGGAGCGGTACGCGCCGCGGGTGGCCGCCGCGGTCGCCGACGTCGCCGCCACCGGGGTCGAGGAGTTGCTCGAGCGGGCCGCCGAGGCCGATGAGCGGATCTTCCGGACCCCGGTCGACCGGTTGGCCGACTGGCGGCAACGGTGGGCGGGCCTGGTGAACTGGTTCACCGCCGACATCGAGGGCCCCGGCACGGCGACCACACGGGCGTCCAGCCGGCGGAGCGAAGCAGATCGGTTGCAGGACGGCACGATCAGCGCGGTGGCGGCGGTGCTGGCGCTGTTGCGACGGGTCACCGAGGCCCGCCGCGGCGGGGTCAGCCGCGAGAGCCAGCTGCGGCACCTGGCCGCCTGGTTCAGCCGGGCCCCGGACCTCGACGCCGCGCACGCGCTGTTCGGCGTGGTCTTCGACGTCGGCGAGACCCGGCACGTCAGCGGCGTGCACCCCGATCCCGAGCTGATCCCGACGCGGCGCAGCTGGTGGGAGGCCCCGCCGGTAGAGATCTCCCGGACGCTGGTCGAGACCGGCCGGGTCGCCAGCCCCGGCGCACCCGCCCGGCTGGAGCGCAACGAAGGGGGCCGGCGGCGGCTGCACGAAACGCAGGCGGCCGAGCAGCAGGCGCGCGCCGCGGCAGCGGCCAGCCTCGCCGCATCCGGGCTGTCCCACGGTCGCGTGCTCACCGAAGAGGAAACCGCATTGCTGCTCTCACTCCTCGACATCGCCCTCTCTGCAAGGGTTCCGGTGTCCGGTAGGGCCCCGACCACGGGTTCCAGCCACGGTGTGCGGCTCACCCTCACCCCGTCGGACGTGACCACCTCCGTGCCCACGGTCCGCGGCACGCTGCATCTGGACCGGATGCGTCTCGCCCTGTCCGCGCCCGGGGCGGTGCGGACACGGTGACCGACAACCAGGTGCCCACCCTGGATCGGGCGATGTACCAGCGCACCGCCCGGGCGGTGCTGACGCATCCATTGATCACCGAGACCTACCCCGACACCCAGACGTTGTCCCTGGTGAGAAGGTGGGCGGTACCGCTGCGGACGGACCTGGCCCGGCTGTTCGACTACCGGCTGGAACTCACACCGACCACGGCGCGGCTGTTCCGGGTGCACGACGCCCTCGATGCGAGCCAACCGGCGATGGCCGGGCCGAACGAGGACCGCCCGTTCGATCGCCGCCGCTACGCCTGCCTGGCGCTCGCCGTGGCCGTGCTGGGCAGGTCCGGAATGCAGGTATCACTCTCGGAGTTGGCGGAGCGGGTGACCGCGGAGGCGGCCCGGATCGACGGCCTGGAGTTGTCGGCCGAGGACAAGAACGACCGGGCAGCCTTCGTGGACGCCGTCGCGTGGCTGCAAACCAGGGGCGCCGTGAGACTGGCCGACGGCAATGCCCGCCGCTGGGCCGACGACCCGACCGCCGGTGAGGCCCTCTACGACATCGACCGGGACGTGCTGCGGGCCGTGTACCGGCCGACCCGCGTGTTGCAACACCTCGGCAGCGTCACCGAACTGCTGCATCGATCGGACGCGACGAGCCGGAGCACCCGCCGGATGACGGCCGGTCAGCGGGTCCGCCGTGCCCTCGTCGAGCAGCCGGTCGTCTACGACGCGGAACTGGACCCGGCCGACCGCGGCGCCCTGCGCGCCCCGTCCGCTGCGGCCGAGGTCGCCGAACTGACCGGTCTGGTCGTCGAGCGACGTGCCGAAGGCATTGCGCTGCTGGATGTTTCGGGTCGATTCTCCGATCGCCGGTTTCCTGGGTCGGGAACCGTCGCGCAGGCCGCACTGCTGCTACTGAACCGGATGGCCGACCGGATCGAGGACCTCGACGCCCCGCCGCTGATCTCGCTGCCCGCTCCCCCGCCTGCGTCCGACCGGCTGGTCGAGGCGCTGGATTCGGTGCTTCCCCGAACGGAGCACACCGACCCGCCCGTAGATCGGCCAGACGAGCCAGTCGACTTCCAACAAGAGTCCGGTGACGAAGACGCCGCGACAACGGAAGCGCCGAGCTGCCCGATGCTCGGGGACGGCTGGCTGGCGGCGACCCTCGCCGACCTGATCGAGGAATTCGGCTCGACCTTCCGGGCGGCGCTGGCCGCCGACCCACCTCGGCTGCTGGCCCAGATCATCACGCTGCTCACCGAGTTGAAGATGGTGACGAGGGTTCCGGGCGGGGCGCTGGCGCTGCCGCTGCTGGCCCGGTACCGCAACGCGGTGATGGACGTGCGCAAGCGGACCGGCGAGGGCGGACTGTTCGACCTCTGAGCGGAGATGTCCGGGCGCACGCGCCGCTCGTACTACCGTTTCCGACGTGACCACCGCGCCGCGCCCGCCCGCCGCCGGACTCGGCGACGCCGCCCGGTTCCGGCCGTCACGGTGCGGCGTGGTGAACCTCTGGGACTACCGGGACGAGGAATTCGTCTTCGCCGACGGGCGTCTGGTGCTCCGCGGACCCAACGGTTCGGGCAAGACCAAGGCGCTGGAGGTGCTGTTCCCCTTTCTGTTCGACGGCCGCATCGAGCCACGCCGGCTCAACCCGTTCGCCGGCGAGGAACGGACGATGCGGTCCAACCTGCTCTACCGGGGCCAGGATTCGACCTACGCCTACGTCTGGATGGAGTTCCGGCACGACCCTGGTCCCGGCGACGAATCTGCTGCGGAAATCGTCACGGTCGGCGTCGGGCTCTGCGCTCAGCGGCAGACGGATCGGGTGACCCGGTGGTATTTCGTGACGGACGGTCAGGTCGGCCGGGATTTCTCCCTGCTGGGTCCGGACGACCGCCCGCTGACCCGTCGTCAACTCGGCGAACAGATCGGCACCGACCGCATCACCGACAAGCCGGGTGATCATCGGACCGCCGTCGACGCCCGCCTGTTCGGCCTCGGGATCGAGCGCTTCGAGCAACTCCTCACCCTCATCCTGACGCTGCGGCGGCCGCAGTTGGCCAAGCACCTTGACCCCAAGGGGCTGTCCCGGACGCTGTCCGACGGTCTCCGTCCGCTCGATTCGTCGTTGATCGAGGAAGCGGCGCACTCGTTCAGCGACATCGAGAACCTGCAGCGCGTCCTGGAAGGACTCGTCCAGGCCGACCAGGCCGCCACCGCGTTCCTGGCCGGGTACGCCACCTACCTGCGCACCCACGCCAGGGCCGCGTGCGACACCGTGACCGAGCGGCTCACGGTGGTCAACGGCAGCCGCGACGGACTGGTCGAGGCGATCGCAGCGCAGCGCCGGTCGGCACAGGCCCGCCAGCAGGCCCGCGAGGATCACCTGCGCTGCCAGCAGGACCACCAGCGGCTGACGGCAAAGCTGAACTCGCTCAAGGAATCTCCGGCGTACCGGAGCCGCGCCCAACTGACCCACCTGGCCGACGTCACCGCGCAACTGGCGGAGGCGGCGACCCGCGATCAGGAGCGCGCCGCCCGGGCCGGCGCCGAGGTCGAGCGGCGCCGACACCAGCTGGACCGGGCGCAGGAGGCGGTCAGCCTCGCCCAGGCCGAGGTCGCCCGGGAGGCGGCCGAACTACTGCAGGCCGCGGCGGAGGCCGGGATCGCCTGGAGCGGCGCGGACAACGCCGACGACGGGCGGTTGGCCGAAAGAGCCCTCGCCCGGGCGACGGCCCGCGAGGAGGACGTCGCGGTACTCCGCGCGGCGCTGCTGGCGCTGGTCGAGGCCCGACGATTGCGCGATCGGGCCGAGCAGGACCTGGCACGGGTCCAGCAGCGGCACGCCGCCGCCGAGACGGCCGCCGAGGCCGCCGAGGAGGCGGCCGCCCGCGCCAGAACAGAGCTCACGACGGCGATCACTGCCTGGGGTCAGCGGCACGCGCCGGCGCTGGATCATCTCGACGAGCTGACGGGCGACCTGACCGCGGTCGCCGACCCGAAGGGCCCGCTGGCCCAGCGCCTGGTGTCCGATCTGATCGCGACGGTCGAGCAATCCGACCGGCTCGACGCCACGGACCTGCCCGAGATCGTGGACGCCGCTACCGGGCCGGCGCTGCAGGCGGGTCGGAATGCGGTCGCCACCGCACGGGCGGAGGCGGCGCGGCAGGCCATCGAGATCGAGAACTGGCGGACGGAACGCGCGGCCATCGCGGCCGAACGCGATCAGGCTCCGCCGCAGTTCGCGGCGCGCACCGCCAGCCGCGACGGAAGAGCCGGCGCGCCGTTCTGGGCGACCGTCGACTTCGCGAACGGTGTCGACGATTCGACGGCGGCGGCTATCGAGTCAGCGCAGCATGCCGCGAATCTGCTGGACGCCTGGGTCACTGCTGACGGTGATTCGGGCAGTGACACGCGTTCGGTGTCAACCGATGTCCCGGATTCCGACACGGAACTCAGGGCGCTGCCGCCCGATGTTCGGCCGCGCGGTCGGACGCTGGCCGACGTCCTGGCGGCGGAGCCCGTTGGCCCGGTCCCGGCCGGTGTGGTCGCATCCATCCTGGCGTCCGTGGCGCTGCTCGACGGCGATGTCGCCGGGTCCACCAACGGCGAATCGGTGGGGGCCGCACCCACGGTGTGGACCACGGGCGGCTTCCGGTCGGGAATTCAGCTGGGCGCGCATCACAAGCCGCGGGCCGAGTACATCGGGACGACCGCTCGCGCCCGCCGGAGGGCCGCGCGGCTGGCCGCGCTGGACGAGCAGATCACCCGCGGAGAATCCCAGCTCGCGGAAACTCGCTCGCGTATCGCGGATCTCGAGCAGCTGCTGAAAGCCGCCGGCGTCGCCCGCCAGGAATTGCCGTCCCTGATGCCGGTGCGCAAGGCGATTCGCGCGGTGGATGCAGCGGCCGGAGCACTGCGGGCACTGAACGCGGAACTCGACGAACGCCGGACCGCTTTCGACCAGGCGGTCGCCGCGGCGGGCGGGGCGGAACGCGTCCTGCACAGTTCCGCGGCGCAACGCGCGATGCCGGCGGACGTCGCCGGCGTCGATCGGGTAGCGGCCGGGGTGGTGCGCTTCAACCGGGTGGTCAGCCAGCTGGACGCCGCCCGGCGAACGTCCACCGCCCGCGCCGAGCAGCGCGCAAGCGCGGCCGACGAGCTGGACACCGCGGAGGCCGCACTGCAGGACGCGGCCGAGCAGGCCGAGCTGTCGCAAGGTGAACACCGCACCCGCGAGGAGGAATTGCGGGTCCTCCGTGAGGCGGTGGGCAGCACCGTCGACCAACTCGACCGGGACATCCGGCAGACCGCCGTCGAGCTGGACCGCGCGAACGCCGAGGAGCGGCACGCGCAGCAGGCCGAGATCGAAGCGTCCACGGCCGCCGGTCGCGCCGAGGAGCGGATTCGCAGCGCGAACAGCGCCGTGCTCAGCGCCGTCCGCGAAGCTCAACGCGACGCCCGCCGGCTCGCTCCGTACGCCGGAGCCGATGTGCGAGGCGCGCTGCGACTGCCGGCCGAAACACCGCGATGGCCCGGCAGCGCCGAGCAGTGGAGCGACCCGGAGGATCTGACAACGGCTTTGGGTGAACAACTCTCGAAGGATCCGGACGCGATTGTGCATCCGCTGCCACACGAAGCCGAACAGCTGCTCGACGCCATCGTCGCGGTGACCGCCGACCTCCGGCCCAGCGAGAGCTCCCTGAAATCCAGCCGTACCCGGGTGTCGGCGTCGATGGCCGAACTGCAGAACCAACTGGCCGCCGCCGGACACGAGTACCGTCCCGAATTCCAGACCGACGACGACGTCATCGTCGTCCGGGTCGCCGACGAGCAGGGGTTCTCCTCGATCCACGACTTCGCCCAGCACATGGCCACCGCCCGGCGGGATCAGGAACAGCTGCTCACCGAGGCCGAACGCCGGGTGTTCGAGGACGCACTTCTCGGGCGGTTGGCCCAGCAGATCCACGATCGGACCACCGAGGCCCGCGACCTCATCGCCGACATGAACCGCGAGATGCGCCGCCGGCGAATGTCTTCCGGCGCCACGGTGGGCATCGGCTGGGAGTTGGCGGACGCGCTCGATCGTCCGCAGCGGGAGGTGAGTCGCCTACTCGACCGGGATGCCGCGCTGTTGACTCCCGATGATCTGGCCACCCTGCGCGGGCATTTCGCCGGCCAGATCAAGAACCTGCGGGCGGTCCGCCCGGACCGGCCGTATGTCGAGGTGCTCGCCGAGGCGCTGGACTACCGGTCGTGGCGCACGTTCGTGCTGACCCTGGTGGCGCCCGACGGTCGCGAGGACCGGCTGACCCAGGCAAGGCACAGCATGCTGTCCGGCGGTGAGCAGTCCGTCTCGCTGCACCTTCCGCTGTTCGCGGCCGCGCACGTCCTGCTGTCGTCGGCGTCACCGACCTGCCCGCGGCTGCTGGCCCTGGACGAGGCCTTCGCCGGCATCGACGACCCCGGCCGCAACGAATTGCTGGGCCTGACCGCACAATTCGATCTCGACCTGTTCATGACCGGCTACGACCTGTGGGCGACCTACCCGACCGTGCCGGCCTGCGCCCATTACGACCTGGCGCACTCGGCGGTCGAGCACACGGTCAGCTCGCTGTTGATGGTGTGGGACGGCAAGGAACTCCTGACCGACAGCGAGATCGCCGACAGTGGAGAGGATCTCGCGGCGGCGCTCGGCTCACCCGGCACCAGGCGCCGACCCGGGAACGGAACACCCGACGCAGCAGACGTTTTCGAGGTCGACGAATGACGTCGGAGCAGTGAGCGCCGATCCCGACCTGTCTGCGCTGGGATCCCCGCCGTGGAATCGGCTGCTCGCGCTCGCCCGGCGGCGTCTGGAACGCTCGGGCGGGTCGCTCGACGGGACGATCCGGCTGACGGCGCCGACGGACGACGAGCGCCGGCTCGTGATCGGGATGACCGGAACCCACCGGCCGCCCGGTGTCGCTGCGGTGACCGTGGGCCTGGGCGTGCTCGATCGCGCGATGATCGAGAGGTTCTCGCTGACCCTGGCCGAGGCGCTCGCCGCGCTGGACGGCCCGGTCCGGGACCGACCGGCCGAGCGGCTCGCCGAGCAAGCGGCGCGGGAGTCGGCACTGAGCGCTGCGACCGCGCGGGCCGGGGCACACGCTCGTCAGGAGTGGTTCGGGCAGTGGCTGGAGCAGCTCGCCGCGGACGGCACGGTCACCAAGCTGGTGCGCCGCGGAGACGCCGATCTGCTCGGTCAGGCGGGCGCGGTGCTGGCGCAGCTGCCGGTCCGCGAGATGTCCCTTCCGGTGCTGGCCGAACGGACCACCGGGAACACCAAGGCGCTGTCCCAGACGGCCCTGGCCACCCTGGTGCTGCGGGCGTTGGCGTTGCGGGACGGGTTGCCGGCGCCGGCGACCTCGGCCGAGCGCCGGCTGCAGTGGGAGTCGGCCGGGGTGATCCTGGACGACCTGGCCAGCCAGGTGCTGGTGCTGGGCGTGCGGCCGGCGGAGGACAACCTGCTCGGCGGCTGGCTCCGGCAGGCCGCGATGGCCGGGCTGCCGTTCCGGATCACCCTGCAACAACTGGCCGAGAACCCTGTGAGCGCAACCGGTTCCGAGGTCTTCGTCTGCGAGAACCCCGCCGTGTTGCGCGCAGCCGCTGCGCGTTGGGGAGCCGACTGCCGGCCGCTCGTGTGCAGCGAGGGGCAGCCGTCCGCCGCGTGCGCCCGGCTGCTGTCCAAGGTCGCCGGGACGGTGCGCTGGCGCGGAGATTTCGACTGGACGGGCCTGCGGACGACGGCAGCGGCGATCTCGAAATATGGTGCGGTGCCGTGGCGGATGTCGACGGTGGACTACCTTGCAGCGCTGCGCGGGGTCGGCGAGGTCGACCTGGGGATCGAGACGGAGCCGCTCAAGGGGCCGGCGGCGGCGTCGCTGTGGGATCCGGCCCTGGCGGTGCAGATGGCCGAGCGGGGCCGCGCGGTGATGGAAGAGCGCCTGCTGGCTGTACTGCTCGGCGATCTGGGATCGGGGACGCCCGGAGCGGTCTGAGGCGGATCCTGAGGGTCTTGGCGATCGCCGGGTGCGTCAGGTCCTACACTGGCGGCAGGCCGGGTCAGTTTGCTGGATTTCGGAAACGTAAGCTTGGCAACGTCGGCTCGGGTACGGTGACGAAGATCTTCCGAAACCCCTTGGCGTGCAGGCAGTCTGGTAGACAGAACGGTCTCTGGGACACCGTGGCACTCGGGCTCACAGTAACGAATGACGATCTGCACAATTAGTTCACAGCCTCGCTCTATTCAGTGGTGCTCATCATCTGTACTCTCCGCGATACCACCTGCGACCAAGGAGCGCGAATGCCCCTTCAGGCGATGACTGTTGTCCGCGCAGCACACGACATCCAGTACGGCCGCACGATTGCAGTGGAACACGGCGTTCCCGGCACGGTGGTCAACCTGCAACCGGGCTGGTCAGGCACCAGATACACGGTGGAGTTCGCTCCGGAGACCGGGGCGACCGTCACGCTCGTGGGGCTCACCGCGGGGGACGTGCTGCCCGGCTGACCGGCCGACCGGGTCGGCGGTCTTCCGTCAGCGCGTTCGCCACCACGGATGAGTCAACGACGATCACGTCCTGCGGTTGTCGGCCGGTAAGCGCGCGGCGAGTTGAGCATCCCGGTTGGACCTGGCCTCCTCCAACGCCGTGACGATCTCGGCGGGCGCTAGGCGCGACCCATCCGATCGTTCCGAGAAGCGCGCCAGCAGAGCAGCGTTCGCCGAGCGGCGCGCCTCAGAGACGACGATGGACAGCAGGAATGCCTGTAACGACTGGCCCCGAACTCGGGCGAGTTCGGCCAAGGTGTCCCGCACGTCGTCGGGGACATCACGGATCTGCAGTGCGACCATGCCCGCATTTTCCATGCACCGTCCAGTCGTGCCTCATTTGGGCGGTAACGACTTGGCATAGGTGACGCCGATGCGGATCCATCGCGCCAGCTCGTCGTCGGGCACCGATGCGTCGGCGTCGATATGAAGCCAGCCGTTCATCTCCCGCCCGCGCATCTCGAAGGGACGCGCACGGGGCTCCTGCAGCAGTCGCTCGGTGTCGGCCGGGTCGACCCGCAGCAGCAGGCCGCCCTTGCTGCTGGCGCTGACCGCCATGTTGCCGTTGATCAGGAAGGCGAGGCCACCGAACATCCGCTTCTCGGTGAGCCCCTTCTCCGGCTCGACGTGTTCGCGAACCCGATCCGCCAGCTCTTGGTCGTAGGCCATACCAGCAAGTGTTCCGCAACCTTACGGGCCGGCACCAGAGCCGGGAGCTGGCTCTCAGGCCGAGGAACTGGGGCGTCATCCCGACCTATATACGAGATACTGCCGGCATGGGACCGGCTGAATCGCTGCGGGAACGACGGCAACGGCTGGGCATCACACAGACCGAACTCGCACGGCGCGTCGGCACCAGCCAATCCGCGATAGCGGCCTACGAATCAGGGGCGAAATCGCCGTCTGCGGAAACGCTTGACCGGTTGGATCGCTCGTTGGCGGGACTGCCCGGTCAAACACTGGCGGACCGACGCGATGATGTCATCGCGCTTCTCGCGCGGCATCGAGCGACGCGCATTCGGGTCTTCGGATCAGTTGCACGCGGTGAGGACACCTTCGATAGCGACATCGATTTGTTGGTCGACTTCGATAAAGGATGCCTCACTCTTCGACATGGGCGGCCTGATGGAAGACCTCGAGGAGTTGCTGGCCCCGCACCGTGTCGATCTGGTGAGCACTGGTGGCTTGTTGACGCGGGAAAAACACATCAGCGCTGAGGCACGTCCGCTGTGATCGATGCAGGAGCGAACGAATCCGGCGATCGCATTGAGCATGACGCCGCCGACGTCGACCGCGAACAACTCTCCCGCACCCTGCAGGACCTGGCCGATTTCATCGACATGACAAGGGAAGTCACCTCGAGGACCCGCGAGGCCTATGACGCGGACATCACCCTCAGGCTCGCCGGCGAAGCGCTCGTTTCCAGGGTCGGTGAGGCAGTCGGCCGACTCCCCGAGAACTTCAAGCAGGTAAATCCGCAGGTGCCCTGGCGAAGCATCAAAGGTGCCAGAAATCTGACCTCACAGTATTACCATCGGATTGATCACCACATCATCTGGCTGACGCTGGGCGTGAACTCCCAGAAATTGGCCGGCAGCTCGGATTGTGCGAGACTCTTCCTCCCGAACACCTTTGCCCAGCTCCAGTTTCGTGCCAACAGCGCCGACGGAACCATCACGACTCCCGCAGCTGCGCTCGCGACCGCTGCGTCCCGCGTTACCGGCGCACTGCAGACCGTCAATCAACGCGATCGCGGGCACCGCCCCGCCGGGTCCGTACCCTGCAGGCGTCTCGGTCAGCCGACTGCGACAGGTCGAGCTCTTGAAACCCTCGCCGAGATCAGATAATCTGATTTTTGTGCGTACCGTGACAGCGACAGAGGCCAGCCGGTCCTTTGCTGCGCTCCTCGACGAGGTGGAACAGGGTCAGACCGTCATCGTGACCCGCGGAGGACGACGGATCGCAACGATCGGACCAACAACCAACGGAAACGGCGCCGACGTGCGGGCGTTACTCCAGTCATCACAATTGGACGAAGGGTTCGCGGCCGACGTGAGCGCGGCCCGAGAATCCGTTGATTCCGAAACACCCGCATGGCCCGGAGACTGATCCTCGACACCGGAGTGCTGATCGTGGCCGAGCGCTCCACGCTGGACCTCGGGTCTGTGATCGGGGACGACGACGATGTGGTCATCGCCGCCATCTCTGTCGCCGAATTGTATGCGGGGATCGAGTTGGCCGACGAGCGAAACCGCGCCCGGCGATCAGCATTCGTCGCACACCTGCTCGAACTCATACCCGTTGAGCTCTATGACCTCTCGATCGCGGAAACCCATGGGCGGCTCATGGCCGACGTTCACCGCACCGGCATCCGCCGAGGTGCTCATGACTTGATCATCGCCTCGACGGCCGCCGTGACGCGAAGGACGATCGTGACAACGGATCGCTCCGCGAGGTTCGGCGAACTTCCAGGAGTGGAATGCGTTGTGCTGCAGGGACGCCCTCCGTCAGCGCACCCGCCGCCGATGAATCACCAACCGGCGAGTGGCTTCGGTAGAATCGGTTGCCGGCGGCGGGACGGATGAGCGGACGACTGAATTCGCGGCCGCAACGCTACCTCATCAATCCAAGGACCAATCGCAAAGGGGCATCGACCTGCCTCATCTCTCCGTTGGTCAAGCGACCCGCGACCCCCCCGAGTCTTTGCGGATCCACGGCGGCTGTCTGTTCGACAAGCACTCGAGTCCGTCGGCCCAGCAGTTTCACCTCGGGGCGAAAGCATGCGGCCAGCGCCGACGAAGAGGTCGGTGCCACCAGCCAGGTGGACAACGCCAGAAAATGAGATTGCACGACGACCGCAAAGCGTGTCCCCGACTGCTCATGTCCTTTACTTCGGTGGTTACGCAACCGGAACACTTCACCACGCACGCAGCGTCTCCGTGTCGCGGAGGACTTGCGCGGCCTCGGCGCGATCCTGCTCGTTCGCGGCAAGCGCAGCCGACTCGGAACGGAGCTTTTCCTGGGCGTGGCGACTCCGCCCGAGCCGCCACTGCATCGCGTGACAGCGCGGCTACCCGCAGTGGTCCCGGGACCGCGGCGGGTACCGATCGGGAACACATAGATCACAACCCCCAGCACGGGGCGGTCCGCTGCCCTTCCCGAACCCGGTCAACGACAGTGCTCGCCGTGACGCGCAGCAGCGACCGATCCGGAATTTGTCACTCCCCCGGCCCGTACCCAGGTTGGTTGCAACTCCCCGTCACGGACAATCGCCCGTCGGGCCCTCGATCGAGGAATTGTGCTTCACGATCGGGGACGTCCGGCGCGCGGCGAAGACCGTTGGGCTCTGTGACCTGGGTGGGCGGGCTGGTGCGATGAAGACATGACATTCAGTGCTACGGGATCACCACCCGACAACCCGCGGATCCGGCTCCCGATCGTCGGGCTGGTCCCGGTCGAGCACGACGCCATGGCGGCGGCACTACATCGCGGCCCGCAGCACGGCCGGGTGAGCCCGCGGCCCGACGCGGACGCGCTCCGCCGCACGGCCCAACTCGATCTGGCCCCCCGGCGTCCTCAAGCGGTGCCAGGTCGTGCAGAACCACGCCGAGCCCGACCAGAGGATGGACGGGAACCGGAGTGGGATCGAGGTGACGACATCGTCCAGCAGCTGTTCGCGATCGGTCTGGCAATGCACACCACCGGGCAGCTCTGCGGCGACCGACCGGAACTGGCCGCCCGGATCACCGGGCACATGAACGACCTGCAACTCATCATCCAGCAGATCCGCAGCACCGTGCTGGACCCACCGACCGTCCGACCCGAGTCCTGCGCCGACTGAGGGAACAGCTGACCCGCACTCGCGGATGCGGTGCCACCCGCAAGCCCCGGCGCCACGCGGCCGGCCACGGCGCCGTGGCAGCGGCCGGACAACGACGATCGCTAGCGGACGGTACGGGCTCGATATGGACACCCGCATCGACCTCACCAGCGGCCAACCCGCCGCCGAATCAATCCTGCAGAAAGGACTCGCCCGAATACCCCCACCGCGGTTCACGATGCCGAACCAGAAAAGCTCTCTCCGCTCTGTGAACCACCCCGGGTTTGCCGGAGACTCTGTCTCTTGGGAAGGATGGGGTCATGTCGAGAAGATCTGGGAGCTACCCGAAGGAGCTGCGGGACCGTGCTGTTCGGATGGTGGCGGAGGTTCGGTCGGAGCATGCTTCGGA
>JBBQGJ010000010.1:0-43689 GCA_038322925.1 Mycobacteriales bacterium
GTAGACCTGCTTGGTGTCGACCTGCTGGGTGTCGACCTGCTTGGTGTCGACCTGCTTGGTGTCGACCTGCTTGGTGTCGACCTGCTTGGTGTCGCCCTGCTTGGTGTCGACCTGCTCGGTGTCGACCTGCTTGGTGTCGACCTGCTTGGTGTCGACCTGCTTGTGTCGACCTACTTGGCGGTGTCCACCGCCGCCTGCGCGGCATCCTTGACGGCCGATGTGGTGGCTTCGGCGTGCTTCTGCACGGCGCCCACCACCGATTCGGCCTGCTGCCGAGCGGACTCGCTGGCGGCTGCGGCGGTGCTGGCCAGCGACTTGGCGAATTCGCGCTGAACCTCCAGCAATTTCTCGGCGAAGTCGAAGACCTGGTCGATCACCTGCTGTGGTTCCACGTGGGGGACGGAAACGCCCGGAACCGTGCTGATCGCGGACTGAGCGCTCTTGGTCCACGACTCGAAGGCCTCGACGACGGCGGCCTGGCTGGTGCGCATCGCTTCGGCGTACTTGTCCTGGGGGGAGGTCATGGTGGCTCCTTGGGTCGGCGCAGCTGGGCGGGAGGGGAAAGCGGCAGAAGTGCGGGTCGGACATCCGGGTCGGGACTATTAGGAACTGTGCGGACGACGTTACTGAAGGCCGCAAGTGGGCGCATCGCGACCCATCCGCACCGCTCTGTCCTCGCCGGGGTCGTCCCGGGTCGGCAGAGGGTCGCCAGAGGTCGGCAGGCACCGGCGCGGGCACCTTCGGTGATCATCCTCCAAGGATCGATCCTTCTGTGATCGGCCTTCCGTGATCGACAATTCAGTGATCGACGAGGGTCACTTCGAACGAGTACTGGCTGGCGCGGTAGGCATGTCGGCCCCATTCGACCGGCCGGCCGGAATCGTCGTGCGCGGCGCGCTCCATGGTGAGCACGGGGCTGCCCTTGCGCTCGCCGAGCAACGTGCATTCCTCCGGCGTGCCGGTCCTGGCGCCGATCCGCTGCTTGGCCACCCGGATGTTGACCCCGCGCGACCGCATCAGCTGATAAAGGCCCCGGGTGGTCAGGTCCGCCTCGCCGAGGGGGATGAGGTCCTCCGGCAGGAAGTTCTCCATGATCGCCAATGCCTCGCCGTGCGCGAAGCGGAGGCGACGCAGGTGCAGCACCGGGCTGCCGTGGGCGATCGACAACCTCGCGCCGACTTCGTCGGGTGCCTCGACGATCTCGTTGACGAGCACCTTGGTGGTGGGTGTCTGATGGTTATGGGTGAGATCGTCGAAAAGGCTGGTCAATTCGACCGGACGGGTGACCTGTCCGTGCACGACCTGCGTCCCCACACCGCGTTTGCGCACCAGCAGACCCTTGTCGACCAACTCCTGAATGGCGCGGCGCATGGTCGGGCGGGACAATCCGAACTGCTCGGCGAGGCTGATCTCATTGTCCAGGCGATCCCCGGGAGCCAGGTCGCCCTCGCTGATGGCGCGTTCGATTTGTTGGGCCACCTGAAAGTACAGCGGGACGGGACTGGACCGATCGAGGTCCACGAACAGTTCCGTCATCTTCGCCTCCCCAGGTGACGTGATCGTAGTACACGTCAGCTGAACATCAATATGACTGAATGTCCTATCAAACTCTTGACAGGGAGGGGTGGATCACGCCAGAGTCATCACCGTCACGGCAGGGCCGCCGATCCAACTCCGCTTGGGGAAATCGGCACGGCGATCTCGGCTCAGCCTGGCCCGGTGGCGCGGCACGGTCACGACGAGAGCGAGAGGACCGGAGTGGACGGACATTTCGAGGTGCTGACGATGGGACGGGTCGGCGTCGACCTGTATCCGCTGCAAGAAAACGTGGGGCTCCAGGACGTCGACACGTTCAGCAAGAGCGTCGGCGGCAGCGCGGGCAACGTCGCCATTGCCGCCGCCAAACACCGCCGGCGGACCGCGTTGATCTCCCGCACCGGACCGGATGCGTTCGGACGCTTCGTCCACCAGGCGCTGCGCCGGATGGGCGTGGACGACAGGTTCATCACCGAGGTGCCGGACCTGCTCACCCCGGTCACCTTCTGCGAGATGTACCCGCCGGACCATTTCCCATTGTTGTTCTACCGCTTGCCGATCGCTCCCGACCTGGTGATCCGTGCGGAGGAGCTGGACCTGGACGCCATCGCCAACGCGCGGATCTTCTGGACGACCGTCACGGGCCTGTCCGCGGAACCGAGCCGGTCCGCGCACCACGCTGCCTGGCGGGAACGCGACCGGCGGCCGCTGACGGTGCTGGACCTGGATTACCGCCCGGTTTTCTGGAAGGACCCCGCCGAGGCATCCCGCGAGGTGGCCAGGGCGCTGCCGCATGTCACCGTCGCGATCGGGAACAAGGAGGAGTGCGAAGTCGCGGTGGGGCAGACCGAGCCTCGGAAGGCCGCCGAGGCGCTGCTGGCGCAAGGCGTTGAGCTCGCCATCGTGAAGCAGGGGCCGAAGGGCGTACTCGGCATGACCAAGGACGAGGTCGTCGAGGTGCCGCCCACGCCGGTGTCCGTCATCAACGGGCTGGGTGCGGGAGACAGTTTCGGTGGCGCGGTGTGCCACGGCCTGCTCGCCGGCTGGGACCTGGAAACCGTGCTGCGCTTCGGGAATGCCGCCGGCGCCATCGTGGCGTCGCGCCGCGAATGTTCGACCGCGATGCCCACCACCGACGAGGTTCAGGCGCTGCTGAAGGAGGTCGAGCATGTCTGAGTCATCGACGAACGGCGCGGTCACCGTGACGGGCTCCACGAACCGGGAGCGCTACGCCGCGATCACCGAGATCCGGGTACAGGAACCGGGTGCCATCGAGCGGGCGGCAGACAGGCGGTCACGCCGGAACCTCATTCCCGAGGACGGCCGGCTGATGATCATCGCCGCCGATCATCCGGCGCGCGGCGCCAACGGCGTCGGCGACCGACCGCTGGCCATGGGCAACCGGATCACCCTGCTGGAGCGGCTCGAGACTGCGCTGGCCAGGCCCGGCGTCGACGGCCTACTGGCCAGCCCGGACATCCTGGAGGACCTGCTGCTGCTGGGTGCGCTGGAGGACAAGGTCGTCATCGGCTCGATGAACCGCGCCGGGCTGCAGGGCGCGGTGTTCGAGCTGGACGACCAGTTCACCGGCTACGACGCCATGAGCTGCGCGGCGATGGGCCTGAACGGCGGGAAAATGCTCACCAGGGTCGCGCTGGACGATCCGGGCACCCTGAACACCCTGACCGGGACCGCGCGGGCGGTCAACGAGCTGTCCGAGCTCGGACTGATGGCGATGGTCGAACCCTTCTGGTCCTCGCGGGTGAACGGCAGAGTGCGCAACGACCTCTCGGCCGACGCGGTGATCAAGTCGGTCGGGGTGTGCAGCGCATTGGGCCGCACCTCGGCCTACACCTGGATGAAGCTCCCCGTCGTTCCTGAGATGGAGCGGGTGATGGAGTCCACCACGCTGCCAACGCTGTTGCTGGGCGGTGATCCGGATACCGACCCGGAGGAGACCTACGCCAGTTGGCGCGCGGCGCTGGCGCTGCCGGCGGTGCGCGGACTGGTGGTGGGCAGGACCCTGCTCTACCCGCAGGACGACGACGTTGCCGGTGCCGTCGACACCGCGGTCTCGATGGTGCGGTGACGGGCGTGACAAGCGGCACGGCCACCACCAAGAACTCCTCGCTTTTCGTGCCGTCAGGGTCGAGCGCTGCGGACGGATTCGATCTGCTCATCACTCCGGAATCTGCGGGGTGGGGGTATTCCAGCCTGCGGATCGTGACCCTGGAGGCCGGTGAAACCTTCGATTTCGCAACAGGTTCGGACGAGATGATCGTGCTGCCGCTGTCCGGCGGCACGGATGTCAGCGTCGGCGACACTACGTATCGACTGGTGGGACGGGAGAGCGTCTTCACGGGCGTCACCGACACCGCATACCTGCCGATCGATGCGCAGGTGCGGTTGAGCAGTGCCGGTGGTGGGACCTTCGCGCTGCCCGGTGCCCGGGTCGACCGCGCCCTGCCGTTCCGCTTCCAGCCGGCTTCCCGGGTCGACGTCTCGCTGCGTGGCAGCGGCTCGAGCACCAGGCAGGTCAACAACTTCGGAATGGGCACCGGCATGGAGTGCGTCAAGATGCTGGCCACCGAGGTGCTCACGCCCGCGTCCAACTGGTCCTCCTACCCGCCGCACAAGCACGACGAGGCAGTCGGATCCGAGACCGAGCTGGAGGAGATCTACTACTTCCGGTTCGCCTCCGCTGCGCCGGCCGCGGATTCTGTCGCCCGCGGCGCCAAACCCATTGGCTATCAACGGGTGTACGGCACGGCCGATCGGCCCGTCGAGCTGTTGGAGGAGGTCACGCAGGGCGACACGGTGCTCGTGCCGCATGGCTGGCACGGTCCGTCGATCGCGGCGCCGTCACACCACATGTACTACCTGAATGTGATGGCCGGTCCCGGCGAGGAGCGTGCCTGGGGGATCAGCGACGACCCCCGCCACGCCTGGGTGCGGGCGACCTGGGCCGACCAGCCGACCGATCCGCGTTTGCCGATCTATATGGCGCCGCCCGCCGGCCCGTCCTGAACTGGCGTCACACCGCCCCGTCGGACCGTGCCGCCCTACTGGACCACCCGACTACCAGTCCCTTCAGTCACCTACGTGCTCGCCCTCGAAGGAGAGGACCGCATGACCAGCTCGACCATCACCGACGATCGGCAGACCGTTCGGCTCACCGTTGCACAGGCCGTCGTCAGATTCCTCGGCCGGCAGTACACCGAGCGAGACGGCATCCGCCGCAAGTTCTTTGCTGGGTGTTTCGGCATCTTCGGCCACGGAAACGTGGCCGGGATCGGCCAGGCCCTGCTGCAGTCGGAACTGGAAACCCCCGGGGAACTTCCGTACCACCAGGGCCGCAACGAGCAGGCGATGGTGCACATCGCGGTCGGCTACGCGCGGCAGAAGGACCGCCTGGAAACCTTTGCCGTCACGGCGTCGGTGGGCCCCGGGGCGTCGAACATGCTGACCGGTGCCGCGCTGGCAACGATCAACCGGATTCCGGTGCTGCTGCTGCCCAGCGACATCTTCGCCACCCGGGTGTCCTCACCTGTCCTGCAGGAGCTGGAACAGCCCTACGGGTACGACATCTCGGTGAACGACGCGTTCCGTCCGGTGTCGCGGTTCTTCGACCGTGTCTGGCGGGCCGAACAACTGCCCGCCGCCCTCCTCGGCGCCATGCGGGTGCTGACCTCTCCGGCCGAGACCGGCACCGCCACCATCTGCCTGCCCGAGGACGTCCAGGCCGAGGCGTACGACTGGCCGGTGGAGCTGTTCTCCGAGCGGGTGTGGCGGATCGCCCGGCCGGTCGCCGAGCCCGAGGTGCTGGCCGAGGCCGCAGAGCTCATTTCCTCGGCGCGGATGCCGATCATCGTGTCCGGCGGCGGCGTGACCTACTCGGACGCGAACGAAACGCTGCGCGCGTTCGTGGAGGCCACCGGCATCCCGATCGGCGAAACCCAGGCGGGGAAGGGATCTTTGCCCTTCGATCACCCGTTGAACCTGGGCGCGATCGGTGCCACCGGATCGCCCGCGGCGAACTACTTCGCCCGGCAGGCGGACGTGGTGATCGGGATCGGCACCCGCTATTCCGATTTCACGACTGCGTCCCGGACGATCTTCCAGAACCCCGACGTCCGCTTCGTCAACGTCAATGTGGCGTCCCTCGACGCGTTCAAGCACGCCGGCCTGCCGGTGCTGTCCGACGCCCGCAGGGCGCTGGAGGCACTGACCGGCCTGCTGGCCGGCTACTCCACCGACTCCGAGTACCAGGCCGAGGCGCAGCGCCGGGCGAAGGCCTGGGATGACGAGGTCGTCGCGTCCTTCCACTCCGGGTACGGCGCGCGGACGGGCGTGCTGGCCCAGGCCGAGGTGCTCGGCGCTGTCGACGAGGCGATGGAGCCCACGGACGTGGTGGTGTGCGCGGCCGGCTCCCTGCCCGGCGACCTGCACGGCATGTGGCGGACCAGGGACCGCAAGGGTTACCACGTCGAATACGGCTATTCCTGCATGGGGTACGAGATTCCCGGCGGGATCGGCATCGCGCTGGCCGCGCCGGACCGGGACGTGTTCGTCACGGTCGGGGACGGCTCCTACCTGATGATGCCGACCGAACTGGTCACGGCCGTTCAAGAGGGCATCAAGGTGATCGTGGTGCTGCTGCAGAACCACGGGTACGCCTCGATCGGATCACTGGCCGAATCCCTTGGCGTGCAACGGTTCGGCACCAAGTACCGTTACCGCAACCGGGATTCCGGGCGGTTGGACGGCGGTATCCTGCCGGTCGATCTGGCGGCCAACGCGGCCAGCCTCGGGGTGAAGGTGCTCAAGGCGTCCACCCTGGAGGAGCTGAAGGACGCCCTGGCGAAGGCCAAGGCGTCGGAAGCCGCCGTCCTGGTGCACGTGGACACCGACCTGGAGTACCAGTCGCCCGGTGGCGACGGTTGGTGGGACGTCCCGGTGGCCGAGGTCTCGGACCTGGACTTCACCAAGGCGGCGCGCGAGACCTACAACGAATTCAAGGCGACCCAACGGCCGTACCTGTGACCGGCGGCGCCCGCGCCGGGCAGCTTGTCATTTCCCCGCTCCCGACTCTGTTTGTCCCTGACCGGTTCGCCGGCCGCTGTCGTCTGGAAGGACACCGACCATGACCACCATCACCGATCCCGAGGCGTTGCCGAGCGCCGACGGCGACGCGCACCGTCCCCCTGCCGAGTTGCCCACCGTGGTGCACTGGGCGGCGGGGGCGCCGTTCGCCGGCACCAGCGATCGGACGGCGCCGGTGTACGACCCGGCGACCGGGTGGGTGACGAAGAATGTCGCGCTGGCCTCCCGGCAGGACGCGGAGGCGGTGATCGCCACCGCCGCGGCGGCGTGGCCCGTCTGGCGGGACACGTCGCTGGCCCGGCGCACTCAGGTGCTGTTCCGGTTCCGGGAACTGCTCAACGAGCGCAAGCACGAGGCCGCGGAGATCATCACCAGCGAGCACGGCAAGGTGCTCTCCGACGCCCTGGGCGAGGTGACCCGGGGCCAGGAGGTGGTCGAGTTCGCCTGCGGCCTGGCGCATCTGCTCAAGGGCAGCCTGACCGAGAACGCCTCGACCAACGTCGACGTCTCGTCCATGCGGCAGCCGCTGGGCGTGGTGGGGGTGATCTCACCGTTCAACTTCCCGGCGATGGTGCCGATGTGGTTCTTCCCGGTCGCGATCGCGGCGGGGAACGCGGTGATCCTCAAGCCGAGTGAGAAGGATCCGTCGACGGCGAACTGGCTGGCCGCGTTGTGGCAGGAGGCCGGCCTGCCGAACGGGGTGTTCAATGTCCTGCAGGGTGACAAGACCGCGGTGGACGCGCTGCTGGAAGACCCACGGGTGAAGGCGATCTCGTTCGTCGGGTCGACCCCGATCGCCCGGTACGTGTACGAGACCGGCACCGCGCACGGCAAGCGGGTGCAGGCCCTCGGCGGGGCGAAGAACCACATGGTGGTGCTGCCGGACGCGGACCTGGACCTGGCCGCGGACGCGGCGGTGAACGCCGGCTTCGGTTCCGCCGGTGAGCGGTGCATGGCGATCAGCGCGCTGGTCGCGGTGGACGTGATCGCCGACGAGCTGGTGCACAAGATCACCGAGCGAATCGCGACGCTGCGCACCGGTGACGGCCGTCGGGGTTGTGACATGGGTCCGCTCGTCACCGGCGTGCACCGGGACAAGGTGGCCTCCTACGTGCAGGCCGGTCAGGACGCCGGCGCCACCCTGGTGGTCGACGGGCGGGACCCGGTGGTGGACGGCGAGCCCGGTGGGTTCTGGCTCGGCCCGACGCTGATCGACAACGTCACCACCGACATGTCGATCTACACCGACGAGATCTTCGGTCCGGTGCTGTCGGTGGTCCGGGTCGATTCCTACGACCACGCCCTGGAGCTGGTGAACTCCAACCCCTATGGCAACGGCACCGCGATCTTCACCAACGACGGTGGGGCCGCCCGGCGCTACCAGAACGAGGTGGAGGTCGGCATGGTCGGCATCAACGTGCCGGTTCCGGTGCCGGTCGGCTACTACTCCTTCGGTGGCTGGAAGGCCTCGCTGTTCGGGGACACCCATGCCCACGGCACCGAGGGCTTCAACTTCTACACCCGCAACAAGGTCATCACCACCCGCTGGCTCGACCCCAGCCACGGCGGACTGAACCTGGGCTTCCCGCAGAACGAGTAGCAGGTCACTGCGCTGCCTGGGTGCCACACGTCACCGAAAGTGCTTGATGCGGAAGGGGTTGTGCGTCACCCAGGCTGCGCAATGAGGTTTCGACCCGACCACATTCGGTGACGAACGTCGTCGAATCAAGATCACTGTTCGGACAAGACATAAGAATGTCAGGACAAAGTATTGACATCAGGTGTGGCACGCGCCACTCTTGTCACGGAGCCGGTACGACCGGACGGGATTCGAGGATTTCATGGGCGCCAATGTCGACGCCGGTGACCTGACCATCGGTTCTCCCCCCGACTCGTGGGGTGCCCTCCACGCAGATAACCCGGTGGCCCCGCGGGGCGACAATCCCGCGCTCATCCGCGACGACCGGTCGCGAATCGGCTGTGTCGATCTCCGGGTCCACCTCACGCAGGTGGGTCCCGCTCTACTGACCAAGGTCAACGCGAGATCTCCCGTTCGGCCCCTCGGTCACAGTCGGCACGATATGTGAACTGCCGCAGGCCATTTCGGAGAGGCCGCCGGTGCTCCACCGTCTCGACTAGTTCCGTGGCACCCGAGTGCGCCCCCAATTCCGGCGCCACTTCTCGGAAATCACACCAGCACGTGAGCGACACCCTCACTACCCCCGTCCGAAACATGGGATGTCCCGTCCCGCAAGGAAAGGATTCGAATCGATGACGATTCGCACGAAGGCCCTGGGGCTGACCGCTGTCGCCGTGGTAGCGGCGCTTGCGCTCACGGCCTGCAGCTCCACCGGTGGCAAGAAGGCAGCCGAATCGGCGGCAGCCGCGGCCGCCGGCACTGACACCGGTGGCGGCGGGGGGGCGGTGGCTGACACACCGAGGTTCACCATCGCGATGGTCACTCACGAGGCGCCGGGCGACTCGTTCTGGGACAAGGTGCGCGCAGGCGCCCAGGTCGCCGCCGCCAAGGACAACATCGACCTGAAGTACTCGAATGACCCCACAGGGCCCGGCGAGGCCACTCTCATCCAGAACGCGGTGGACAGCAAGGTGGACGGCATCGCGGCCACCCTCCTCTCGCCCGACACGCTCAAGGGATCCATGGTAGCGGCCACCTCTGCCAACATTCCGGTGGTCGCCTTCAACACCGGCATCAAGCAGTACAAGGAACTCGGCGCCATCATGTACTACGGGTCGGACGAGGACATTGCCGGCAAGGCGGTGGGCGAGAAGATCACCGCCGCCGGCGCCAAGCACCCGTTGTGCGTCATTCAGGAACAGGGTTCCGTCGCCCTGGAGGCTCGCTGCGCCGGGGTGAAGGCGAACGCGCCCGGGACGGAAAACCTTCAGGTAGACGGAAAGGACATTCCCTCGGTCACGGCGACCATCGGCGCGAAACTGCAGCAGGATTCCTCGATCGACTACGTGGTGACCCTCGGAGCGCCGATCGCGCTGGCCGCGCAGCAATCGATCGCGGATGCCAGCAGCTCGGCCAAGCTCGTCACGTTCGATCTCAACGCCGACGTGGCCAAGCAGGTGCAGGACGGCAAGATCCTGTTCTCCGTCGATCAGCAGCCGTGGTTGCAGGGTTACATGGCGGTGGACTCGCTGTGGTTCTACCTGACCAACAAGAATGACCTGGGCGGCGGTGGACCGGTGCTCACCGGGCCGTCCTTCGTGGACAGCACGAACATCGCTGACATCGCCAAGTACGCGGCCAACAACACCCGTTGATGCCTTCGCCCGGGGGAGCGGCTTGGCCCGCTTCCCGGGGTGCCACCACCCAGCTAGGGACGGACCGGCCAATTGGCTAGGTTTGTCTGTTTCATTTCGCTAGACTTGTGGTATGTCGTCATCCGAGCCGGTCCCTGATCCGTTGGCGGAGCGGTTGTCGCTGATCAGGCCGCATCTGGACCAGCGGGCGTGGCGGCTGTTACTGGGCGCCGAGGCCAAAGTGCTGGGCCGTGGTGGGATCAAAACCGTCGCCGCGGCGACCCGGGCCCACCCGGACACGGTGGCCCAGGGAGTACGGGAATTGGACTACCCGGAGCCGATCCCGGGCCGGATCCGCCGTCCCGGTGCGGGCCGCAAGAGTGCAGCGGCCACCGACCCGGGCATGCTCGACGCGTTGGACGCCCTGGTCGATCCGGTGACCCGGGGCGACCCGGAATCGGCGTTACGGTGGACGACGAAATCGACGCCGAAGTTGGCCGCGGAATTGACCGCCCAGGGTCACAAGGTGTCGGCGACAACGGTCGCGAAGCTGCTGAAAGCGTCCGGGTACAGCTTGCAGGCGAACGCGAAAGCCGTTGAAGGGAAACAACACCCCGACCGGGACGCGCAGTTCGAGTACCTGAACTCGCAGGCCATGCTGTTCACCGCCGCCGGTGACCCGGTGATCTCGGTCGACACGAAAAAGAAGGAACTCGTCGGGAACTTCGCCGCCAACGGCCGGGAGTACGAACCCGTCGGACAACCACGGAAGGTGCTGGTCCACGACTTCGTCGACAAGGACCTGGGGAAGGTCGCCCCGTACGGGGTGTACGACATCGCCGCGAACACCGGGTGGGTCAACGTCGGCACGGACGCCGACACCGGGCAGTTCGCCGTGGAGTCCATCCGCCGCTGGTGGAACACCATGGGCAGCAACGCCTATCCCGGTGCCAGCAGGTTGTTGATCACCGCCGACGCCGGCGGTTCGAACGGGTCACGGCTCCGGCTGTGGAAGACCGAACTCGCGCAGTTCGCCGCCCAGACCGGCCTGACCATCACCGTCTGCCACCTCCCGCCCGGCACCAGCAAGTGGAACAAAATCGAGCATCGCCTGTTCTCCGCGATCAGCCGGAACTGGCGCGGACGACCCTTGGAATCCCACGAGGTCATCATCGAAACCCTCAAGGCCGTCACCACCACCACCGGACTGACCGTGCACGCCGAACTCGACACCAACACCTACGAACGGGGCATCAAAATCCCCGACAAGGACATGAAAACCCTTGAAGACACAGGGATCCTGACCCGACACGAGTTCCACGGCGACTGGAACTACGCAATCAACCCCCGCGACACGCCGAAGCAACCCACCTAAATTCCCCGTGAGCCCTAGGGAGAACGTCATGAGCCAATCGCTCAGCAAGACCCCAGCGACGCCACCGGCCTCGTCGGGTGCCGCAAGTCCAACACCGCCCAAGGCGCCGTCGCCGTTGATGACGCGTCTGCTGGCGCGTCCGGAGATCGGCGCGTTGATCGCGGCGATCGTGATCTATATCTTCTTCTTCCTCGTCGCACCGGCTTTCCGCTCGGCGGAGGCCTTTTCCACGATCCTGTACGCCAGTTCGTTGATCGGGATCGTCGCGGTCGCCGTCGGCCTGCTGATGATCGGCGGGGAGTTCGACCTGTCTGCCGGTGTCGCGGTCGTGACCTACGCGCTGACCGCGGCGATGCTGAGTTACCAGTTCAACCTGAACATGTGGGTCGGCGTTTTCCTGGCGATGATCCTTTCGTTGTCCATCGGGTTCATCAACGGCTTCCTGGTGGTGCGAACCGGGATACCCAGCTTCCTGATCACTTTGGGCACATTCTTCGTGTTGCAGGGCGTCAACCTCGGCGTGACGAAACTCGTCACCGGGGCGGTGTCCACCCAGAATGTCTCCGACATGCAGGGTTTCGACAGCGCCAAGGCGGTCTTTGCCTCGTCGTTCGACATCTTCGGGGTGACCGTCAAGATCACCGTGGTGTGGTGGTTGCTGTTCGTGCTGGTGGCCACCTGGACGCTGAACCGGACCCGGATCGGCAACTGGATCTTCGCGGTCGGCGGCAACCCGGCCAGCGCCCGCGCTGTCGGTGTGCCGGTGAACAAGGTCAAGATCGCGCTGTTCATGGGAGTCGGGTTCCTGGCGTGGTTCTCCGGCATGCACCAGCTGTTCGCGTTCAACACCATCCAGGCCGGCGGCGGCGTCGGGCAGGAGTTCCTGTTCATCATCGCCGCGGTCGTCGGGGGCACGCTGTTGACCGGCGGTTATGGGTCGGCCGTGGGCACCGCGCTCGGCGCGTTCATCTTCGGCATGACCCAGCAGGGCATCGTCTACGCCGGCTGGGATCCCAACTGGTTCAAGGCGTTCCTCGGTGTCATGCTGCTACTCGCCGTCGCGGTGAACCTGTCCGTCAAGAAGTTCGCCACCACCCGGAAGGCATGAGGGAACCGTCATGACAGACACATTGACCGAACACGCCGATCCCACCCTGCACAAGGGTGAACCGCTGATCGAGATGACCGACGTCGGCAAGACCTATGGGGCGATCCGCGCGCTCAAGGGCATCAACCTGTCCGTGAGTGCGGGTGAGGTGACCTGTGTGCTGGGCGACAACGGGGCCGGGAAGTCCACCCTGATCAAGATCATGTCGGGGTTGCACTCGCATTCGGAGGGCACCCTGAAGGTCGACGGCAAGGAAGTGCATTTCGGCTCGCCCCGCGAGTCGTTGGACCACGGTATCGCGACCGTGTACCAGGACCTGGCGGTGGTCTCCTTGATGGAGGTGTGGCGGAACTTCTTCCTCGGTTCGGAGATGCAGGCCGGGAACTACCCCCTCGCGCCGATGAAGATCAAGGAAATGCGTGAGATCGCCGACTCCGAGCTGAAGAAGATGGGCATCACCGTCAAGGACATCAACCAGCCCATCGGCACCCTGTCCGGCGGTCAGCGGCAATGCGTGGCCATCGCCAGGGCCGTCTACTTCGGCGCCCGGGTGCTGATCCTGGACGAGCCGACCGCCGCCCTGGGCGTCAAGCAGTCCGGTGTCGTGCTGAAGTACACCGCCGCCGCCCGCGATGCCGGGCTCGGCGTGGTGTTCATCACCCACAACCCGCACCACGCCTACCTGGTCGGCAACCACTTCATCATCCTCAAACTCGGCCAGCGGGTACTGGACAAGAAGCGCTCCGAGGTCACCCTGGAAGAACTCACCGCCGAGATGGCCGGCGGCCGCGAACTCGCCGAACTCTCCCACGAACTCCAGGCCAGCCAGCGCTGACGACGCCGGGCCGCCGGCGATCGACTCACCGAAAGTACCTATTGCACAGGAGGAATCACACGTGACAGTCAACGTCGGAGTGATCGGCGTCGGCATGATCGGTAAGGACCACATCCGCCGGCTCACCACGGTGCTGGCCGGAGCCGGGGTCACCGCCGTCACCGACGTCAATCTCGACGAGGCGAAGAAGGTCGCCGAGGGTCTGCTGAACGCGAATGTCCATTCCACCGGCGAGGAACTGGTCAACGACGACTCGGTCGACGCCGTGCTGGTCTGCTCGTGGGGCCCGACGCACGAGGAGTACGTGCTGGCCGCCGTCGCCGCCGGCAAGCCGGTCTTCTGCGAGAAGCCGCTGGCCACCACGCAGGAGGCCTGCCTGCGAATCATCGAGGCCGAAGTGGCGTTCGGCCGGCGGTTGGTCCAGGTCGGGTACATGCGCCGCTACGACAGCTACTACCGGGCCCTGAAATCCGTGGTGGACAGCGGCGACATCGGAGCTCCGCTGCTGATGCACTGCACCCACCGCAACCCGAGTGTTCCATCGCATTACACCCGCGAGATGGCGATCACCGACACCGCCGTGCACGAGATCGACATGGTGCGGTGGATGTTCGGCGAGGAGATCGTCGGCACCCGGGTGCTCAAGCCGCGGAAGAACTCCCTCGGCGGCGAGCTCGAGGATCCTTTGCTGCTCATCTTCGAGATGAGCGGCGGGGCCCTCATCGACGTCGAGACCAGCGTCAATATTCGCTACGGCTACGACATCCGCGGCGAGGTGGTCGGGGAGACGGGCACCGCCGCGCTGGGTGAGTTCAGCCCGGTCACGGTGCGCACCGACAACAGCTTTGCCGGACGGGTGCCGGAGGATTGGCGGGAACGCTTCATCTCCGCCTACGACGTGGAGTTCCAGGAATGGATCGACGGCGTCCGGGACGGCGGCACCTACGGTCCCAGTTCCTGGGACGGGTATGCGGCAGCTGTGGTCTCCGACGCCGCCGTCGAGGCACTGCGGTCGGGCAACCGCAGCACGGTCGAATTGGCCGAGAAGCCGGCGCTCTACGCCTGACGGACGCTCCCCGCTGCGGGGCCGGTAGTCGTGTGGGGAGGAGCTACTCATGGGTTATCCAGGGCAGCCCCTCCCCACCGCCGACCCCGGACCGCGCAGCTGACCACGGCACAAATCCCAGCAGCATCAACCCCTTTCACGGACCCAGACCGAAGGATTCAGACGAATGGTCAAGATCGCACTCGACCCGGCGATGTACCACGCGGACCTGTCCGTGGCCGATGAAGTCCGGAAGGCCGCCGATCTCGGATATCAGTACCTGGAACTCTCGCCGCGCGCGGACTTCTTCTTCTGGCATCGCTATCCCAAGGCCGACGACGCGGCGATCGCCGAGGTCAAGAAGGCCTGCAAGGAAACGGGTGTGTCCGTCCTGACGTTGGTGCCGGTGTTCAACTGGTCCTCGCCGGTCGAGCAGGAACGCCAGGCCCAGGTCCGCAACTGGAGGCGACTGCTGCAGATCGCCGCCGAACTCGAGTGCCCACTGGTCAACTCGGAACTGTCCGGCGATCCGAACGACGCGCTGCGCTCCGAGCACGCGTTCTACAAGTCCATGGAGGAGCTGGCTCCGGACTTCGAGAAGTATGGCATCGGGCTCAATCTGGAGGCCCACCCGTACGACTTCTCCGAGACGAACGACGATGCCGTGCAGATCATTCGTGGGCTGAACAAGCCTTGGGTGAACTATGTCTTCTGCGCGCCGCATGCCTTCCATCTGTCGGACGGGGCAGGGGACCTGCGGCGGATGATGACCTATGCCGGCTCGAGAATGACCCACCTGCACATCGCGGACTGCTACAACCACCGGGCCAACGTCGGCAACCGGTACATCATCAATCCGCCGGGCGTCGACGCGCGGATCCACCAGCACAACGAGATCGGCAACGGCGACATCTCCTGGGACGAATTCTTTTCCACCCTGCGTGAGGTCGACTTCGACGGCATCGCCACCGTCTGCGTGTTCGGTTGGGAAGAGGACGCCGACGGTATCCACCGCCGGATGCTGGAGAGGGTGACCAAGGAACTGGGCTGACCCTGCCACCTCGGGGAGAATCTCCTTGCAACCACTTCGGCGTGACGGCCGGCGCGACGGAATCGAGCGGACGAATGACCTGGAAACGGCGCGGTGCCACCGCGGCCGTCGCCGCCGCGCTCCTCGGTGCCGCTGTCGCGTGCGGCCAGGCCGGCGCGACCGGCACCGAATCCGGCGCTTACAAGCTGCCCTGGAACGCAGGTCAGCAGGAGTCGGTGCTGCAGGGCAATTCCCGGATCGATGATTGGCAGCACTGCACGAGCGGCTGCTCGACCCACAACGACGACGCGATGCGATACGCCCTTGATTTCGCGCTGCCCGAGGGAACATCGGTGCTCGCGGCGCGGGCGGGAACCGTCGCCCTCGTCAACGGAAGCTGGCCGGCTGATCACTGCGGCGGTGTCTCGGCCCTTGCGACAGGAAATGCCGGCGCCGGAATCGTCAGCCAGTTCATCGGTAACGAAGCCAACTTCGTCGAGATCGACCACGGTGACGGCAGTTCGGCCCTCTATCTGCACCTGAGCACGGTGTCGCCGGACATCGAACGGAAGGCAAAGACGGGGGAGCGGGTGGAGCAGGGCGAGTTACTGGGCCTGAGTGGGAAGACCGGCTACACCCAGTGCTCGCCCCACCTGCATTTCCAGGTCGAGCCCAGTGTGAAGGCCGACTGGTTCACCGACTCACTGCCGGTCTCGTTCGCCGACCACGATGTGGTGTCGCGGACGGCGGACGGCGTGCCCGTGGAGGGCGAGTCCTACGTGTCCGACAACGCTCCGATCGGCTCTGTCGAAACGATCGGCGCAACACCGTGACCGGCACACGCCCTCCCCGTTGTGAGGCCACAACCTTTCCTGCAACAGCACCGCCCGGTGCGGATTGACGAGGTAGATCACGTGACCAGCTCAACGACCCAGCGCATCGCCGGAGCCCCGATCTCCTGGGGGGTGTGCGAGGTACCGAACTGGGGTTACCAGCTGACGCCGGACCGGGTGTTGTCGGAGATGCAGGACGTCGGACTCTCGGCCACCGAGTTCGGGCCTGACGGATTCCTGCCGGCCGACCCGCAGCAGATGGCGTCCGTGCTGGATGCGCACCATTTGACGGCGGTGGGCGGTTTCGTGCCGGTCGTCATGTACCAGCCGACCCATGACCCGGTGCCTGACATCGAGCGATTGATCCCGGGTTTCGTGGCCGCCAAGGCGACCACGATGGTGCTGTCCGCGGATTCGGGGCTCGAAGGCTACGACAGCAGGCCGACGCTCGACGAGGACGGGTGGTCGACGCTGCTGGGCAACCTCGATCGGATCACCGCGCTGGCCGCCCAACACGGCATCAGGGCCGTGCTGCACCCGCATGTCGGCACGATGATCGAGAACGGCGCAGAGGTGCAGCGTGTACTGGAGGGCTCCAGCATCTCGCTGTGCCTGGACACCGGTCACCTGCTGATCGGCGGCACCGACCCGGCCGAGCTCACCCGCCAGGCTCCGGAGCGAGTCGCGCACACGCACCTCAAGGACGTCGACAACTCGATCGCCGCCAAGGTCCGGGACGGCCGGCTCACCTACACCGATGCCGTACGGCAGGGCATGTACCGGCCGCTCGGCAGCGGCGACGTGGACATCGCGTCGATCGTGAGCACCCTGCAGCACAACGGGTATCAGGGCTGGTGGGTCCTGGAGCAGGACACCATCCTGACCGAGGAACCGCGCGGCGAGGGACCGGTCAAGGATGTCCGCACCAGTGCTGACTACGTCCGGAGTCTGCTGAGCACTGGCTGACCCGGCCGGGTGTGTCTCTCCGGCGCGCACCGGGCCGGATAGGCGAGGCCGTCGCCGCTCGACACCCGCGCAGTTCGGTCGCGAGGTAGCACGGCGCTGGACGTAAAGTGCCTCCATGCCGGACGCCGCGCCCCGACCCGAGCCGTTCAGCCCGCACAGCGATCCAGCTGCACTCAAGGATCTCCGCTCTCGGCTACGCCGCACGCGTTGGCCGGACGCACCCGAGGGCGCCAGGTGGTCGCTCGGGACGGACGTCGATTACCTCCGCGAGCTCGTCGCCTACTGGGCTGGCGGGTTTGACTGGCCGGCGCAGGAGGCGGCGCTCGCCCGGCTGCCCCGTTTCCGCGTCCCCCTCGGGAACCTGAACATCCACTTCGTACACGCCCGGGCCGCGGTGCCAACTGAGCCGACTGTGCCTACTGGGCAGACCTTTCCGGTGCTGCCGCTGGTCCTGAGCCACGGCTGGCCCGACTCGTTCTGGCGGTACACGAAGGTCATCCCCCTGCTCACCGATCCCGGCGCGCACGGCGCCGACCCCGCCGACGCGTTCGACGTTGTCGTGCCTGACATGCCGGGCTACGGGTACTCCGACCGCCCCCGCGGCGCCGCGCTGGACTCGATCGCCGTCGCCGGATTGTGGGCCGAGCTGATGAGCGTGCTGGGCTATCAGCGGTTCGGTGCTGCCGGCGGCGACATCGGCAGCCATGTGAGCCGCTACCTCGCGCTCGACCACCCGGACCGGGTCGTGGCTGTGCACCGGATGGACGCCGGCGTCCCGGTTTTCACCGGTGACCCGGCGGACCTCGAGCCCGAGGAGCGCGACTGGATCGCGGACGGGATGGCCTGGGGCCAGGCGGAGGGCGGCTACATGGCGATGCACCGCACGAAGCCGCAGACCGCCGCCGTCGGGCTCACCGACTCGCCGGCCGGTCTAGCCGCGTGGATCGTCGAGAAGCTCCGGGCGTGGAGCTTCTGCGACGGCGAGATTGAGCGGAGCTTCAGCAAGGACGAGATCCTCACCAACCTCACCATCTACTGGCTCACCGCGACGATCGGGTCGTCGATGGGCATGTACCGCGCGAATGCCGCGATCCCGCCGGCCCAGCATGCCCGAAGGGTCGAGGTGCCGTCCGGGTTCTCGCTCTTCCCTGGCGACATCGTCCGACCCCCGACGGCGTGGCTGGAGCGCATGGCGAACGTCGTGCGGGTCACCGAGCCGGCGCGCGGCGGGCACTTCGCGCCGTTCGAGGAGCCTGAGATCTACGCGGAGGAGTTGCGGGAGTTCTTCCGGCCGTACCGGGCGGAGGCGGGCTGAGAGCGCCGCTGCGGCCACCCGCGGCGCGATGGTCACACTGAGAACGCGGCCCTGAACCTCTCGACGGCGTCGAGTGGATCCGCCGACGCCCAGCCCTCGAGGCCGACCACGCCGTCGTAGCCCAGCCGGTTCAGCGCGGCGGCGACGGCGGGATAGTGGATCTCGCCGGTGCCCGGCTCGCAGCGTCCTGGGACGTCGGCGACCTGGATCTCGCCCACCATCGGGAGGGCCCGCTCGACGAGTTCGATGAGGTTGCCTTCCCCGATTTGCGCGTGATAGAGGTCGAGATTCATGCGCAGGTGCGGATTATCGACCGCCTCGACCAGCGCCAGGGTGTCCGCGGCCCGCGCGAACGGGGTGCCCGGATGATCGACCGCGGTGTTGAGGTTCTCCAGGGTGAATACCCTGCCCGCCCGCTCGCCGAGTTCCGCGAGCCGGGTGAGTGTGCGGGCCGCGGTCAGCCACATCGCCGGCGACACCACCTCGGAGGGGATCACCGGCAGACCGTTGTCGTCGAGCCCGGTGCCGTGCACGTTCAGCCGCGGGCAGTCCAGTTGCTCGGCGACTTTCAGGGATTGCTCGGCGGTGCGCAGCAGTTCGTCGGCGCCGACCGGATCGGCCAGCGTGCCGGTGATGTAGCCGGTCATCGACGAGAACGTTGCGCCGGTCGCGGCCAGCGCGGCGATGTCCTTCTTCGTCCAGTCCCAGATCTCCACCCCGAATCCCAGCTCGTCGATGCGTCGCACCCGGTCCAGGAACGGCAGATCCACGAAGAGCATCTCGGCGGACACCGCCAGCCGGAAGCTCACTTGGCCAGCTCCTCGATCAGCACGGGACGACCGGTGTCCACCGACTGTGCGGCGGCCAGGGCGATCTCCAGCGCACTGCGGGCGTCCTCGCCGCCGACCGGCGCGGGTGTCCCGAGTCGGACGGCGTCGACGAAGGCCGCCAGTTCGGCGACGTAGGCGGCGGACAGCAGTTCCTGGTCGCTCCGCACCGTCTCGGCCAGCCGGCCAGGCGCGGCGGAGAACACCATGCCGGTCCGGCGCCCGTCACCCATGGTGGCCATGCCGCCGGAGCCGAACACCTCACCGCGGACGTCGTAGCCGTAGGACGCCTCGAAGCAGGCCTCCGCCGTGCCGACCGCACCATTGTCGAAACGCACCACCACGACGGCGGTGTCGAGCAACCCACGGTCCCGCCATTCCGGCTCCACCAACGCGGTGGCAGTGGCGAAGACCTCGACTGCGGACGCGCCTGGGTTCAGGAATCGCAGCGCGTCGAAGTCGTGGATCAGGGTCTCCAGGAAGATCGTGTTCGGCGCGACCCGTGCCGGGTCGAAGCCGCCCGGGTCGCGGGTGACCGACCGCAGCAGCCGCGGCGTGCCCAGCCGGCCGTCGTCGAGCAACGCCCTGGCCGCGGCCCAATCGGCGGCGAACCGTCGGTTGAACCCGACCTGCAGCACCACCCCGGCCGCGCGGGCGGTGTTGATGACCCGGTCGGCGTCGGCGAGGGTGATCGCCATCGGCTTTTCGCAGAACACGCCCTTGCCCGACGCCGCGGCGGCTACCGCCAGGTCGGCGTGAAACCGCGCCGGCGCGGCGATGACGACGGCGTCGATCTCCGGGTCGGCGAAAGCGTCGGCCGCATCGGTGAAGAACTTCGGCGCGCCCAGCGTGGTCGCCAACCGTGGCGCCGCACCGGGTGCCGGGTCGGCGACCGCCGCCAGAACAGCGCCGGGCAACCGGCGGGCGAGTGTCTCCCCGTGGAAGGCGCCCATCCGTCCCGAACCGATCAATGCCACCCGAACCGGACCCGGTGCCTGCGGCATGCTGCTCCTCCATGGTCGTCAACCGTTCCTTATAGAACGTTATAGATGACAGCATGGTGCAGTGCGGACCCGGCGTCAATCCCTCGTATAGAACGTTCTAGGTCACACCGGATAGAGTCGGCGCCATGGCCGAATCTCCGCAGCCGGGCCGGGACCGGCGACCGACGCTCGCCGACGTCGCGGCGCGCGCGGGAGTGTCCACCGCGCTGGTGTCGACCGTGATGCGTGATGTCCCCGGTGCCAGCGCGGTCACCCGGCAGCGGATCCTGCAGGCGGCGCAGGACATCGGCTACCGCCCGGATGCGCGGGCCAGGCTGCTCCGCAGCAATCGCAGTCGCCTGATCGGCGTCACCTTCGGTGTGCAGCACGCCTTCCACGGCGATCTGGTCAGTGGGCTGTACGACGCGGCGGACGCGGCTGGATACGAGATCGCCCTGAGCGCGGTGACTCCCGGCCGCGATGAACGGCGCGCCGTCGGGAGTTTGCTGCAAGATCGTTGCGAGGCAATGATTCTGCTCGGTCCGGAATCGCAGGTCGGATACCTGGTCGAACTGGCGGAACGCTGTCCCGTCGTGATTGTTGCCCGTGTGGTGAACAACCGCGGTGTGGACGTGGTCCGCACCGCCGACGACGAGGGACTGCAGCAGGCGGTCGACCACCTGGTGACGCTCGGCCATCGAAGGATCGCGCACATCGACGGAGGCCGGGCACCCGGCGCCGCGCAGCGCCGTCGTGGCTACCGGCAGGCCATGCACCGCCACGGATTGGACGCCGACATCCGCATCTTCCCCGGCGGTTCCACGGAGGAGGACGGTGTCGGAGCCGCCTTGGAGTTGCTCGCGGCCACACCCAGGCCCACCGCCGTCGCCGTGTTCAACGACCGGAGCGCCACCGGCGTGCTCGATGTCTTCCGCAAGGCTGGACTCTTTGTGCCGCAGGACATCAGCGTCGTCGGCTTCGACGACAGTCGACTCGCGAGGCTCTCCCACGTCGACCTGACCACCGTCGCGCAGGATGCCGGAGAAATGGCCAGGCTGGCCGTCACTCGCGCCATCGACCGGTTGGACGGCACCGCGACCGGTGGCCGGGAGATCGTCATCCCGCCGCACTTGATCGTCCGCGGCACCACCGCCGCGTTGCCTCCGCCGGCTGACGTTCCGCGCGATCGACATCCCCGCTACCCGCCGGATTCGGGGAGTTCGGCGATGCACGAGGTGCCGATCCTGACGAACCCAACGCCCGCGTAGACCCGGGCGATCTCGGTTGATCCGGCGGTCAGGAAGCACAGATCCACGCCGTGTGCCGCGGCGTCCGTGGCGAGCGCGTGGGTGACCGCGGCGCCGAGCCCGCGTCGGCGATGGGCGGGAAGTGTTCCGACGCCGGTGATCTCGGTGACGTGTCCGCGCGGTGAATGGCTACCGCCACCGATGGGTCCCGTCTGATCCGCTGCGGCGGCGACAACGGTCCGGCCATGACGGATGTCGGCCCGCACCGATTCGTGGTGCTGATCGAGGGCGGTGGCGGCGTCGCGCTCTGCCGATCCGACCGGGCCGACCGCGGTGCCAGGCGTTCCGTAGGACAGCCCGATGGCGGCGAGGGCGGACGGCAGCACCGGATCGTCCGCCGGCAGGATCCGGACCGAATATCCCGACGGAATGACGGCCGTCGATTCCCGGCGCAGCACCATCAACGGCAGCAGTTGCACGGTCAGGCCCGCCGATCGGGCGGCATCGGCAAAGTTCGGATGGATCTCCTGGATCCATTCGAAGGACTGCGGCTGCCGGAGAATTCGTTGCCGGGCAAGGACCCGGTGAAAATCGGCGCGGTCGGGCGGGGTCGTCGCCGGCAGCCCGGGAGTGGGACGGGCATAGAACGACCGCCCGGGCCGGCCGACGAACAAAGTGATCGCACCCATCTGCTCCGTGTCTGCCGCCGATCGCGGGACCGTGTCGCAGTAGGCGTCGATGCGCGCCAGCTCGTAGGCCATGCGCGGATCGTCTCAGCGAGGCAGCCGCCCGATCCAGACCTTTGATCGGTTGGGGATGCATCTGAATCACGGAATTCGCCGACAGCGTCACGGAGCGTGCGCGGCCACGGTTGTCGACCCTCCCGAATAGGCCGGCGGCTTGGTGACACGCCTCCGAGGTTTGCAGAGGGTGATTTACTGATGCGCAATCAGTCGGCAGTGGGGTTCTCGCGGCAGGGGAGAGGCGACTCCGGAGGCGCCGAGGCGAAGCACCGAGCCAACCGCAGGAGGCGTTCATATGTACATCACCGTGCGGGGCACACCAAAGGGCGAGTCGAACGGATCAGTCAGTCAAGAGGAGAAGACCGGCCCTTCCGGAAAGGCTCGCATCGCTCCCGCGGTCATCGGCCTGGGCATGGTCAGCCTGCTCACCGACATCTCCTCGGAGTCGGTTGCGGCCATCCTGCCGCTCTACATCACCGTCGTGGTCGGACTCGGACCGCTCGCGTTCGGTTTCATCGACGGTATCTACCAGGGCATCAGTGCGTTGGTGCGAATGGCCGGCGGCCGGTGGGCCGACCGGTCGGACCATCCCAAGTGGGTCGCCTTTGCCGGCTATGCCCTCTCCGCTGTCAGCAGGTTCGGCCTCCTGGTTGCGACTGGCTTCTGGGCGATCACGTCCGTCATCTCCGTTGATCGGGTGGGCAAGGGTCTGCGCACCGGACCCCGAGACGCCCTGATCGCCACCGCCTCCGAACCCGAGCATCTGGGACGGAATTTCGGTGTCCACCGTGCGATGGACACGGCAGGCGCATTGATCGGGCCGCTGATGGCATTCGCGATCCTCGCGATGTTTCCGGTCGGGCTATCTGGATATCAAACGATCTTCGTGTTCTCGTGTGCGTTCGCGGTGATGGGCGTGGCCGTCCTCGGCCTGGCCGTGCCGGACCTGCGACAAAACCCGAAGAACAGCAAGGGATCCGACAGTGATCCGGTGAGGAAGGAAGTGGTTCGCCCGCGCTGGTCCGACCTGGGTCGACCGGCGCTGCGTCGCCTCATGATTGCGGCCGGCGCGTTGTCTTTGGTCACCATTGGCGACGGGTTCATCTATCTCGCACTGCAGGATGGCGACGGCGTTCCGCCCGCGTACTTCCCGCTGCTTTTCGTCGGAACCAATTTCGCCTATCTGGTTCTTGCCATTCCGATGGGAAAGCTCGCCGACCGGATCGGCCGCGCCAGGGTCTTCGTCGCCGGGTATGTCCTCCTCCTTGGCTGCTACGCGATCGCCGGCCTGCATCTCGCGGGTCAGGTCGGTCTGATAGCAGTCTTGCTGATGCTGGGCGCCTTCTATGCCGCCACCGACGGAGTGCTGGCTGCGCTGGCAAGCCGACTGGTGCCCGCGGCGAGCAGAGCCAGCGGGATCAGCGCGGCGCAGACCATTGTCGCCCTGGCACGGTTCGGCGCGTCGATCGGATTCGGTGTGCTGTGGCAGTTCGCCGGGCTGTCCACCGCGCTGTTGGTGATGAGCGTGGGACTCGTCGCAACCATCCCCCTTGCCGGCTGGCTGCTCCAGGTGCGGATGACACGACCGCAGGACGAAACCGCGGATGCGGGCCAGGTTCCCGCTCCATGACCGTCACCCGACCCAAGCTGATCGCGCTGATCGTGATCTGCGTGCTGGCCGTTGGCGGAGCCGCCGCCTATTTCGGATACGCCAGATCCAGCGCGGAGGCTCAGATGGCGTCGGCGCCGGCGGTTGCCCAGACCTCGGACCTTGCCGCGTTGTTGGCCCAGGACCACGTCGTCTTCCGTTCCGCCGCACTCGATGACGCCTACTCGAGGCTCAGCGTCGTGGCGTTGGGTGACCCCGCCGGCCAACGGGCGGTGCTGGACTCCACGTGCGAGCGGGTCTACGCAACCCCGACCGGTGGCGTCTGCCTCACCGCCGACCGCGGAATCGTCACCACTTACGGCATCACGGAATTGGATGCCAACCTCTCGCCGACCGCCAGCTCGCAACTGGCGGGTTCCCCGAGTAGAGCGCGGATGTCCCGCGACGGATCGTTGATCTCGACGACGACGTTCGTCACCGGACACGCGTACTCCGACACGTCGTTCTCCACCGACACCATCATTCGTCGGACCGGTGGCGAAGTAATCGGCAGTATCGAGGGATTCGCCACCACAGTCGATGGCCACCCGCTCACCGAGGTCGATCGGAACTTTTGGGGCGTCACCTTTATCGATGACGACACTTTCTACGCCACCGCGACCTCGAACACCATCGGCAAGACCTGGCTCGTCAAGGGCAGCATTCCCGCTCGGACGATGACGTCGGTCAGGACTGATGCCGAATGTCCGAGTATCGCGCCGGACCGCACTCGCGTCGCCTATAAGACCAGGCGCGGCAATCCCGCTCCGGGCCACTGGAACATCGCCGTACTGGACCTTGCCACAGGGAATGAAACCATCCTCGCCGAAACGCGGAGCGTTGACGACCAGGTCGAGTGGCTGGACGACAACACGATCCTCTACGCGCTCTCGCGTGACGGGTCGGAGGGGCAGAGCGATGTCTGGCAAGTGCCGGCGGACGGCACCGGCGCTCCCACGGTCTTCATCCCCGACGCGACCTCGCCGTCCGTGGTTCGCCGCTGACTGGCCAGTGCGTCCGATGTCGGTTTCAGGTCTTGGGCACCGTCTTGCCACTGGAGACTTGCCACCGAAGTTTCGTATTTCCACCGTCTTGGTGATCCCTGTCCATGCCGTTACCCGGCTCAGCGATCCGTGATCTCGCTTGGCCGCAGCCACGGTTGATCCCGGCTGACATTGCGAGGAGCATTTTCCGGATTTGTGCAGCAGATGAGCGGGCAGCTGCTCATCCGAGTGAGCCGCTGAATGGGGCAGAGAGCATCTCGTCACCACTGAAGATTACGATGCGTGGTCATCCGTGGACCTAGCGCGCTCGACGAAAAAAGAAATCCCCCGGTTGGATAGCCGCGGGTGGCGGAGGGTGATTTACTGTGGCCACGGTCTCAGTCGGGGGGCCTCCAGCACGGCGGGGTCTTGTTTCTCATGGCGGGCGACTGCGCCCAGCGTGTTCGGTGCGGTGCAATCAACTGGAGGCGTCGTGAGCTTGGTGGCCGTGCATCTTTATCGCCCGGGACCGCGGCGCCGACTGCTCGGCATCGCAATCACCCTCCTGCTCGGCGCCGCGTTGTTGGTGGTGCTACCGGCTCCGCCGGCGCAGGCGGACCCGTGCGCTCCGCTCGTCAATCCGGTCGCCTGCGAGAATTCCAAGACCGGTAATCCGAAGAGTGAATGGGATGTGAGCGGTTCCGGCAGCACCGCCATCCAGGGCTTCGCCACGGATATGAGTGTCAACGTCGGCGACACGGAAAGGTTCAAGGTCACGACGACCGCAACGTCGTACCGGCTGGACATCTACCGGATGGGCTATTACGGCGGGAACGGCGCTAGGCTGATCGCCGCCTCGGTCAATACCCTGGGTAGGCAGACCCAGCCTCCGTGCCTGTCGAACGCTACGACGGGGCTCATCGATTGCGGGAATTGGGCCGAGTCCGCGAGTTGGACAGTACCCACGAGCGCGGTGTCCGGCATCTACTTCGCGAAGCTCACCCGGACCGATGGGACCACAGGTGCCAGCCACGTGTTCTTCGTGGTCCGCAATGACGCGAGCCATTCCGATCTTCTGTTCCAGACCTCCGACACCACCTGGCAGGCCTACAACTCCTATGGGGGGAACAGCCTGTATGTGGGCTCCCCGGCCGGTCGGGCTTACAAGGTCAGTTACAACCGTCCGTTCGGCACTCGCGGCACCGGGCCCGAGGACTTCGTGTTCAACTCCGAGTACCCCATGGTGCGGTTCATGGAGTCCAACGGCTACGACGTCAGCTACTTCTCCGGTGTCGACACCGACCGCAGGGGCGGCCTGCTGTTGAACCACAAGGCTTTCCTGTCTGTCGGCCACGACGAGTACTGGTCGGGCGGTCAGCGAACCAACGTCGAGGTGGCCCGGGACGCCGGGGTGAACTTGGCGTTCTTCAGCGGTAACGAGGTTTTCTGGAAGACCCGCTGGGAGAACAGCATCGACGCTTCCGGTACACCGTACCGAACGCTGGTGACGTACAAGGAGACGATGGACAACGCGGTCACCGATCCGCAGACGCCGACGTGGACCGGTACCTGGGCGGACCCCAGGTTCAGTCCACCGGCCGACGGCGGTCGGCCGCAGAATCGGTTGACCGGAACGATCTTCAAGGTCAACTCGGGAACTGTCAGCCTGAAGGTGCCGGCGGCCGACGGCAAGATGCGGTTCTGGCGCGGGACCACCGTCGCGACCCAGGGCACCGGTGCCACCGCGACCCTGGGAACCGGAACAGTCGGCTACGAGTGGGACGAGGACGCCGACAACGGCTTCCGGCCGCCCGGCCTCATCCGGCTCTCCACCACCCAAGCCACCGGTGTCCAGGTGCTGCAGGACTACGGCAGCACGTATGGCACCGGTAACGCCACCCACAGCCTCACCTTGTACCGCGCGCCGAGCGGAGCCCTCGTCTTCGGCGCCGGCACCACCCAGTGGTCCTGGGGCCTTGACAGCAACCACGACCGCGGATCGGGCGCCGCGAGCGTACCGATGAAACAGGCCACCGTGAACCTGTTCGCGGACATGGGCGCGCTGCCGGCCACGCTGCAGTCCGGGCTTGTCGCCGCAACCGCGTCGACGGACACCACGGCCCCGACGACCGCGATCACCGCGCCGGTCGGCGGCAGTTCGGTCCAAGCCGGCTCGCCGATCACCATCAGCGGGACCGCAACGGATTCCGGCGGCCTTGTCGGCGGCGTGGAGGTGTCGACCGACGGCGGAACCAGCTGGCACCCGGCGACCGGGCGCGCCACCTGGACTTACAGCTGGACCCCGGGCGCTACTGGCGCGGTCACGATCCTGGCTCGCGCGAGCGATGACAGCGCGAATCTCGGCGCGCCGACCTCCGTGTCGGTCACCGTGGCGGCGCGCGCCTGCCCCTGCACCATCTGGGGCTCCGGTGCGACCCCGACAGTGGCCGCCGACCCCGACGGGAGCGCGAACGAGGTTGGTGTCAAGTTCCGTTCGGACGTCGCCGGTCAAGTCACGGCGCTGCGGTTCTACAAGGGCACCGGTAATACCGGTACGCACGTCGGCCACCTCTGGGCAGCCAACGGCACGCCGTTGGCCAGCGTTACGTTCACCGGCGAGACGCCGAGCGGCTGGCAACAAGCCACCCTCGCCACCCCGGTCACGCTGGCCGCCGGCACGACCTATGTGGTGTCGTACTACGCCCCGAGCGGCCACTACGCCGAGGACGACAACTACTTCCAGGCCTCGGCTACCGACGCGCCTCCGCTGCACGCCCTCAAGGACGGCACCGACGGGCCGAACGGGGTCTACCGGTCAGGCGCCCTCGGCGTCTTCCCCAATCAGGGGTTCCAGTCGGCCAACTACTGGGTCGACGTCGTCTTCGCGTCGTCCGGCGCCGACACCACGCCCCCAGTGGTCACCGCTCGGACGCCCGCCGGCGGGGCGACCGGGGTGTCGACCGGCGCGGCAATGACGGCCACCTTTAGCGAGTCGGTTCAGGCGGGCACCATCTCGATGAGCCTGAAAGACCCTGTCGGAACACTCGTCGCTGGCACCCAGAGCTACAGCGGGACCAGCAACACGGTGACCTTCGCGCCGCAGAGCGCGATGACCGGGGGCATGACGTATACAGCCGCCGTGATCGGGGCGAAGGATCTTGCCGGGAACACAATGGATCCGATCACGTGGTCGTTCACCACCGCGGCCTCGACATCCGGTTGTCCGTGCGCCATCTGGCCCAGCACCGCCACGCCCGCCGTCGCAATGGACCCGGATACGGGTGCCGTCGAACTCGGGGTCAAGTTCCGGGCCTCGCAGAACGGGTTCGTCACCGGCATCAGGTTCTACAAAGGCACCGGGAACACCGGTACGCACGTGGGCACGTTGTGGAACGCATCTGGCACCCAGCAGTTCGCGTCGGTGACATTCGCCGGCGAGTCGGCCAGCGGCTGGCAGCAGGCCAGCTTCGCCGCGCCGGTGGCGGTGACGGCCGGGACGACCTACGTCGCCTCTTATTATGCGCCGAACGGCCGGTACTCGGTCGACGAGCGGTACTTCACGTCGGCCGTCACCAACGGTCCGCTCACTGCCCTGCTCGACGGAGCCGACGGTTCCAACGGGGTTTACCGGTACGGCGCCGGCGGCGGTTTCCCGTCCAGCACCTATCTGTCCAGCAACTACTGGGTCGATGTCGTTTTCACGACCGGCTGACCGCCCGATGGGGGTTTCCTGATGCATTCATCTGTCGCCTTCCTTTCGCTCTCCGGCTGGCAACGGCGGATCGTGGCCATCCTGCTGACCCTCGCGCTCAGTTTGAGTCTGCTAGTGGCCCTGCCGGCCCGGCAGGCCCTGGCGGCCACCTGCCCGTGCACGATCTGGACGGCGGGCCAGACGCCGGCCAACCCTGCGGAGAACGACACCGCGGCGGTGGAGGTGGGCGTCAAGTTCCGCTCGGATTCGAGCGGCTTCGTCACCGGGGTCCGGTTCTACAAGGGCAGTGGCAACAGCGGTACCCACATCGGCAACCTGTGGTCGGCGGCCGGGACGAATCTCGGCACCGTGACGTTCACCGGGGAGAGCGGCAGCGGCTGGCAGCAGGCGAGCTTTGCGTCGCCGGTGGCGATCTCCGCGAACACCACCTACGTCGTGTCGTACTACGCCCCCAACGGGCGCTATGCCGCCGACGCCAACGCCTTCGCCACTCAGGGGGTGGACAACGCCCCGCTGCACGCGCTGGCGAACGGGGTAGACGGCGCCAACGGGGTCTACCGGTACGGCGCCGGCGGCGTTTTCCCCACCAACACCTACCAGTCCACCAATTACTGGGTGGACGTGGTGTTCTCGCCATCCGGGCCTGACACCACGCCGCCGACGGTCACCGCTAACAGCCCGGCAACAACCGGTGTCCCGACGACCACGACCGTCACCGCCACGTTCAGTGAGCCCATGACGGCGAATACCGTCGCGATAGCGTTGACCGGTCCGTCCGGCGCCATCGGGGGCACGAACTCTTATGACGCGCCGAGCCGTACCGTGACCTTCACTCCGAACGCCGCGCTCGCCGCGTCCACCCTTCACACCGCCACGGTCGCCGGTGCGAAGGACGTCGCCGGAAACGCCATGGCGGCGGCGTTCTCCTGGTCGTTCACCACCGGCGCGACCGGATCGGCCTGCCCCTGCACCATCTGGGCCGACACATCCACGCCGAGCACGGTCACCGTCAACGACAACTCAGCCGTCGAACTCGGCGTCCGGTTCCGTTCCACGACCACCGGGTACATCACAGGTCTGCGGTTCTACAAGGGACCCAGCAACACCGGAACGCACACCGGGACGCTCTGGACGAACGGCGGAGGCCAGCTGTCCACGGTCACCTACACCGCGGAGTCCGGGTCCGGCTGGCAAACCGCAACCCTGCCATCCCCGGTACCAGTCACGGCCAACACCACCTACGTCGCCTCCTACCACACCAACGCGGGCTTTTATTCGGCGAATTCCCCCGGCGGTTTCACCTCGGCGGTGTCCCGTGGCCCGCTCACCGCTCTCGCCAATGGAACAGACGGCTCCAACGGGGTCTATCTGTATGGCGGCGGCGGCTTTCCGACCAACACCTTCCAGTCCTCCAACTACTGGGTCGACGTCGTGTTCAACCCAACCGCGACGGACACCATCGCACCAACGGTGACCGCACGAGCGCCAGCGCCGAACGCAAGCGGCGTCTCGACCGGTACGACGGTGAGTGCCACTTTCAGCGAACCCGTCACTCCGGCCACGGTAGTGATCACGCTGAACCCCGGCGCCGTTGCGGGCACGCTCGCGTACGACGCCGCCACCACCACCTCGACGTTCACGCCGAACTCGCCGCTCGCCACCTCCACCACGTACACGGTCGCCGTCAGCGGCGCGAAAGATGCGGCCAGCAATACGATGACGCCGGTCAGTTGGTCCTTCACGACCGCGGCCCCACCCCCGCCGCCACCCGACCAGGGTCCGGGCGGCCCCGTGCTGGTGATCAAGAACTCGGTGGCCGGGGCCAGCCAGTTCACCCCGTTCACGGCGGAGATCCTGCGCACCGAGGGGCTGAACGAGTTCGCCACCGCGGACCTGTCGACGGTCAACTCCACCGTGCTCGGCCAGTACGACGTGGTGGTGCTCGGGTCAACGCCGCTCACGGCTGCGCAGGTGAGCATGTTTACTGCGTGGGTGACCGGCGGCGGTAACCTGATCACCTTCCGGCCCGACCAGCAGCTCGCCGGTCTGCTCGGGCTGACCTCCGCCAGCACTACGCTGGCCGAGGGTTACCTCAAGGTGGACACGACCCAGGCACCAGGCGCCGGGATCACCGGTCAGACAATCCAATACCACGGCGGCGCCGATCGATACACGCTGAACGGCGCGCGCGCAGTGGCGACGCTGTACTCGACTGCCACCACTCCGGCGAATCCGACGAACCCGAACCCGGCGGTCTCCGTGGCCAGCGTCGGCACCAACGGCGGACAGGCGGCCGCCTTCACCTACGACCTCGCCCAGTCCACTGTCTATCTCCGGCAGGGCAACCCGGCCTGGGATCAGCAGGAGCGGGACAGCCAGACGCCGATCCGATCAGACGACCTGTACTTCGGCGGTGCGAGCACCGACTGGGTGAACCTGACCAAGGCGGCCATCCCGCAAGCCGACGAGCAGCAGCGACTGCTCGCCAACCTGATCGGCGCGATGAACCTCGACAAGAAGCCGTTGCCGCGCTTCTGGTACTTCCCACGCAGCGCCAAGGCCGTCGTCGTTGGCACGGGTGACGACCACGGGAACGGCGGCACCGCTGGTCGGTTCGACCAGTACGCCGCCAACAGCCCGGCAGGTTGTGTCGTGGCCAACTGGGAGTGTCTGCGGTACACCTCGTACGTCTACACGAGCACCCCACTGAGCAACTCGCAGGCGACTGCCTACAAGAACAACGGCTTCGAGGTGGGCCTGCACGCGTCCAGCAACTGCGCCGATTGGACAGCCAGTTCGCTGGCCAGCAACTACACCACGCAGCTCAGCGACTGGAGTCAGAAATACGTCGGCGTGCCGTCGCCGGCGACCAACCGGCTGCATTGCATCGTCTGGTCGGACTACGTGAGCCAACCGACCGTGGAAGGGCAGAATGGTATCCGGCTGGACACCAACTATTATTACTGGCCGGGCTCCTGGGTTGGCGACCGACCGGGCTTCATGACCGGCTCCGGGATGCCGATGCGGTTCTCCGCGAAGACCGGCGGCCTCATCGACGTCTACCAGGCGGCCACCCAAATGACCGACGAATCCGGGCAGAGCTATCCGCTGACCCCGAACAAGCTGCTGGACAACGCAACTGGCCCGCTCGGGTATTACGGTGCCTTCGTCGCGAACGAGCACACCGACGCCTCCACGGAATTCCAGAGCGACCAGCTCATGGCGTCCGCGCTTGCGCACGGCGTGCCCGTGGTCAGTTCCAGTCAGCTGCTGACCTGGCTCGACGGCCGAAACGGCTCGTCGTACTCCGGCATGAGTTGGACGGGCAACACGCTGTCCTTCACGGTGAACGTCGGAAACGGCGCCAATGGGCTGACCGGTATGGTGCCAACGGCCGGGACGGGCGGCAGTACCCTGAGCACCCTGACCCGGGCCGGCAGCCCGGTCACCTTCACGAAGACGACGATCAAGGGCGTCGAGTACGCGATGTTCCTGGCCACCGCCGGCAGTTATGCGGCGACCTACACCGCGCCGCCAGCGGCGCCGGCCGGGCTGCGCAGCGCCGTCGTCCAGGGCGCATCCGCGACCACACCGACGCTGTTCGAGTCACGCTTTGCCCCGCTCGCTGCCGCCGCTCAGGATTCGGCCGCGCCCGTGGTCTCTTCGGTGAACGCCCGGCCACTGCCGGACGGCACGGTCGAGGTCACCTGGGGCACCGACGAGAATGCCGACGCGACACTGCAATACGGTCAGCAGCCGGACAACCTGGTCGATCTCCACGACGACACGTCCGATGTCGCACACACCGTGGTGGCGACCAACCTGCAGCCCGGATCGACCTACTACTACCGGGTGAAGAGCGTCGACGCGGCCGGCAACGCGACCCAATGGCCCGCGGCGACCGACCCGCCGGCGACGTTCATCGCGGCCGCCACCGGCGTGGCTGACATGACGGCCGAGCAGTTCAACACGATCAGCTCCCAGACCGGCACGTCCGTGCAGAAAGACGGCCTGGGTGAGGTCTCGCTGGCGCCAGCGGCGGCCGCCGAGTTCAGCACGGCCGCGCTGCCATCGGACTGGGACCAGCAGTCCGAGGCGACCGGCGGCAAGACCGTGTTGCGTCGCGGGAACCTGGTACTGGACGGCAACCGGGCGGGAACCAAGGCACAGTTCGGCCCGGGCCGCTCGCTGGTGTTCCGCGCGACGTTCACCCGACCAGGGACGCAGTGGGCGGGCTTCGCGGCCGGCACCGTCAACGATCCGTGGGCCATGTTCGGGATGCGGAACGGCAATCTGTATGCCGCACTGAATACCACCAGTGGGCTGCAGACCATCAAGCTACCGGATAGGTATATCGGCTTCTCCCATCGGTACCAGATCGATTGGACGAAGGACGGTTTCAAGTTCTCCGTCGACAAAGATGACAAGTACTCCAAGTACTTTGAGGTCGGCTCCCTGAAGGCCGCGATCCCGTTGATGGGACTGCGGGCCCGGGATACTGCGGCCGACGGTTTCCCGCTGACGATCGACTGGGTGCGGTTGTCGGGCGGTGCCAGCGGCGGCAACCGGGTGTCGCGGGTGATGGATGCCCACCAGATGGTGACCTGGGACCGGCTCACCTATCAGGCGGACGTTCCGACCGGCGCGACCTTACAGGTCAGTGTTCGGATCGGTAGCACCGCCACGCCGGATGCCAGCTGGTCGGCCTGGACGCCGGTGGCGTCCGGCGGGCGGGTGGTGGGTAGCTCGCGTTATCTGCAATATCGTGTGCAGATGTCCACCACCGGCGACGCAAGTAGTCCTGTCCTGCGCGACATTGGAATCACCAACAACGGGCTGCCGTTCACCCCGCCGACAGAGACGCAGCACTGACCAAGAAACCGCCAGCTGTCTCGGCAGAGTCGCCGTGACAACGCCATTGGCCTCGCGGCAGTATCGGCGCGGGGCCAATGGCCGATCGGAGGAACACCAGGTTGGGTTCACCAAGAAGGTCGCTCTTGTCATTGGTTCGGCTATCCAGAACGAAACTCACCGTCGCCACCGGGCTTCTCCTCTTGGGTCAGGTGGGCATGGCTGCGGGTGCGGCCGCGGACCAAGTGCAGAGCGACCTGATCCTCGTCTCTGCGTCCGCGAGCGGTGAACCCGGCAATGGATCGAGCAGCTATGGGGTGTCCACCTCGGCCGACGGTCGGTACGTCGCCTTCGCGTCGACGGCGACCAACCTCGACTCCGGTGATCAGGACACTGTTGTCGACGTGTTCGTCAAGAATCTGGCCACCGGGGACGTGCGGTTGGCCTCGCAGAGGGCCGACGGCATCAAGGGCAACTCGATCAGCAACGGCCCATCGATCTCCGCCGACGGGCAGAAGATGGCCTTCGTATCGGCTGCGGACAACCTCAGTCCAGACGATCCCGACGGGTACCCAGATGTCTTTGTGAAGGACCTGCAGACGGGCGAACTCACGCTGGCTTCGAAGACCACCGAGGGGAGGAAGGCCGACAACGGCGTGTCGTCACCGACGATCTCCGACGACGGATCGACGGTCGCGTTCGCCTCGAAGGCGACCAACCTCTCGCCCGATCCCGGCGATGGAAGCTCCCACGTGTACGTCAAAAGGCTCGACACCGGAATTCTGACACGGGTTGACGGCGGGACGATCGCCCGGCCCGACGAGCAAATCGGCGCCAGGGACCCGTCGCTGTCCGCCGACGGCGGGGTCGTCGCCTTCGCGACTGACGCGGCGGAGCTGGACCCGGTGGACACTGACCAGCGGGCGGACGTCTACGTGCGGGATCTCGGCTCGAGTGCCGTCCGGCTCGCCTCGGTGAACGCGGCAGGGGTCAAAGGTGACTCGCCCAGCAGCGAACCTTCGCTCGCTGCCGACGGGACCAAGGTCGCGTTCGAAACCGGATCGACGAACCTCGTTCCCGAGGACGTCGACCCGTCGTCCGACATCTACCTCAAGAACCTCGCTGACAGCTCGGGTTCGCTCATGCTCGTGTCCACGGACGGCCCGGAGGGTACCGGGACGAAAGCCAACCAGGCCGCGAGTTATCCGTCGCTGTCCCCGGACGGGGGGTACGTTGCCTTCAGCTCGGACGCCACCAACCTGGGCATCGATACCCCGCCGCTGGTCAAGCAGGTCTACCGCAAGGATCTGGCCACCGGCGCGCTGCTTCCGGTGTCGGTCACCGCCGACGGCACTCCTGGCGATTACCTCAGCATTGAGCCCTCCATCGCCACCGACGGAGCGGTTGTCGCCTTCTACTCCCCGTCGACGAACCTGGTCCCGGATGGCGGTAACCGGGTCGCCGACGTGATCGCCAAGGATTTCGCCGCATCGCCTCCGCCGGATCCGGATCAGGTGGCGCCCACCGCAGAGCTGGCGGCTTGCCCGTCCTGGTTGCCCGCCAACCGAGGACGTCAGCCGGTGCGGATCACCGGGTCCGCCAGTGACGACCGAGGGCTTGCTGGCGTCTCGTTCTCGGTGACCGACGAATACGGCGAAGACCAACCAGTGATCGACGCGGAGGACCTCACCGGGCAGGTGAACTCGACCTGGAAGCGGGACGTGTCGCTGGACACCACTCTGCGCCCCGGCGACCGCGCCCGCGTGTACACCGTCACCGAGACTGTTTCCGACCTTGCAGGCAACCTCACCACGGCTTCGACTCACGTTCTGGTATGGAGCGGGTTCAGGTGGCGCAGCTAGCGGCCGGCGGGCCAGGACCTGATGGGGCTGGTTATCCGGTCAGTTCCTCCGCCAACGCCGTCGCGAACTGATCGACGTCATCCGGAGTCGTGTCGAACGCACACATCCAGCGCACCTCACCGGTGGCCGGGTTCCAGTCGTAGAACCGGAACCGCTGCCGCAGCCGGTCCGCGACCGCCGGATCGAGAATGGCGAAGACCGCATTCGCCTGCACCGGCTGGGTGATCTTCACCCCGTCCAGTTGCTCCACGGCCGCGACGAGCCGGGTCGCCATCGCGTTGGAGTGCCGGGCCGACCGGATCCACAGATCACCCTCGAGCAGCGCCACCAGTTGCGCCGAGACGAACCGCATCTTTGACGCCAGCTGCATGTTCATCTTCCGCAGGTAGGGCAGCCCGACGGCGGCCTCGCTCCGGAGCACGACGACCGCCTCACCGAACAGCAGCCCGTTCTTCGTCCCGCCGAAGGACAGCACGTCGACCCCGGCATCGGTGGTGAAAGCGCGCAGCGGGGTGTCGAGACTGGCTGCGGCGTTGGCGATCCGGGACCCGTCCAGGTGCAGTCGCATGCCCAGCGGGTGGATGTGCTCGGCGATGGCCCTGATCTCCTGCGGCGTGTAGGCGGTGCCCAATTCGGTGGTCTGGGTGATCGATACCACCAGGGGCTGGGCCCGGTGCTCGTCGCCCCAGCCCCAGGCCTGTCGGTCGATCAGCTCCGGGGTGAGCTTGCCGTCGGGGGTGGGCACGGTCAGCAGCTTGAGCCCGCCGACCCGCTCCGGCGCGCCGTTCTCGTCGGTGTGGATGTGCGCGTTCTCGCTGCACACCACCGCACCCCAGCGGGGCATCATCGCCTGCAACGAGAGCACGTTGGCGCCGGTGCCGTTGAACACCGGGAAGACCTCGACGCCGGACCCGAAGTGCTCGCCCATCACCTCGTGCAGTCGCGCTGTGTACACGTCCTCCCCGTAGGAGATCTGGTGCCCGCCGTTGGCCTCGGCGAGAGCGGCCAGGATCTCCGGGTGAGCGCCTGCGTAGTTGTCGGAGGCGAAACCGCGGCGGGATGGGTCGTGCAACGTCGTCACAGTGCTGATCTTTCCGTTGGGTGGTGGTCCCGGTGGTGGCAGGACCAGGGTAGGCGGCCGGCACCAACGGCTCGAACCGCCACCGGAGGGCGAGGGTAGGGCTCTCGGTCGCCGGCTCAGGGCCGGTTCAGCTCAGCGGGATCCTGGCGCCGTTCAGCTCGGTGGCATCCCGCGACCACAGCGCGACGATCCGGGTGGCGAGATCGGTCACGTCGGTGAAGCCGGGGAACTTCCGCTCCGGCGCGGCCTCCCGCATTGCGTCGTCGACCAGCGCCTTGACCACCAGGATCACCGCTGCGCTGGTCTGCGGGACCGGATTGTCCTTGCGGCCGGACTGTGAACGGCGGAATGAATCGGCCAGCGCTCGCATCCAGGCCTCGGCGGCCGCCTTCGCCGCGGCGTAGTTGGCCGATCCCGCTGACGGGGCATCGACAGCGGTACCGGACACGATCACCGCGCGGCCGGCGGGGGACGCCACCAGGTCGTCGTGAAAGGCGAGGGTGACGTGGCGCAGGGTCTGGATGAGGCCGTTGTCCAGGAACCGCCAGTCCGCGTCGGTGTTGGCGTCGAATGTGGCGCCGCCACGGAAGCCGCCCACCAGGTGGACGATCCCGTCGACCGGTCCGTGACCGGCATGGATGCGTCGGGAGAGTTGCAGCACGCTACTCGGATCGCCGAGATCGGCGATCTCGACGCCGAGGCCGGGGACCTGTGCGGCCAGTTCCGACAACCGCTGCGGTGACTGACCTACCGCCACCACCCTCGCTCCGGCGCCCGCCAGCGCACGGGCGGCCGGCCGGCCGGCCGTTCCGGCGGCCCCGGTGACCACTACCAGTCGGCCGCCGACGCCGCTCATCCGGTCAAGCCGCGGGTCGCTGTCACCACGGGGGCGAGCTTACGGCTGAGTGCCTCGTGGAACATCGACAACGGGAACTCGTCCGGCAGTACCGCGTCGGTCAGTCCCCGCGGCGGACCGTTCACCGGAAGCGCATCGGTGCCCGTGGCCCACACGGATGCCGGGTGCGGCGTGACCGTCGCGGAGATCAGCTCGTACGCGGCCAGCCAGTGGCAGACCTTCGGCCGGTCGATGGAGCGCCAGTACAAGTCGTTGATCTGCTCGCCCAGTTCCAGGACACAGTCGGCGACCCGATCCCATTCGATGGACAGCCGGTTGTCGGTCCAGTTCACCACGCGGTGCTGGTGCAGCCAGGCGAACAGCAACTGCCCGCCGAGGCCGTCGTAATTCTTGACCCGGGAACCGGTGATCGCGAACCGGAAGATCCGGTCGAACAGCACGGCGTACTGCACCAACCGCGCATGAGGGTGACCGCCCTGGCGCTCCAGCGCAACGGCTTCGGCGAAAGCCGTGAGATCGCAACGCAATTCCTCCAGCGAATACAGGAAGAACGGCATACGTTGTTTGATCATGAAAGGATCGAACGGCAGGTCGCCGTGCATGTGCGTGCGATCGTGAATGAGATCCCACATGACGAAGGTCTCTTCGGCCAGCTTCTGGTCCTCTAGCAGCCGCGCGGCGTCCGGCGGCAGCGCGAGGTGAGTGATCTCGGCGGCCGCGGTGACCACGCTGCGGAAGCGGGCGGCTTCCCGGTCGGCGAAGATGGCGCCCCAGGTGAACTTCGGAACCTCCCGCATGGCAACGGTTTCCGGGAAGAGCACGGCCGAGTTGGTGTCATACCCGGCGGTGAAATCCAGGAAACGGACCGGCACGAAGAGCTTGTTCGAGTAGTCGCCCGACTCGAGTTCGGCGACGAAGTCCGGCCAGATCGTCTGCACCAGAACGGCTTCCATGTGCCGATCGGGGGACCCGTTCTGGGTGTACATGGGGAAGACGACGAGGTGTTCGCGCCCGTCGACCCGCTGCCGCTCGGGGTGGAACAGCATCAGGGAATCTAGGAAATCCGGTACCTCGAAACCGCTCTCGCCCCACCGGGTGAAGTCCTTGACCACGGCCGAGAGGTAGTCCGCGTCGTGCGGGTAGCTCGGGATCAGCTCGGTGATCGACTCGACGATGCGGCGGACGTGATCGGCCGCGGCGCCGTGGTGCTCGATGTCGGGAACTGAGCCGTCGGAGGCCTGCAGGGCCTGCAGGCCGGTGACCGAGGCCTTGAGCCGTTGCCACGCAGGGTGTTCCGTCGCGTCCGAGCGGACCCGGGTGCGGTGCCGGTGCAGGTGGCCGGCGGCGTAGGTGATCGCGGACATCAGCAGTTCGTCGGTCCCGGCACCGGAGACGGCCAGCACGACGATCCTGCTGTGCTCCATCTCGGCGACGGCCGCCACCGGTTCGCCGCGGAACCCGCGGTGATCGACGGTCCGGAGCAGCACGGCGGCGGGGGCGCGCACCTGCAGTGGGCAGGTGCCGGTCAGCGCGAAGGGGTCGACTCGTGCCCACAGGTCCAGGTCGGTGACGGTGGCGGTCTCGGCAGGGGTCGTGCAGGTGCCGGTGGACAAATCCGGCTCGCTTCCGTCGGGGGCCGCGGATTCCAGCCGGATTCCCACCCGGCCCAGCAGGGCTGCAACACCCGGCGCGACGGCGTCGCGGCTGTTCGCCCCGGTGACGAGGACAACCAGGCCGAGGCCGCCGCGGACGGCGTCGACGACCGACGGTCGCAGGTCCGCTCCGTGGGAGACGACGACGACGTCCGCATCGAGCCCCAAGGCGGGTCGGTATCCGCGCCTCGCGACGAGGTCGCGGACGGACGGCGTCCACGACGCCCCGTCGAACACGGCCACCCGTGGAAACTCCACCATGATCACCTCTTCAGCGCGACATAATCTATTGTTGACGAGGGTATATGCCGGAGCAATTACGGTCAATGACGCGGCGAGACTCACGAATACTGCCCGCGAAACGCTCTCCGTGCCTCACGTAGGAATGCCCGCGTAGCGCCGAGCGTGGTGGGGTATGAGGAGTGGGTTTTCGATGATGTCTCGTGCCGAGATCACCACGAGGTACGCCCGGGCGTTCAAGGCCGCGGACAAGCGGACGAAGGGCCGGATCCTGGACGAGGTGGTGTCCGTGACCGGCTGGTCGCGGGACAACGCCCGGCGTCGGCTGACCAGCGCGGCGCAGCGCGCACCGGGAGCGGGTCGCTCGGTCGCCACGCGGCCAAGGAAGCAGCGGGCGGGGAAGTACTCCTACGACGCGTTGAAGGTCCTGCAACGGGTGTGGGCGGCCTCGGGCGGGCAGTGCGGCAAGTACCTCGCGGTGTCGATGCGCATGCAGCTGGACGGCCTTGAACGGCACGGCGAGCTCGTCGTCGGCGTCGGCCGGTACAGCATGGCGGTGCGGGCCGAGTTGCTCGCGATGTCGGCCGCGTCGATCGACCGCTACCTGCGGCCGGCGAGGGCCACCGACCAGATCAAGGGCGTCACGACCACGAAACCCTCGCCGCTGCTGCGGTCCTCGATCAAGATCCGCAAGGCAGGCGATGAGGTGGAGTCCGAGCCGGGGTTCTTCGAGGGCGACACCGTGGCGCACTGCGGCCCGACCCTGCGGGGCGAGTTCGCCCGGACCCTGAACCTGACCTGCGTGCACACCGGGTGGGTCTTCACCCGCACGATGCGGAACAACGCACACGCCCACGTGCTGGCCGCGCTGCAGGCCGCCGTGCTGGAGATCCCTTTCACGGTAACGGGTTTGGATTTCGACAACGGCTCCGAGTTCCTGAACAAGGCCGTCGTCAAATGGGCCGGCGAGCGGGACATCTACTTCACCCGGTCCCGCCCCTACAAGAAGGACGACCAGGCCACGATCGAGTCCAAGAACAACCACCTCGTCCGCAAGTACGGCTTCTACTACCGCTACGACACCAGCGAGGAACGCCACGCCATGAACCGGCTCTGGAAGCTGGTCAACGACCGGCTCAACTACCTCACCCCGACCAAGAAGCCGGTCGGCTGGGGCCAGGACAACGCCGGCCGCCGCAAGCGTCTGTACGACAAGCCGCAGACCCCGCTCGACCGCCTCCTGGCCGCCGGAACGCTCGCCCCGGCCCAGGAACGCGAACTGATCGCCTACCGCGACCACCTCAACCCCGCCGCGATCGCCCGAGAGATCGCCGACATCCAGGCAGTGCTGCTCACGCTCGCCAAGGACAAGACCGAGCAGCTCTACCTCGCCACCATCCCGACCGCCCTCCCCGACGTCCGCAAGGGCATCCGGATCAAGGCCGGCTGACCCCCCCGTTCGCGGGCATTCCTACCTGAGGCACCGATCCATTTTCGCGGGCATCTTGACGTGAGGCACTACGTGACGCGACATGACGGCTGTGTTTCGTTTCTGGTCGGTTCTGCCTGGCTCGGCCGGGGTACCGAGGTGGCTCCGGCGCTGTACCGACCCGACATCGACCGGGCACGGGGGAGTCACTGACCGGAGTCCACGAAGGCGACGGCTGATCCCGACACACCGGACGGGCGTGGTTCAGCGCGCCCAGGGAGGGGAGTGGAACGGCAGAAGGGCCCCAGCGATAGCCTCGTCTGAAGCTCGCCCGCCCGTTACTCGTCGAAGAGTGAGGTGACCGAGCCGTCCTCGAAGACCTCATGGATGGCCTTGGCCACCAGCGGCGCGATGGACAGCACGGTGAGATTCTCGAACTGGTGCTCCGGCGGGATCGACAGCGTGTTGGTGAGCACCACCTCGCACGCCCCGCTGCTGGCCAGCCGCTCGGCTGCGGGATCCGACAGCACGCCGTGCGTGGCGGCGACCACGACCTTCTCCGCGCCGGCCTCCAGCACCTCGCGGACCGCCTTCACGATCGTGCCGCCGGTGTCGATCATGTCGTCGACCACGATGCAGGTGCGCCCGTGCACATCACCGACCACCCGGTTGGCGACCACCTGGTTGGGCTTGTGCGGGTCGCGGGTCTTGTGGATGAACGCGATCGGCGCCCCCCCCAGCCGATCCGCCCAGCGTTCTGCGGTGCGCACCCGGCCGGAATCGGGGGAGACCACCGTCAGGTTGTCGCCAATGTAGCGTTCGGCGATGTAGCTGGTCAGCAGCGGCTGGGCGAACAGGTGATCCACCGGCCCGTCGAAGAATCCCTGGATCTGATCGGTGTGCAAATCGACCGTCATCAACCGCTGGGCCCCGGCGGTCTTGATCAGGTCGGCGATCAGCCGCGCGGAGATCGGCTCGCGGCCACGGTGCTTCTTGTCCTGCCGTGCGTACGGGTAGAACGGCAGCACCACCGTGATGCGCTTGGCCGACGCGCGTTTCAGCGCGTCGATCATGATCAGCGTTTCCATCACCCAGGTGTTGATCGGCACACCGCACGACTGCACCAGGAACGCGTCGGAACCGCGTACCGACTCCTCGAACCGGACGAAGATCTCGCCGTTCGCGAAGTCGTAGGCCGACTGCGGCGTCACCGTCACGTCGAGGTACTTGCCCACCTCGTCGGCCAACTCCGGGTAGGCACGTCCCGAGAAGAGCATCATGCTCTTGCGGGTGTTGATCGAAATGGCATTCACGCCGGCTGATCTCCTTGCGCAGTAGCTGTTTTCCCGGAGCTGCCGTTCGGCGGTTTTGACTCGTGCAGCAATGAGGTTGCTGACGCGCTATCCGACTGCACGCCATCGGAGGTGCGCCTGGCAGCCTGTGCCGCGACCGCCGACGGGGAGCCGGCGCGCCGTCGCAGCGTCCAACCGTCCACTGCGTGCTGACGGCCACGGGCAACCGCAAGATCGCCGGGTCCGACGTCGGTGGTGACCGTGGAGCCCGCGGCGACATAGGCACCGTCGTGCACGGTGACCGGGGCGACCAGGGTGGAGTTGCTGCCGACGAACGCGTGGTCCCCGACGACCGTCGGGAACTTGTGGTCGCCGTCGTAGTTCGCGGTGATCGTGCCGGCGCCGATGTTGGTCCTCCTGCCGATCGTGGTGTCCCCGACATAGGACAGGTGCGGAACCTTCGATCCGGCACCGACGGTGGAGTTCTTCAGCTCGACGAACGCGCCGACCTTGCTGCCGTCGTCCAGCACAGCGCCGGGGCGTAGGTAGCTGAACGGCCCGACGGTGGCCTTCGCGCCAATGGTGGCGCCCTGGCAGTGCGAGCGGACCACCGACGCCTCATCATCGACGGTGCAGGCGATCAGGGTCGTGTCCGGGCCGATGGAGCACCCGGATCCGACGCTGGTGCCGGCCTGCAGTTGTGTGCCAGGGAGGATCTCGGTGTCCGGCCCGATCGTGACGTCGGCGTGCAGCCAGGTGGTGGCCGGGTCGTGCACGGTGACACCGGCGAGCTGGGCCCGGCGAACGAGCCGGGCGTTTAGCTCCTTCGCCAGCTCGGCCAGCTGAACCCGGTCGTTGACGCCCTCGGTCTCGACCGGATCGGGGACCTCGACCGCGCCGACCCGCCGGCCGTCGCTCGCCGCGATGCCCACCACGTCGGTCAGGTACTGCTCACCCGCGGCGTTGGCGCTGGACAGTCGGCCGAGCGCATCGGTCAGCACGCCCGCGTCGAAGGCGTACACCCCGGAGTTGACTTCTCGGATCGCTCGCTGCTCGGCGGTCGCGTCCTTCTCTTCCACGATCTCGGCGATCTGGCCGGCCGGATCGCGAACGACCCGGCCGTAGCCCGTGGGGTCCGCGACCAACGCGGTGAGCATGGTGACCGCGTTCCCGTTGGCGCGGTGGTCGGCGGCCAGCGCCGCCAGGGTGCTGGTACGCAGCAACGGAACGTCACCGTAGGTGACCAGCACCGTACCGGTCAGCTGACCGGTGACCGCCAGCGCGCAGGCGCAGGCATGACCCGTGCCGTGCTGCTCCTCCTGGATCGCGGTCAGTACCGCCGGCAGATCGGTCGACGCCGAGAGAAAGGCGGTCACGTCGTCGCGGCCGTGGCCGAGCACCACGACCAGCAGCCGTGGATCCAGTCCGGCGGCCGTGGCCAGCGCGTGCCAAACCAGCGGCTTGCCCGCCAGGGGGTGCAGCACCTTGGGCAGCCGGGATTTCATCCTAGTGCCCTGGCCCGCTGCCAGGACAATCACCGCCGCGATATCGCCGGTGGCCTCCGATTTCGTGGAACCCGCGGTCTCAATGTGGGGGAGCGACACGGCGGATCCCTCCTGCGAACGGGGTTCGCGGGGCTCTGTCGGGCCATGGGAAACGACCCCGGCGTCGGCCCCCCGCCACGGCGGAGAGCTCCGATCAGATCGTAGTCGGCGGCGGAGACCGCGTTGAACCGCGTGGTCCCTTCGATCCATCGGCTCACGCTGCTTCGCTCCGCAGGCTCCGCTCCGCGCCGATGGTCGCTCCGCAGGCTCCGCTCCGCGCCGATGGTCGCTCCGCAGGCTCCGATCCGCGCCGATAGACG
>JBBQGJ010000011.1:0-41845 GCA_038322925.1 Mycobacteriales bacterium
GCCGGCTCCCCGTGGTCGAACGGCACCTTCTCGCTCACCACCGGCGGATCTGAGACACGGTCGCTGACCAGCGGCAACACGGTGACGGTGACGGAGACCGATCCGGGTGACGACCGCTGGTCGCTGACCGGGCTGGCCTGCACGGAGTACAACGCCGCCGGGGCGCAGGTGCCGGCCACCTGGGTCACCGCGAACCTCGCCGCGAGACAGGCGCTGCTGAGCAACGTGCCGGCGCCGCAGAACGCCGCCCAGCCCGGGATCACCTGCACCTATACGAACACCTACACCCCGAAGGCCACGCTCACCCTGGTCAAGCAGGTGCAGACCGGCAGCGCGGCGCCGAATCTGTGGACGCTGACGGCTACCGGATCGGCCGCCCCACCGCCGTCCGGTGCCACCGTCTCCGGGCCGTCCGGGTCAGCCGCGGTGACCACTCAGCGGGTGCCGGCCGGGAGTTATGCGCTCACCGAGACCGGCACCGGCGCGGCCGCCACCGGCTACGTGCAGGTCGGCGACTGGGTATGCCGCACCGCCGGTGGCGCCGCGCTGCCGGTGACGGGGGGCATCGTGACGCTGCCGGACAGCGCGTCGGCCACCACGTCGGCGAATGTGACGTGCACGGCGACCAACCAGCTCGCCGCCGGCTCGCTGCAGATCAGCAAGGTCGTGGACGCACCCGACGGCGCCTACGCCGGCGGCGCGGGCAAGACGTTCAGCGGGTCGTACGACTGCGGGGCCGGATTCACCGGCACCTTCTCCACGCTGACCACTGCAGCCCCGGTCGTGATCAACAACATTCCCGTCGGCCGCACCTGCACGGTCACCGAGACGCCGCCGGCCGGCGGGCTGGCGAACGCGTCCTACGCGTGGGGCCCCGCCTCGTTCAGCGGCCAGCCGGCCACGATCACCCAGAACGGCACCGCGTCCGTCACCATCACCAACCCGGTCGTGCAGCAGTTCGGCACCTTCGCGGTCACCAAGACGATCGACGGCCCCGGCGGGTACGCCGGCGGCACGGGCAGGGTCTTCCCGGTGGCCTACACGTGCACGCTCACCAACGGCCCCACCACCGCCGGGACCGTCAATGTCACGACGGCGCAGGCGGTCTCGCCGGACACGCCGATCCCGACCGGCTCTGTGTGCTCGTTCACCGAGACGCTGACGCAGCAGGACGGGGACTTCAGCGACCCGAGCTACGCCTGGACCGGATCCGCGGCCGCCCCGGCCAGCGTGACGATCGGCGACAACACCACAGCCGCGGTGACCATCACCAACAGCTACGCCCGCGAGACCGGACAGCTAGTGATCGCCAAGGTCGTCACCGGTGACGGGTATGTCGGCGGTACCGCGGAGAACTTCACCGTCCGGTACGACTGTGGCGTCGCCGCGGGGGACGTGACGGTGGCCGCCGGCGCCAGCAAGGCGGTCACGGTGCCCGCCCGCAACAGCTGTGCGGTGCAGGAGCTCCCGCCGGACGCCGGCACGTTGTCACCCGGTTTTGTGTGGGGAACCCCGACCTGGTCGCCGGGGCCGCTGACCACCGTGCCGGCGGGCGAGTCGGTGACCCTCACGGTCACCAATCCGACCGTGCCGATCTTCGGCCGGGTGAGCGTCACGAAGGCGATCACCGGTGCCGTCGACGGGGTCACGGCGGACGCCCAGTTCGCGATCCGGGTTGCCTGTGACAACGGCTACGACAACACCTTCACGGTCGGTGTCGGCGGCACCGGGACGACAACGGACCTGCCGGTCGGCACAACATGCGTCGTCACGGAGGCGTCACCAATCGGCGGTCTGGTCGACCCCTCCTACGCGTGGGGTGCGGTGTCGATCCCCGGTCAGCCCGTGCGGATCGACAGCTCCGGCCAGGTCGTGCCGGTGACGGTCGCCAACGACGTCGTCCGGGTGACCGGTCAGGTGTCGATCACCAAGGCTCCGATCACGCCGGCCGGGATCGTGGATCCGGCCCGGACCTTCGACATCGGGTACGTGTGCAGCTACGGCGGCGACATCCAGGCGCAGGGCACCGCGACCGTCGCGCAAGACCTGACCGCGCTGACGCCCGCCGTGTTCCTCGGCTCGATATGCACGATCACCGAGGACCCGGCCACCCTGACCGCCCCGCCCAGCGCGACCGATGCGTCCTGGGTCTGGCTCCCACCCACCTATGACCCGGGTCAGAACGTGGTGGTCACGAGCGCGACGACGCCCGTCGCGGTGACCGTGACGAACTGGATCCAGCAACTGACGGGCAGCTTCAACCTGACCAAGGTCGTCACCGGCGCAGGCAAGGGCGGCGGGTACACACCGGGTACCACGTTCAGCTTCGCAATCAGCTGCACCAACGGTCTCACCGTGACGGTGAACCTCGCCGACACCGACAGCTTCAGCCCCGCGGTAGCGCCACCGGTGGGCACGCAGTGCACGATCCAGGAGGTGAATCAGCCGCCGACCGGTCCGGCCTTCGCCTGGCGGCCGGTTCATTTCACCGGCGACGGCGTGACGCAGTCCGGGAACTCCGCGACCTTCACGATCGGCGCGAACACGCCGCAGGTCAATGCCATCAACACCATCGACCCGCTGTTCGGTTCGGTGACGGTGCAAAAGCAGATCACCGGGCAGACCGCTGGCCTCGTGGTCGGAAGCACGTTCGCCGTCACCCTGAACTGCGGGCCGGGACTGATCTTTCACCTCAGCGTGCCCCGGCGACGACAGCGTGACCCAGGGCGACATCCCCGTCGGCTCAACCTGTGTGGCAACGGAGGCGACTCCGGTCGGCGGCCTGCTCGACGCGTCGTACGCCTGGGGGGACACCACCTACGATCCGGTCGACGGCACGGTCACCGTCGAGGAGAACGTCGCTCAGCCCATCGTCATCACCAACGACATCGTCCGGGTCCTCGCACCGGTCCGGGTCGTCAAGTCCTACAGCGGACCGCAGGGTGTGATCGATCCGGCGAAGACCTACTCGATCACCTGGTCTTGCGACTACGGCGGTGGTCAGGAAACGTTCGGCGGCACCGTCAACGTGGTCGTCGACGCGGCGGGCGTGCAAGTCGCCGACAACGTGCCGCTGACCGCCGTCTGCACCGCGACCGAGGGCGACCTCGGGCCGCCATCGCCCGACCCGGCGTTCCGCTGGCTGGACCCGGTCATCACCGGCACCACCGTGGCCGGGCCCGGACCGAACACCATCACGGTGACGAACACGCTGATCCGCGACACCGGCACCGTCCGGGTGGAGAAGGTCGTGACCGGCGCCATTGAGGGCTACCTCAACCTGGGCACCGGAGCCGAGGACTTCACGCTGCATGGTCAGTGCTCGGTGCCGGGGCAGCCGCAAATCCCGACGCGGTACGCCGATGGGTCCATCGCCGACCTCGGCTTCAGGAACATCGTCGCCTCGGTCGACTGGACCTGCTCGGGCTTCGAGGACAGCCCCGGTCAGAGCCTGCTGAAGGATGCGTCCTACGCGTGGGCCCCGCCGGTGATCACCGGCACCCCGCAGTTGGCGCCCGGCGGCACGTTCGTGCTGCCGAATGCGGACGCGGTGCAGGTCTTCCGCGCGGAGAACCCGATCGTCCGGGTGACTGACTCTTTCACGATCACCAAGCAGATCGTCGATCCGAACGGCGTGGTCCAGCCGACGGCGGTGTTCAGCGGCGGCTACTCCTGCCAGTACGGCGCCGATCCCGCGGTCGTGGGTCGCTGGAGCATCACACCGTCCGTGGATCCGGACTTCGTCATACCGGATCTGCTGCTCGGGTCGGTGTGCACGGTCACCGAGGATCCGCCCGGGACCACCGGCCTCCCGGACGGTTCGTGGGGGTGGCTGCCGCCGGTGATCGGTGACCCGGACACGGTTGTCGCGGGCTCCACGGGCTCGGTGACGGTGACGAACACGGTGACCCGACTCTTCGCCGGCCTGCAGGTCACCAAGACTGTCGTCGACCCCGATGGCGGGCTGCTGGCAGGGACGACGTTCGGCGGGGCTTGGCAGTGCGTGCAGGGCCGGGACTCCATCGGTGGGCGCTTCACGGTCCCGGCGAACGGCAGCGTGGTCGCGTTCTCGCCGGCCGACGAACTGGTGCCCGCGACCGCGATGTGCACGATCAGCGAGGACACCCTCGACGCGCAAGGCCTGCGGGACGGCTCGTTCACCTGGGGCGACCCGACGTACGTGCCGGAGAGCGTCGAACTGGTGGCCGGTCAGACGGCCACCCTGGGCGTCACGAACACGGTCGTCCGGGTGTACTCCGACATCACCGTCACCAAGGACGTCACCGGTCCCGCCGACGGGCTGGTGCCGACCGATCGGCCGTTCACGGGAACGATCAGCTGCAAGTACGGCACGGACTCCCCGATCGTGACCACCTGGTCCGCCACCCTCGCGGTACCGGCGCTGCGCTCGGGTGTGCTGGTCGGCTCCCTTTGCGCCGCCACCGAGGATCCGCCCGGGGCCGGCGGGCAGCCGGTGACCGGGGACCCGTCCTACATCTGGCTCGAACCGGTGATCGGCGACCCGGTCACGGTGACGCCACCCACCGAGGCGACCCCGCCGATCGCGGTCAGCAATCCCAGCGCGCGCCTGTTCGGCACGTTCCGGGTGTCCAAGCTGCTGACCGGCGCCGTGGACGGCATCGTCAATCCCCAGGGCCCCTACCCGATGACGTTCTCCTGCCAACCCGGATCCGGCGCCCCGATCACCGGGACGATCGAGGTCGTCCCTGGAGTCCTGCGCGACGTGGGCCAGGCCGAGCAGATTCCCATCAACAGCACCTGCATCCTGACCGAACCGCTGGACACGATGCCGCCGCTGCGGGACAGCGCGTGGGGTTGGGACCCGCCGACGTTCACCGTCGACGGCATGGCGACGCCCGGCCAGGGCAGGTCGCTGACGTTCACCATTCCCTCCCCGCAGGAGAACTTCCCGGAGCCGATCGTGGCCATCGGGGTGAGAAACAACGTCACGAAGACCGAGGGCGCCTGGTCGGTCACGAAGACCAGCGACCCGCCGAGCGGGACCGAGGTTCAGCCGGGTTCGACGATCACCTACACGCTGACTCTCGACTCGACCGGAACCGTCCCCGTGCACGACGTCGTGGTCACCGACGACCTGACCCGCGTGCTGCCGTTCGCGACCGTCGTCGACGGGTCCATCGCGGCACCGTCCGGCACCACGGCGGCGCTCGACGTCGACGCCCGGACACTCACCTGGACGGTCGCCGCCGTTCCCGGGGGCAGCAGCCTCGCGCTCACCTTCCAGGTCACCGTCAATCCCGGCGCCGCCGGGGTGCAAGTCGGCAACGTCGTCACCGCAATCGGCGACGTGCAGCCCACCACCTGCGCCGGGCCGGTGGCTCCGCTGGCCGATCTCGCCGCGGCGGCCGCGGTCGCCGACCCGTGCTCCACCGATGTGCCGACCACCCTCGCGCCGACGATCTCGAAAGAGTCCACAGGACCGGCGGTGTGGGATCCCGCAAACGGGACATGGGCGGTCGGTTACCGGCTGGTGGCCACGAATCCGAACCCCGCGAACGAGGTGCCATACACCCTCACGGACAACCTCGGGTTCCCGGCCGGCACCGATATCCTCTCCGCCGCAGTCACTCTCGTCCCGGACGGAGTGACGCTGGCGAGCCCGTCGTGGAACGGCGTCGACGTGGTGGCCATCGTGCAGAACGCCACGCTGCCGGCCGGCGCCGTGCACACCTATGAGCTCGCCGTGACCGCAACGGTGCCGCCGACCACGACCGCCGCGAGCCTGCGGTGCGCCGCCGGTGACGGCGTGAGCGGCAGCGGACTGTTCAACCAGGTGGCGCTGGACTCGCTGGGTTCGCTCCTGACGGACACCGCGTGCGAACCGGTGCCCACCGTGCTGACCGTCGAAAAGCAGTGGGTCATCAACGGTGTCGCGTACGCCGACGGCACGCAGCCGGCCGGCTTCACGTCCGCCCCGTCGCTCGACGGTCAGCAGGCCTCCTGGAACACCGACTACGTCGGCTACGCACCGGGTTCCACCGTCGAGCTCGGCGAGTCTGCGCAGGTACCGACCGACTGCACATCGTCCGCCACCGGTCTCGGGCCGGTCGAACTGGGCACCGCGCTTGTCACGGTCGGCGTGACCAACACCGTGGTGTGTACGGAGCCGGTGCCCCTCATCCCGCCGGAACCTCCGGTCCCGCCGGTCCCGCCCCACCCGCCGTTGCCCGACACCGGCTTCGCCGTCGGGCCGTACATCGGCTGGGGCATCGGGCTGATCATCGCCGGCGCGCTCCTCCTGATCGGCTCCGCAAGCCGGCCTCGACGTCTGACCCGGTAGCCAAGATCCCCGGCCGCGAGCGTCTCCCGGCTGATCCGCGATGCGGGAACGGCTCCACGGCGCGCGTCTGGAGCGCGGTGAAAGTGGTGCTGAACTGCACTTGAAGGATTCTTGAGACGAGCCGGCCGCGTTCCTTCAGTGGATTGTCAGTGGTTCTCAAGCGGTGAATCGCAGGGTGTTGCTGTCCACCACACCCAGGAGGTTCACCAGCATGACCATCCAAGACATCGCCCGACCCGGCACTGTGCGCAGGGCCCGGGCGCAGTCGCTGCGCGGCCTGTGCGGCGGTGCCGTCTACCTGCCCGGCGATCCCGGGTTCGACGCGGCCCGCACGCCGTGGAACGTCTCCGTTGACCAGCGCCCAGCGGCGGTCGCCTACCCGGCCAATGCCGAGGAGACCGCCCAACTTGTCAGGGCCGCTGTCGCGGCCGGACTGCGGGTCGCCCCGCAGAGCACCGGCCACAACGCGGGGCCGCTGGGCCGGCTGGACGACGTCGTCCTGATCCGGACCTCGGCGATGACGCATGTCGATATCGATCCGGTGCGCCAGGTCGCCAGGGTCGGCGGCGGTGCGTTGTGGCTGCCGGTGGTGGAAGCCGCTGCGGCGCAAGGGTTCGCCGTGCTGCACGGATCGTCGCCGGATGTCGGGGTGGCCGGCTACTCCCTCGGCGGCGGGACCTTCATGTACTCCCGGAAGCTCGGTCTGCAGACCAACGCCATCACCGGTGTGGAGCTGGTCACGGCCGACGGCTCGATCCGGTGGGCGAGCGCGACCGAGAACTCCGAGCTGTTCTGGGCGTTGCGCGGAGGCGGCGGCAACTTCGGGGTCGTGACGACCCTGGAATTCGCGATGTTCCCCTTCCAGACCGCGTATGCCGGGATGCTGGTGTGGGACCGGACCGAGACCGAGCGGGTGTTGCGGCGCTGGGTCCAGTGGACCGCCGACGCGCCGGACGAGGTCTCGACCTCGTTCCGGGTGCTGGACCTGCCACCGCTGTCTGAACTGCCGGAGGCCTTCCGGGGCCGTCAGCTGGTCGTCATCGACGGGGCGGTGCTGGAATCCGACGAGCGGAGCGTGGAGATCCTCGCGGCTCTCAGGGATCTCGAGCCTGAGATGGATACCTTCAGCCGAGTGCCGGTACAAGCACTTGCACGGTTGCACATGGATCCCGAGGGCCCGACACCCGCGGTGTCCAACACCGGGCTGCTCGCCGGGATGCCCGAACAAGCGATCCAGGCGTTCGTCGAACATGCCGGTCCGGGCACGACCTCCACCCTGTTGATCCACGAGCTGCGTCAGCTGGGCGGCGCGCTGGGCCGGCCCGACCCAGATGCCGGCGCCATGCCGATGGTCGACGGTCAGTTCCTCGCCCTCGGCGTGGGGATCGCCGCGACACCCGAGATGGGTGCGGCAGGCCAGCGCGACGCCGATACCTTCATTGGGGCGCTGGCGCCGTTCGCGTCGGGTCGGCAGTATCTCAACTTCGTCGAGCACCCGACCGATACGAGCGCCGGCTACGACCCGGTGACGTGGGGACGGCTTGTCACGCTCAAGTCCGCCTTCGATCCGGCAGCGGTCATCGTCGCGAACCACCCGGTGCGGCGGACGTTCGAGATCGAGGACTGAACTCGACTTCTGAGTCGGCCCCTCGAACCGGAATCGAACCTGAATTCCCGGACTGGATTTCCCTGAATGGCGCGATCGTCCCGGCACTGGTGCACCGTGCCGGGACGTTCCGCACTCTCGGTGTGGGTCAAGGGCATTGGTGCCGCTCAGGGTCAGTGCTCGTCGGCGGGTTCGATCTCCAACGGCCCGGTGTAGGGGTCGTCGATCGGCGGGGTCAGGCCCACCAGATAGCGGTAACCGACCGGGTTCGGATCCATGAAGGTCTTGCTGGGGCTGTGGATCAGCAGGGTGACCTGGGTGGCGTCGAGCTCGCCGGAGAGCACGTCGTCGATCCGGATCCGCGCGAGATGCCGCCGTAGCGGATCGCGCAGGTACGGGTCGACCTCGATCTGCAGCACGGTGGCCGCGACGGTGACCTGCTCGCTCACTTGACCATCTTCTCCAGCTTCTTCAGGGCGGCCACCACCTTGGTCAGGAACTTGATCTCCGCCTTCCGAGCGTTGATCTCGTCCCGCACCCAATCCTGCGCGTCGTTGAAGGCGGCCTTGAACCCGGGTGTGCCTCGACCGAATTGCTTCTGCAGTGCCGCGACGTGATGCGAATGCACACTCTCGTGGATCTCGGTATTCCTGGTCAGAATCGGCTGGGCCTTGGTCATCGGCGTGGCGGTGATGGTGATCGCGCCGGTGGACGACGTGGTACCTGCGACCGAGATGCCGAAGCCCTGTTTGGCCAACGAGTCCTTGACCGCCTGCTCCACCTGGGCTCCGGTCTTCACGCCCTTCTTCTGGCCGGCGGCCGCGTATTCCTTGATGAAGAACTTGGCTTGAGCGATTTCGTCCTGGACCTCCTTGACGCAGCTGGCGCTGGTCGCACCGGCCACGTAGGAGAAGTCCAGGTCGATCCCGTCGACGGTCAGCACCACGTACTTGCCGATGAACCGGAGCATGTCGGCCCGCTGGTCGGGGAACATGTCGGCCATCCGGTCGATGAGCTCGGCCAGCTCGTCCTTGGTGATCGGGCTGCCCTTGGTCTTCAGGTCCACGGTGTGCACCGCGTTGGCCATCCGCGGTCCGCCACGCGGAGTCGCGTCCGCGGTGATGACCGACCAGAACCCCTTGGTCTTGAGCCCGGCCAGCATCGGCAACAGGTCGAACATCGCTCGCGAATTGAGCAGCCCCCACGCCTGATCGAGCGCGGCCGACGTCGCTTGGGTGAACCCGTCGGCAGCCTGTTCCAGCGGAGTGGCGCCGTTCAGGGTGACGGCCGGAGCGGTCGCGGGCCCCGGCGGTGGCGGAGAGCCGGGCGGTGGCGCGGTGTACGCCGGGGGCACCCGCTGCCGGGCCACGGTGACCTCGTCGGGTGGCCAGAGCATGGCCTGCACCGCGGCATTGCCGACCTGCCGCTGCAGGAGTAAGAGGCGGCCGCCAGGTCCGCTCGGACCTCCGGCCACAAAGGGTCCCGGATCGCTGCGGTGTACGGACGCCGGCCCGGCGGTGGCGGGGCGCCGCGTCGGCCCGGCGGTGAGCCGGGCGGACGCGTCGTCGGTCGCCATGCCGTCCAGCATGAGTGGGTCGGGCCGGTTGGTCAGCGGGCCGGCGGGCAGTCCTGGGTGCGCGAAGGGGCAACCGCACGCGGCCACACCATTCCACGGCGAGCGACACGCTAGGTGACCAGGGCCCCGAACCTGCAGCGACTGGCCACGGCCGACCTCTCCACGGCACCCCTGAAGGGGGGACCATAGCTCGATCATGTGACGCTGGGTACTTCAGTACGTTTCCTGTGGCGGTTCTATCGGGTGGTCATCACACTCTTGACCATTTCTTGATCACTGTCCGTAGCATTGTTCGCTAGACTTCGCGGAACAGAGGTCATGCCGAAACAGCATCCCTCCGTGCTGCCGGGGCCTGCGCTGTGCGCGGCCCACCGGCAATCGGACGGACCGGCTGGGACCGGGCGGGCTCCTACACCGACTCGACACCCACCGGGTATCCGCGCGCCCTGACCCGGAACGACGAGTCCAGATCACTGAGGACCGTCACATGTTTCGGCGCCTTGCCGCTCACCGACCGACATTCTCTGCACGGCATGCGCTCGGCCTGGCCGCGGTGATCGCGGTCGCCATAGCGGGAGTGCTGGCGACCAGCGCCGGCCACAGCACGGTGTCGGCGTCCGGGCCGGAGGCCGATCATTTGCGGGCCTCGGCATCGACGGTCTCGCCCGCGACAGAGCCGACTGTCGTCAGCCCGAACTCCAGCGCTTCCGACGTGGCAGATCCACCCTCGCCGAGCGCGTCACCGGTGGCAGCGGTCGTGCCCCTTGAGGCTCCGGCCGCCGCCGCGTCGACGCCGGCGGCGTCACCAAATACCGCCGCGGACCCCGCTGTGGCGGCGGGGGCGGTCTCCGCGGAAACGCTCATCACCGGCCGCGCGATGTACGCGACCGACTCGGCGAACGTCCATAGCACGCCTGACACCGGCGCCGCGGTCGCGGCCGTCCTCAGCGGTGGTGACCAGGTGACCGCGGGCGTCACCGTCGATGGCTGGGTACCGGTGCACGTCGGTGACGCCTACGGCTGGGTGTCCGCCGAGTACCTCGCCGAGGGCACCGCGCCCGCTGCGGCGCCCACGGCGGAGTCGTCAGGAAACTGGATGACCGACCTGATCCCCCAGGTCGACCCCGCCGGCATGGCTACCTGGGTGTTCGAGCGGAACGGTTCCTGGGGCGCGTCCGACGGGTACACCGTCTGGATCGACCCGGATCTTCCGTCCGACAAACGCTTTTCGGTGATGGTGCACGAGTACAGCCATGTCCTGCAGGTCCGGGTGTACGGAAGCCTGGACGGCTCCGTCGCCGGCCTGAGCGCCCTCGTCGGCGGGGGCGGCACCGATGCCACTGCCAACGAGAGCACCGCGGACTGCATGGCGCTGATGCTCGGCGCCACCTGGATCAACTACGGGTGCCCGGACTCGCTGCAGGCAGCCGCTTCGGCGATCTTGGCCGGCCAGCGACCGTGACGCTCTGCTCAGGCCGCTGCGTCGAGCGCCGCGACGGTGTCCGCCGGGAGGGTGAGTGAGGCCGCGGCGAGGTTCTCCTCGAGGTGCCCGATCGAACCCGTACCCGGGATCGGCAGCATCACCGGCGAGCGCTGCAGCACCCAGGCCAGCGCGACCTGCGCCGGGGTGGCGTCCAATTCCTTGGCCGCCACATCCACCGGACCGCCCGGCCGGGCGAGTTCGCCGGCGGAGACCGGCGCCCACGGAATGAACCCGATGCCCTGCGCCTCGCAGTAGTCCAGCACGTCCTGCGACGAGCGGTCGGTCAGGTTGTAGCGGTTCTGCACGGTGGCCACGGTGAAAACCCTTTGCGCCGCCTTGATCTCGTCCACCGAGACCTGCGACAGGCCGAGCGCCCTGACCTTGCCCTCGTCCTGCAAATCCTTCAGCACACCGAACTGCTCGGCCCGGTCGACCTTCGGGTCGATCCGGTGCAGCTGGAACAGGTCGAGCACGTCGACCTCGAGGCGGCGCAGGCTCAGCTCCGCCTGCTGGCGCAGGTACTCGGGGCGGCCCAGCGCGACCCAGCGCTGCGGACCGGTGCGGGCCAACCCGGCCTTGGTCGCAATCGTCAGATCCGCCGGGTAGGGGTACAGCGCCTCGGCGATGATCTCCTCGCTCACACCCGGGCCGTAGGAGTCCGCCGTGTCGATGAAGTCGACGCCCAGCTCGACCGCACGCCGCACCACAAACCTGGCCACCTCGCGGTCGTCGGGCTCGCCCCAGATCCCGGGTCCGGTGATCCGCATCGCGCCGAAGCCCAGCCGGTGCACGGTTCCCAGGTCGCGGATGTCAAAGGTCCCACTTGCTGCCACATTGATTGCCGTCACGTTAGCTGTCATGCCAGGCACAACCCGGACGGCTCGCGGGGTGTTCCTGACGTCAGGAAATCTTTAGCATGAGTCACAACTACCTTTGTGCTACCATGTGCTACATGAGGGCGGTGGGAGTCCGCGAACTGCGGCAGCGAGCCAGTGAACTGCTGGACGACGTCGAGGCCACGGGGGACAGCATCGAGATCACCAATCACGGCCGCCCGGTCGCGCGGCTGGTCCCCATCACCCGGACGACCAGCGGCACGTACGCCGAACTCCTCGCGCAGGGCTGGATTCGCCCCGGACGTGGCGATCCCCTGGATGTCGAGCCGGTCACCCGGCCGGCCGGCAGTCACAGCACGGACGAACTCCTCGCTGCGGATCGCGACGAGCGCGGGTGAAGTGGCCGGCGTGGCCATCTACCTGGATACCTCAGCCCTGGCGAAGCTGGTGGTGAGTGAGCCTGAGTCAGCCCCTCTTAGGCATTGGTTGCGCGAACACGGGCCCGTTCCGCTGGTCACCAACAGCATTGGCGTGGTCGAACTCCGACGACTGGCCGCTCGCATCAACCAAGAGGCGCTGTCCACCGCCGTGCGGCTGCTCGCGCGCATCAGCGTGGTCAGCTTGACCGCTGACGCCCTGACGCTGGCGGCCGAGATCCCACCACCAGAGGTGCGCAGCCTTGATGCACTGCACATCGCGTCCGCGGCGCTGCTGAGCGACCTGCAGACCGTGGTCACCTACGACGTGCGAATGGGCACTGCAGCCATCACCTACGGTCTCCTCGTCGCGGCCCCGGGACGGTAGCGGCCAGGTTCCCGCGGCCACTGCCCGGGCTCCCGATCAGGCCAGCGCGGCGCGCAGGAACGCGATCTCCTCACCCCGCTCGGGCGGCCCGCCGGGGGTCTCCAGGATCACCGGGGCTCCGGCTGCGCGGACGATGTCGATCAGCGTGTCGCTCGGGATCTCCCCGCCGAGCAGCGGGGCGTGCCGGTCCCGACCCGAGCCGGCCTCGTCACGGGAGTTGTTGCAGTGCACCAGGTCGATGCGGCCGGTGATGCCGCGGATGTCGTCCACCACGGTGTCCATGTCGAGCCCGCTGGCGTGCGCGTGACAGGTGTCCAGGACGAACCCAGCACCGAACTCGCCCACCTCGTCCCAGAGCCTCGCGATCGCCTCCAGGGTTCTGGTCATCGCGTTGTCGCCGCCCGCGGTGTTCTCGATCAGGATCGGCAGCGGGAACCCGCCCTCCTCCTGCTGGCGCGCGAAAGCCTTGCGCCAGTTGTCGAATCCGACGGCAGGATCATCCTTGGCCAGCACATGGCCGCCGTGCACGATCAGCCCCTTGGCCCCCAGCGCGGCCGCGGCGCCGGCATGGGTGACGAGCAGCTTCCGGCTGGGGATCCGGATCCGGTTGTTCGTGGTCGCGACGTTGACGATGTACGGAGCGTGCACGTACACGTCCAGCTCACCACTGCGGAGTTCGGCGGCGTGCGGATGCTCCTTCGGTGTCTTCCAGCCCTGCGGGTCGGCAAGGAAGATCTGCACCCCGTCGGCGCCCGACTCAGCGGCCTCGAGGATGGGGTTGGCGTCGTCTTCACGGGCGCCGACATGGACACCGAGGGATGGCACGGTCACGGGGCCGAGGGTAGCGGTGCGGCCCGACAAGCACCTGATTCCGGCAAGAATCTTGAGTAACTATTATTACTGTAAGATTTGTTGCCCAAGAGCATCGCCACCCTGGACCTGTTCGATGCCGCCTGTCGGTGTCGGGTGCCACCATCGCTGCAATGACGAGCCACCGCGATCTGGGGGTCAACGACGTGGGCACGCAGCTGTTCGGGCCGGAGCGGCTCGCCGACCTGGATCTGTCGGTCCACACGATCAGTGTCGCGCTGCGCAAGGCCGACGCGGCGACCAATACGGGCTCAGACCTGGATCCGCCGATCATGGAGGGCCTGAACCGGTGGGGACTGACCACCCGGTACCTGCGCGAGGCGCTCGTCGCGGCCCAATGGTCATTCGACAACCCCCGCAACCTCGCCCGTACCATCCATCCATCCGGCGACTTCGCCGTGGTGGTCACGACCGGCGACGAGAGCACGGGCCTACCGCACCGCACTCCTGGCCCCAAGCACCCCAAGGGATTTGCCACCGAGCTCGCGGTGCTCGGCAACAGCCAACTCGCGCTGGACTTGGGCCCGCTGCTGCCGACCGTTCGCCAGGGCCTGGCGATGCACGCCTCACCGCCCCGGACCTGGTTCCTGCTGTTCTACGCCGACGCGGACAGCTTCCGCGCAGAGGTGTCGCTGCCCGAGTCCTTCGTGGACGGGCGGATCACCAAATGGGCAACGCGCATCCTGCTGCCGCCGATACCGCGGGCACCGCACGGCGCGGTGGCGGACGTGGTGCGGGTGGAGTGGACGACCGTCGTCGGGACCGACACCGTCGCGGAGCTCGCCGGCAGGAATACGTCGCCGACCTAAGACGTGCCCTGAACCGGCGTGATCATCGACGCGGCCATCCGGATGCCGGTGCCGCAGGTCCAGCATGCCGATGCCCTGCTCGGGCCCCGTCAGCCTTCGCCCTCGGCGATCGCCAGCTCGACGTGGGCCCGCTCGATCCGCTCGGCGGCGGGATCGTCGACGGCGAGCGTCAGCGCCGCATGCAGGATGAGCAGCAGATTCCGGCGCACATCGGAGGGCATGCTCGAGTAGTAGTCGTGCAGCGTGACGAGGGCGGCATTGGACAGCACCTCGCCAACCTCGACGGCCGCGAGCCCCTGGCCGTCCATCGCCAGGGCGATCCGGCGGTGCGCGATGGCCGCGATCCCACCGGCCGACGGCACCGCCGGCACGGTGATCGTTCGGGACAGGAACCCCCGAGCCGCGCGGAACGCCGGGTCCTCCAGGTAGGTCGGGTGCACGGCGATGACCGCAGCGGTGTCCAACTCCTCGGCGAGCAGCCGGGGGATGGTGGCGAAGAACGCGGCGCGGGTCTGAGCGCTCTCGGGCAGGTAGGCGGTGTTCAGCCAACGGTCGGTATCGTCCAGCACGAGGACCGGCGTCAGCTCCCGAGAGCGGAACAGGTCGAGGATCTGCCGGCCCTGATCCATGATCTGGTCACTGGTGTGGCTGGGCTCGTCGACCGCCGCTTCGAGTTCGTAGGCCAGCCGCACCGACAGCCCCACCAAACCCGGTGTGACACTGAAACCCTTGCCGCGCTTGATCTTCGGCCGAGTCTCGCTCTCGATCCGGCGCGCCTGCCCGCCGCGGTCGGGTGCCGACTGCTGCACCAGCCGGCTGACCACCTGCACCAGGTGCCGGACGAAGGCGACCGGATCGCCGGCGACCGCTGGACGTTCGACAGCGACCGGGATGGGCAGCGGCACCAGGTCTTCCACCATGGGGTGCAAGGTGGCGGCGATGACGCTGGACTTACCCGCACCGCTGGTGCCCACCAGGGTGACCCGCTCCTGGCGGCGGAGCGCGGCGGTGAGCGCCTGCTCGCAGCTGTGTCCGCCCGTCATGGTGTCGAACGGGACATGGACGGCGAACAGCTCTTGGTGCCGGGGCGAGGGATCGAAAGCGCCGCCGTCGTGGAGGATCTCCAGGTCCTTCCGGGTCACGACGACCCCGGAACGATCGAACCGTCGGGCTTGCGAACCCCGAACTCGGTGGGTGGTGTGAGCCGGTACAGCTTGCGCGGCCGTCCTCGACCCGTGCTCTCCTCACGCATGTCCACCAACCCCTTGTCCTGCAGCTCGGCCATCACCTGGATGACGCGCGGCCGCGTCCAACCCATCCGGGCGAGCAGCCGCTCGTCCGATGCGCTGGACCAGCCCAACGCCTCCAGTTCCTGGACGAGCATCCGCGCCGGCCGGGTCAACTCGGTGACGGCGGCGGCTCTCGCTTCCAGTCCTGCAATGGCATTCAACCGCGCACCCCCGACAGCGGACCCGCCGGCCAGTTCGCGGGCCAGCTCCAACAGCCGCCGCGGTGTCTCCCTGGCGGCGTCGGTGGCCGCGGCGATCAGTTCGGCGGGGGACTCCTCGCCCGCCGGGTCGCCTGGCTCCATCCGGCGGCGCAGGAGCTCGGCAGCCTGCTGCGCGGTGACCGGCCCGAGATCCACCCTGGTCTCGAAGAACACCTCTGCCGGTGGCCGGACCCAACCGCTCAACTGCGATGTCGGCGTCGTCACCAGCCAGCGTGCGTCGATCTCCCAGACTTCGTCGCGGAGCGCCCCGAACACCTCAGATCCCGCCGGCGCCAGCACGTCCTCGACGACCAGCACGGGGATCACTCCGGGCTCTGCCCGCCGGACCTCGCCTATCTCCTGGGCCAGATCGTCGAGCAAGTCGAGCGGGGAGTTCGGCGGCGGCACCCCCGCCGCCACCTCCGACGCGAGTCTGCCGGGTTTTCGCACCGCGGCCAGCACCGCGGTCAACAGGTCGGCAGCGGACTGCGCCCCGTTCGCCCTGACGTGGGAGAACCGCAACGGGTCCCCGGCCTGATGCGACCGGTACATCACCGCACGCACCAACGAGGTCTTTCCGCTGCCCGGCGGGCCGACGACGAGGCAATTCAGCCCGGAGCTCAGCGATTGTTCGATGCTGTCGAGCTCGTCATCCCGGCCGACGAACAGGCCCTGGTCCGCCGCGTTGTCCAACAGGGGGCGGGCACTGAGTCGCATGTCTTAACTGTATTTACAGTAAAGACAGTTAGCAACCGCGGATAGCCGACCCCGGAATGCTGCTCACGCAGCAGGAGCCGACCCCGTGCTGCAGCACGAGCACCGTTCGGGCAGCGTGAGCAACGCTCCGGCAGCGTGAGCAACGCTTCTACTCGGTGAGCATCAGACGGCCGTCGCAGTCGACGGCTCTGGTGTGGGAGGCAGTGCGGTCGCAGGTTCCAGCGCCGCCGCCGCCGGCTCGGGCCTGAGCCGCCGAGCCGGAGCGGCGGACTTCGCCCGCCCCACCGTCGTCGGCCCGAGTTCCGGGCTCGGTCCCTGTTTGACTCCGGGCAACACCCGCAGCACCAGCCAGGGGACCGCGTTGAGGACGACCGTGGTGGCGAACGTCAGCGCCATGATCAGCACCACCGGCGGCGCAATGGCCGCTCCCACCAGGATCAGGACCGGCAGGCTGTCGGACTTTGACACCGAGCCGAAGATTTGCACCAGGGTCAGGACCAGTAACCACACTCCGGCGGTCAGCCACCAATTGTCGAACTGCGAATGGACAACGATGGGAATCGCCATCAACGCGGCAATGGCGAGCAGCAACAGCGGCAGTACGACGGCCCACAGCCGTATTCTCGAATACTGCCAATACCGGTCCATCGACACGCCGACCCAGAGCACCCTGCTGCGAATGCGGGAGACGTCGCGCCGCCCATCTCCCTGATCTCCCAACGCGATCCGGAACGTGTCGTCGGCGTGCTTGCGCTTTTCGAATGAATGGTGCTTCTTGGCCTCGTTGCACAGCGTGTCGTGCAGCAGAACCGGAAGAATCTGCTTGCCGTAGGGCCCGGCCAGTCCCCACAGTGGTCCGGGAATGCTGGCCAGATCCGTCTTCATCGGAGCGACCAGGAACTCGGTGCGGTCCTGGTCGGGAAGAAGATAACTGAATTCCGTGGTCAGCTTGAATTCACGGGTCCCGAGGAATTGCAGGTCCGGATTCGGGAATTTCCCGTGCTGGTCAATGAAGGGCATGGACAAGAGTTTGGCTCGCGGCCGCAGCGCTGTCAATCGACAATAGCCGTCCGGAGCGAATTTCCGAACAAATGTTCGGACAGGGCCGCGCGGCGTTCCGGCGTTGCGTCTCGGCGGAGGAAATCCTTGGACAGCCGTGGGCGCTGGTACGGTGCATCGCCGTCCGCGGAGATGATCAGGACCCGGCCTTGACCGCCGTGCTTCCGGTGGGCGGCAGCGGCGGAATGCCCAGCGGGGCCGCCGCCGCGAACCACCAGGCCGGCCGACGGTTCGTCGGGACGAAGCGGGAATGACGTCATGGTGCACCGATTCCCCCTGGGGGGCTGGCACACTCAGCGGATCCGCGGCTTTCGGGCGGCGGCGCGGCGGCGGTGTTCGCGACCTCGGTCTGCACCATCCGCCCGAGCAGATCCATCGCCGCGTCGACGGCCGGTCGATCACCAGTGACCAGGAGGTCGAGCAACAGACCGCGGGCGGCAGCCAGCCCGAGGCGGGCGTGCACCGACGCCTGTTGCGGATCGACCCCCTGGCGGAGGCACAGCGCCGCCAGCGGATCGATCCACATGTCCACCAGACCGTCGAGCAGCCCGGTGGTGTGCGGCCTGCCTTGCAGCGCCTGCCCGGTCAGCTCGAAGAACAGCGGACCGAAGGTGCTCGCGGCGTCCACGACGTGGTCCCAGAAGAGTCTGGCCTGCTCCTGGGGATCGAGCGGGTCGTTGTGCAGAAGGAAGTCAAGGGCGCTGCGCTGTTGGTCCTGGACGACCCGGACGATCTCGGCGACGAGTCCGTCCTTGGAGCCGAAGTAGTAGATCAGCATGCGGTGGCTGGTGCCGAGCTCAGCGGCGAGCTGACGCAGGCTCAGGTGGCTGATCCCGCCCCGCGCCGCGAGCCGGACAGCATTCTCGATGAGGCGGTCCCGCTGCGGAGCATCGTCCGGGTTCACCCGGTACTGCGGATGATCGGATTCACCTCTCGCACAGGCGTTTCAAACCGGCGCCCTCGACAGTCAGGTACCGCTCGGTGATCCGTTTGGTCATCAACCCGACCACCGGTCCGAGGACCCCCGATTGTTCGACGGACAGCGTGACGGACGCGCCGTCACCGGCGGCGGTGACGACGTGACGCGCGGTGGACAGCAGGCCAGGCATCCGGGACACCCAGGTGAAGGACCGACCAGGGTCGAATTCGGTGACCTCCCAGACCGCCTCGCGCAGTTTCGGCTGCTTGATGCGGGTCCTGGCGCCGACCCGGATCGGACCAGGTTCCAGGCGGCGGACCGCGGTCACCGTTTCCGTCCACTCCGGCCAGTGTTCGACACGCACATAGGAGTCGAACACGTCGGGGGGAGCGGCGTTGATGGTAACGGTGTGGTCGACCTGCATGTACCAAGTGGTACATGCTGCGGTGCGCGGATGCTGGAATGCCGGAATCGTGACCAAAGGCCCTGTGCAACAGCGTGAGCCGACGCCACGATGGGCCAAAACCCAAGGAGGAGCATTGAACACCGAGCAGCTCAAGAAGATCGAGGCCGGGAACGGCTTCATCGCAGCCCTGGACCAGAGCGGTGGCAGCACCCCCAAGGCGCTGAAGTTGTACGGGGTCGACGAATCCGCCTACACGAACGACAGCGAGATGTTCGACCGGATGCACGAGATGCGCACTCGCATCATCACCAGCCCGGCCTTCACCGGAGACCGCATCCTCGGCGCGATCCTGTTCGAGATGACGATGGACCGGACGATCCAGGGCAAGGGATCGGCCGAGTACCTCTGGCAGGACAAGAATGTCGTCCCGTTCGTGAAGGTCGACAAGGGACTGGCCGCAGAAGTTGACGGCGCGCAGGTGATGAAGCCGATGCCCGATCTCGACGCCCTGCTCACCCGGGCCAAGACGCACGACGTGTTCGGCACCAAGATGCGCTCGGTGATCAAGCTGGCCAACGCCGCCGGCGTCGGTGCCGTTGTCAGCCAGCAGTTCGAGGTGGCCCGGCAGATTCTCGGAACCGGCCTGGTTCCGATCATCGAGCCGGAGGTCGACATCCACAGTCCGGAGAAGGCTCCCGCGGAGGGACTGCTGAAGGCCGCCCTGGTGGAGGAGCTCGATCGGCTCTCCGCCGACCAGCTGGTCATGCTGAAGCTGACCCCGCCGGAGGAGGACGACTTCTACCTCGACCTGGTCAAGCACCCCAACGTGCTGCAGGTGGTGGCGCTGTCCGGCGGATACAGCCGCGACGACGCCAACGCGCGGCTGGCCCGCAACCACGGCGTGGTGGCCAGCTTCTCCCGTGCGCTGACGGCCGGGCTCAGCGCGCAGCAGACGCAGGCCGAATTCGACGCCGTGCTTGACGCTTCCATCGAGAGCATCTACCGGGCGTCCATCACCTGACCGGGTCCGCCGACCCAGGTACCTGCGATGGAGACGGTGTGCGGGCGGTCGACGTTCGGGATGCACGGACGACCATGATGGGGCAGGTTCGACCCCATGACCGTCGCCGGATCCGGTGCGTCGTCCCGCCCGCACATCGCCGCGCGCCTGGACGACCAGGTGACCGGTTTGACGAACAAGCTGTTCCGGCGGCGCGGCTGGCAACCGCGGATCGTCCCCTACACCGGATACGGGTCGACGGAATGGGTACGAGTCCTGGCGCGGGTCCTGCTCGCCCCGCCGCGTGGCGCCGGGCAGGTCGACACCGAGACGACGGCGGCACGGCAGCAGGCCACCCGGGGATGGCGGCGGTTCCTGACCACCCCGATCGAGGACGTCGAGGTCGAGGTGGACCTCGGCGGCCGGACGCACCTGTTGCGGACAGCTCGGGGGGGTTACATCGACGCGGTACTGCCCGCCGTGCTGACACCGGGTTGGCACGAGATTCCCGTGCGGACAGCGGATTCCAGACCGACCATGGCCCGTGCCTGCATCGTCGGCACCCAGCGACAGCTGGCGGTCGTCAGCGACATCGACGACACGGTCATGGTGACACACCTGCCCCGACCGATGATCGCGGCCTGGAATACCTTTGTGCTGCGGGAGTCTGCCCGCACACCGGTCCGCGGCATGCCGGAGTTCTACCGCCAGATTCTGGATGACCACCCAGGGACACTGGTTGTCTACCTGTCGACCGGCGCCTGGAACGTCGCGCCGACATTGACCCGGTTCTTGTCCCGCAACGGGTTTCCGGAAGGACCGCTGCTGCTCACCGACTGGGGCCCGACCAACATCGGATGGTTCCGCTCCGGGCGAGCGCACAAACACGCCGCGCTGCGCCGGCTGGCCCGGGAGTTCCCGCAGGTGCGGTGGCTGCTCATCGGTGACGACGGCCAGCACGACCCACAGATCTACGGTGACTTCGCCCGCGAACAGCCGGGAAGAGTGGCGGCGGTGGCGATCCGCCAGCTCACCGCGGTGCAGCAGGTGCTGTCCGGGAGCGCGAATGTCGCCGACAAACACCTGCAACCCGATGCCGTGCGCACGGTGACCGCGGGGGACGGACTGGGGTTGGCCAGTCAGCTTGATCCCGGCGATCTGACGAAGTGGTTGGGCGTGCCCGATCTCACGCCGTGGCGTCGACCAGATCCAGCATGAACCGAGCGGCGGCGGCCCGCTCCGCGGTGATCCGGCGCAAATCCTGGGTGGGTGGCGAGTCGAGATGCTCGCCAGGTATCGCCGACACTCCGGAGAAGATCAGCATCAGCAGCGCATGGGCCCGCCGCACCCGCGCGCCGTCCACATCGCAGCCCTCCCGTCGCAGCCCCTCGACATAGGCTGAGGTACAGGCTTTCTCGTTGCGAATCAGGCCGTGGGCCGGACTGCGCCCGAGTTGCACGTCGCCGAGCAGCAACTGGCCAAGGTCGAAGCCGAACGGCTGCGGCATCCAGAACCCGAAGTCGATCAGCACCAGATCGTCGGAATCCGGCCGGACCAGGATGTTGTTCGTGCAGGCGTCGCCGTGCGAGGCGCCGGCCGGCATCTCTTCGATCTCGTCGACATAGCGCGGGAGCCGATCGGCGGCGTCGAGCAGTCGGCGCCGCAGGTCTGCGTCGAACGCCGGAGCGACAAGTGGGTGCTGCCAGATCTCCTCGCTACGCAACATCGGCAGGATGTGATGGGACAGCCGTCCCTGCAGATAGCCACGGACGGGGCGGCCGTCCGGGTTCCCGCCGATGCCGGCAAGCTCCCGGACCGCGGGGCTGGCCGCGAGTCGGCCGAGCAGATGGGCCGCGCGCGCCAGGTGCGCTTCGGTCCAGATCCGCGGATCGGTGGGGACCTCCTCCAGCCAGACCGAGGCCGACTTCTCGTCGAGGTCCCGGACCGCGACCGCCCGCGGCATGGTCAGACCTTCAGGCAGTCGGTCCGAAAGGTCGGACCGATAGATCATCGGCTCCGTCCGCCACGGCACACTGGCCTCGGCGATCTCGCGGAAGTCGGGCGGAACAGCGGAGAACAGCGGAGACCGTGACCATGACTGGACATGCTTGACGAAGAAGCTGAAAGGTCTTACGCCACTGCGTGTCTGCGCATCCCCGCGTACCCAGTAGCGCCCGGCCGTGGTGATCGCGGGCAGATCGTAGGGCACCACCTCGGCGTGCGAGTGCACCACCGCGACGTCGTCAGGGCTCTCGCCGAGCCAATTGGCGACGATCCCGGCCAGTTCAGCATCACTGACGTCGGCGGGTCCTAGAACCCCGCGGTCGGACATCTGAACCACCATCTCCACCACCCCATCAGGAAAGCGACTTTCCTACCCGCTTGAAGGTAAAGTAGCTTTATGACCTCCGTCAAGGGTTTTGTGCCGAAAACGGAATGGCACGCCGCGCTGCTGATGGGCCTGCTGCTGCGTCAGGTGCACGAGGTGTTCGCGGCGGAGGACTGGAAAGGCCTGCGGCAGTCGCACTTCCGGGTCATCTCCTCGGTGCCGGTCGAGGGCATCAACATCACCGAGCTCGGCGACCGGGTCGGCATGACCAAACAGGGCTGCGGCCAGTTCGTCACCCAGCTGGTCCGGAGCGGTCAGCTGCGGGTCGAGCCCAGTCCCTCCGACCGGCGCACCCGGATCGTGCACCGCACTTCTGCCGGCGACCGGACCATCGAATTGGTGACGGCGCGGAACTTGCGGCTCGAGCAGGATTGGGCGGCGCGTGTCGGGCCGGAGCGCTACGGGATATTCCGGGAGGTGCTGGAGGAGCTGGCGATGGGCGATTGAACCGCACAGCGACCCCACCGACGCAGGCCGAGCGGCATCAGACCGGGACCGTGCCGCGGAGCAGGCACCCCGATGTTCCACACGTCACCCGCGGCGGGGCCTCCTGTGACCGGCGTGCTGTCGCTACAGTGCGCTGGTGAAGGCCGCCGTCAATACCAGGTACGGTCCGCCGGACGTCGCGCAGATCGCCGAAGTCGCCCAACCGGCCATCGGCGACACCGACGTACTGGTCCGGGTGCACGTCGCGACGGTCAATCGGACGGATTGCGGCTTCCGATCAGCCAAGCCGTTCATCGTCCGGGCATTCAGCGGCTTCATCCGGCCGAAGGTGACCGTCCTTGGCACCGAGTTCGCCGGCGTTGTCGCAGCAGTGGGCCCGGGCGTCATCTCGTTCACCGTCGGCGACAGGGTATTCGGGTACAACGAGGATCGATGGGGTGCGCACGCCCAGTACCTCCATCCCGCAGGACGGTCCGATCGCGGGCATCCCGGCGACCGTGAGCTTCGACCAGGCCGCTGCCAGCACGGAGGCGTCGCATTACGCGCTGGCATCGATCAGGAAGACAAAGGTCCGCGAGGGGCAGGACGTGCTGGTGAACGGCGCGACGGGCGCGATCGGCTCGGCGGCAGTTCAGCTGCTGAAGGTCGTCGGTGCCACGGTGACCGCGGTGTGCGACACCCCTCATGTCCAGCTCGTGTACGACCTCGGCGCCGACCGGGTGATCGACCGCTCGACCCAGGACTTCACGAAGGACGAGCAGACCTACGACGTGGTCTTCGACGCCGTCGGCAAGAGCTCGTTCGGCCGGTGCAGACCGCTGTTGAAGCCCCGCGGAATTTACGCCTCGACGGACCTGGGTCCGTGGGCGCAGAATCCCATCCTCACCCTTGCCACAGCGCCGTTCGGCGGGCGAAAGGCCATGCTGCCGATCTCGCCGAGGTACGACCAGGAGCTCGTGGAGTACTTCCGAGGGTTGATCGAGTCCGGCCAGTTCCGGCCGGTGATCGATCGGCGGTACGGCCTGGACGAGATAGTCGACGCCTACCGGTATGTCGAGACCGGGCAGAAGATCGGCAACGTGTTGATCACCGTGGAACCGACGTAGCTCCGAGAGAGACCGCCGGCCCGAGCCATGGCAATTCAGGGCAGCACCGCGGCACGGCGGCACCGGCCCGTCATCCCGGTATTCACCCCGCAGTCACCCGGCTGGGGGTCGGCTGGTCGATACTGGTGGCGTGCTGATCCGCGAGAACTTCCGTGAGTACCTCGATCAACTGCTGCATGACGGCTATTCGGTACAGCATGACGCCCACGGCTCTGACCCCGACCTGATCGACCCGGGCGGCAACCCGGTCGAGACGTGGCAGGAGGAATACCCCTACCAGGACCGGCTGGATCGGGACATCTACGAGGCCGAGAAGTACGCGCTGCAGATCGAGCTGCTCAAGTACCAATACTGGGTCCAGGACACCGGCGGGAAGCACGTCATCCTGTTCGAGGGGCGGGACGCGGCCGGCAAGGGCGGCACCATCAAGCGGTTCATGGAGCACCTCAACCCACGGGCCGCGCGGGTCGTCGCGCTCACCAAACCCACCGAGACCGAACTCGGGCAGTGGTACTTCCACCGCTACATCACGCATCTGCCCACCGCCGGCGAAATCGTCCTGTTCGACCGGTCCTGGTACAACAGGGCCGGCGTCGAGCGGGTGATGGGATTCTGCACGGATCGGGAGTACGACATCTTCCTGCGGCAGGCGCCGCTGTTCGAGGAGATGCTGATCGAAAGCGGCTTCTCGCTGACCAAGCTGTGGTTCTCGGTCACCCAGGCCGAGCAGCGGACCCGATTCGCGATCCGGCAGATCGATCCGGTGCGCCGGTGGAAGCTCTCGCCGATGGACATCGAATCGCTGGACCGCTGGGACGCCTACACGGCAGCGAAGGAGGCGATGGTGACCAACACCGACACCGACCACGCGCCGTGGACGTCCATCAAGAGCAACGACAAGAAACGCGCTCGGATCAACGCCATGCGCTTCTTCCTCAACCAGTTCGACTACGAGGACAAGGACCCGTCCGTGGTGTACCCGGCCGACCCGCTCGTGGTGCTGCGGGGCCGCGACTCCATCGAGGACTGAGCACGCCCTGCGGTTGCCTGAACCGGGCCAGGGTTTCGTCATCGCGGCCCACCTGCCAGGCTGACTGCTGACACCGACGCCACGTCACAAGGAGGTCCACCATGCCCACTCGATCCGAACCGTGGCCGCCGGGAACTCCGTGTTGGGTCGACCTGGGAGCACCGGACGTCGCGGCGTCCACCGCCTTTTACGGCGCGGTGCTGGGCTGGTCGTTCTTCGACAGCGGCGAGGAGTTCGGGCACTACAACATCTGTCAGGTGGGCGGTCACGCCGCGGCCGCGATCGGTCCGAAGCAGGATCCGAGCCAGCCCACCGTGTGGACGGTGTATCTGGCCAGCGACGACGCCGATGCCACCGCAGCGGCCATCACCGCCAACGGCGGGACCGTGCTCGTCGATCCGTTCGACATCCCCGGAAATGGTCGGATGACCGTCGCGACGGACCCGGCCGGCGCGGCCTTCGGGGTGTGGCAGGCCGGCGGCACCATCGGCGCCGAGGTCTACAACGAGCCCGGCGCTCTGACCTGGAAGGACGCCAGGCTCACCGATCCGGAGGCGGCACGCGCGTTCTACACCGCTGTCTTCGGGTACTCCTACCAAACCCTGGACGGAGCCCCTGGCGACTACACGACCTTCCACCTCGGTGGGGATGCGTTGGGCGGCATGGGCGGAATGATGGGCGCCCCCGCCGGGACGCCGTCCCATTGGGTGGCGTATTTCGCAGTGGCTGACGTGGATGCCGCGGTCGCTGCCGCGACCGCGGGCGGTGGCGCGCTGCTGGGCGATCCCATGGACACCTCATTCGGACGGATGGCGTTCCTGACCGATCCTGACGGTGCGGTCTTCGCTCTCGCCGGACCGCCGCCGAGCTAGCGTCATATTCGCAATTTTACGAATAGCCAACCGGCCCGCGCGCTGCCGAGACTGGACAAGTCCGACGTCGCCTCGCCCGGGAGGTTCACCGTGCTGCACTTTCTGTCCCGCCGCACAATTGCGGCGACCACAGCGCTGATCACCGCCGTCCCGCTCGCACTCACCGCTGGCGGGAGCGTCGCCTCCGGCGGCACCACGCGTGCACCAGCAACTCCGTCGGCGGTGGTCGCCGACTGGGAGCGCACCTCGATCCGGACCATCTACACGGAGAACGCCTCACCGGTCCCCGTCGGCGTGCTCTACCTGGGGTTCACCTCACTTGCGATGTACAACGCGGCGAAGCTCGCCGATCGTTGGCATGGCTCACCCGCGGCGGCCGCCGCGGTAGCCGCGCACGACGTACTCGAGGAATACTTCCCGAACTCGGCCGCCGCCCTGGGCCGCGACCTGACGGCCAGCCTCGAAGTGATACCCGACGGGCGGGCGAAACGCGCGGGCATGGGCATCGGCGACGGTGTCGCGTCACGACTGATCAAGAGCAGGGAGCACGACGGTCGCAACGACGCCTCGATCGTCTATAGCAAGAAGGACGCGCCGGGCGTCTGGCAGCCGGCGCCGGGCGGCGCCATGCTCGCGCCCTGGATCGGCTTCGTCGACCCACTTGTCCTGCACCGGCCGATCCGCGCGAACGGTCCGGATCCGATCACCAGCTTCGAATACGCCCTGGACTACCAGGAGGTGAAGACGGCCGGCGCCCTCACCGGGGCCGACCGCACCGACCACCAAACCGATACGGCGCTCTTCTTCAACTCGAACTCCGCGATCATGGTCGGCGAGGGATTGCTGCGGCACCTGGACGCACATCCGCTGAGCCTGCTGGAGGCCGCACGGCTGTTTGCGGTGATGCACGCCGCCATGACCGACGCGGTGATCACCTGCTGGCGCTTGAAGTACGACGTCGGGTTCTGGCGGCCCTTCCAGGCGATCCACGGCGCCGACACCGACGGGAACCCGGCCACCATCTCCGACCCGAATTGGGCTCCGCTCATCCCCAACCCGCCGTACTCCGACTATGTCAGCGGCCACGGCTGCCTGACCTCACCGGCGACCCAGGCCATCCGACGGACCCTCGGCGAAGAGACCTCGCTGAGCCTGCACTCCTACAGCACCAACGCGGACCGGGTGTATCCCAACCTCACCACCATCGAGTACGACGCGTTCCACGCCCGCATCTGGGGCGGCCTGCATTTCCGGGACGCCGTGGAGGACGCCTACGCGATCGGCCATCAGGCCGCCGACCTGGTGTTGGGCAAGCTTCGCTGACGATCGCGGCCCGCGGAAAATCAGCGGACAGCACGCTGCTGGCGGTGCGCAGCGGCACGCAACGTCCGCAGGACGTCCATCAGCTGTCCGACGCCCGCGAAGAAATCCCGGGCTGGCTGCCGTCAACCTGCCAGGAGATCCGGTCGGTCGGTGACCCGCACCGCGGTGACGATCGGCGGCAGCTTGCCCCGGCGCGCCCCGAAGTCGATCGCGATCGCCCCACCCGCGCCGACGGTCACGGTGAACTCCCGGTGATCCAGGGTCAGGGCGCCGACGGCGGCGACGGGGTCGTATCCGGTCAGGAGCTGTCGGCCGTTGATCGAGACGTCGAACACCCGCCGGCCGGGTGCCAGGTTCCTGCGGAACTCGGCGAAGTCCAGCTCGACCCGATACGTTCCGGCCGGCAGGTTGTCGAACCGGTACCCGCTGGTCGCCTCGCGTTGGGATTGGTACATTGCCTCATCGTCGGCATCGCCGGTGCCCGCGATCGGCCGCCCGGTGGTGTTCGTCCAGCCCGCTCCCAGATAGCCGAACCCGCCGGGTGTCCACTCTTGGTCGGCGATCCACGGGTCACCGGCCGCATCGAGATACGCCCCGCCGCCGGCGTTGACTCCCTGCCGGTAGGCCGGCACCACGAGCGTCACCGATAGTTGCACCGACGGTGTCCGGCCGGCGTTGGCGGTGATCGCCACCGAACCGGTTTTCACCCCGGACGGGATGCCGGTGGCATCGGCGCGGATGGTCAACGTCGTGCTCGCGCCCGGTGGAACCGCGCCCGTCGCCGGCACGGTCCACAGCCAGCTCTGCCCGTCGGTGAGCGAGAAGGTCAGCGTCACACCGCTGGTCGAGGGGTTGGTCAGGGCCACCCGGGCGGTCCGGAGCTGGCCGGCGTTGCCCAGGAAGGACACCGACGGCTGGCTGACGGCGGCGATGGACGTGGCCAGCGAGAAGTCGTGGGTCAGCGACTGACCGTCGACGGTGAGGTCGACCGCGGTGCTCGCCGCGGTGTAGTTCGCCTTACCGGCATCGACGGTGTACGCGCCCAGCTTCATCCGCAGCGCATAAGTCCCGTCGGCGCCCGTCGCGGTGGTGGCGACCACCGAGGACCCTTGCAGGGCACGGACCGTGGCGCCGCCGACCGGCAGTCCGTCGTTGGCGTCGGTCACCACGCCGCTGACGGTCCCGGTCGGCGGCGGGGAGAAGCGGATCGATTGAGCGTCGGACAATGTGGCGGTGTCCTTGGAGTACTGCAAGGCGACCGTGCCGCCGGCATTCTCGATGCCCACGGTGGCCGAGTTGCCACGTTCCTGAGGGTCGGGTCCGAGGTTGCGGTAGCGGGTGACGACGGTGCCGTCCTCGTTCAGCTGCGCCTCGACGTCGATGAACAGGGTGGGGGAACCGTAGAACGTGACATTCCGCCACTCGACGAGGAACGACCGATTGGGGGCTGTTCCGGATGATTCGGTGAACATCTGCCCGGTGCCCACCACGACGTTCAGGTCGTCCCAGAAGGGGTAGATGGCGGCGTTGGGGGTGGCGGTGTCGGGAATCCGCGTGTTGGTGAGCGCGGTGGACGACGCGAGGAAGTTCAGGTGGCCGTTGGTGGACAGGAAGGCGGTGCTGTAGGCGTTGCCGTAGAAGAAGAACGGGAACGGCAGATCGACGGAGGTCGCCTTGTCGTCGCCGACGAGGGCGAGTGGGGTGTCACCGGGATCCCATTCGGCACCCTCGGTTCGGCACGTATAGCCGTACTGGTCGGCGCGCTGCGGCAGGGTGACATCCAGTGTCTCGGCGCCATCGACAACCAGATCCGACGTGGTGGCGGTGAAACAGCCGCCGTTGGTGACCGTCACCCGGTAGCTGCCGAACGGCACGGCGGCGAATGAATAGCTGCCATCGGCGCCGGTGGTCGTCGACGGGATGGGCGTGCCATCCACCGTCACCGGGGCATCGGCGACGGGACCTATCGCACTGCTGACCACGCCGCTCACGTTGCCTACCGGGGAGGCCGTCACCGCGAGATCCTGTTGGGCGGTTTGCCCCTCGGTGACGGTGACGGCCGCGGATTGGGCCTGATAACCGAACACCGACGCCGTGACCACGTAGGCGCCGACCGGCACCACCACCGTGTAGCTGCCGTCGGGCGCGGTGCTGACGGTGCGGTTGAACGGGCCGCTGACCACCACGCGCGCGCCCGCGATCGGCGCACCCGTCGCGGCGTCCGTCACCGCTCCGGTCAGCGTGCCGACCGACGCCCTCGGGGACTGGGTGACGGCGGCCAGCGCGTCGAGTCTGCCCTCCCCCCAGACGTTGTTGTTCGCGCCGCTCCCGCCGCAGGTCAGGTCGGGGGTGTCGACGGCGGTCTGGTTGAGCAGCGCGACGGTGCCGGGGACGTCGCCGACCAGGGCCGGCGCGGCCGACCACATCAGCGCGACGGTGCCGGCGGTGTGCGGGGAGGCCATCGAGGTGCCGCTGAACGCGGCGTAGCCCCCGTCCCGGATCGAGGACCGCACGTTGACTCCTGGTGCCGCCAGGTTGGGCTTGATCAGGCTGCCGGCGCCGCCGCGGCCGGAGAACGAAGCAACGGCGTTGTTGACGTCGAAGGCTCCGGAGGCGAAGGCCTGCTCGTCGTCGCCGGGAGACCCCGCCGTCGAACAGGCCGGACCGCTGTTGCCGGCCGAGAAGGCGGGGAAGATGCCCGCCGCGCGCCACGCGTCGATCGTGTCGCTGAACCAGTCCAGGCCGCCGGCGCCGCCCCAGGAGTTGTTCACGATGTTCGGACGCTGCGCGGGGTCCGCGCCGGTGCCGTCCAGTCGGGTCGGCGCCAGCATCCATTGCCCGGAGGCCAGCAGGTCCCTGTCCTTGCAGGTGTTGGTCTCGCAACCCTTGGCCGCGATCCAGCGGGAGCGCGGCGCCACCCCGATATGGTTCGCGGCACCGTCGTCACCGACCATGGTGCCCATGGTGTGGGTGCCGTGGTCGTTGTTGTCGCACGGCGTTGGCAAAGGACAGAACCCGGAGGCGTCGAACCAGTTGTAATCGTGCGTGAAGGCGCCGCCATTGTTACCGCGGTACTGGTTGACGAGCGCGGGGTGCTGGAACTCGACCCCGGTGTCGATGCTCGCGACGACGATGCCCTCGCCCCGCACGCCGAAGGTGGACCACACGTCGTCCGCCTGGATCCGGTCGATCCCCCACTCGACGGCATTGACCGCCTGCGCCTCGAGACCGGCTGTCGGCTCCGGGATCTCGAAGGTCTCCGGGGTGCGGAGGGCCCTGACGTCCGCTTGCTGAGCCGTGGCCAGGGCCAGGTCCTGGCTGCCGCCGCGGACCAGGATCGTGTTGGAGATCCAGAAGCTGGTGTAGCTGACGTGCGCGACGTCGAGCTGGGTGCGCACCTCCGCCTGACTGGCCTCGGCGGTGGCCTGGAGCGCCTTGACCACCGCCGTACCGCGCTCCGCCCAGTCCGTGATCCCTGTCGCGGTGGACAGATCCGCACGCTCGGTGAAGTCCACATAGAAGTCGCCGCTGCCCTTGTCGTCCAGGCTGGCGGCGAGATCACTCTCGATCTTGTCGTCCCCCGGGGAGGGTTGCTCGGGTTTCTCCAGTGCTGCGGCGGGTGCGCCGGCGGCCGACGGCTCGGCCATGGCCGGAGCGGCCATCACCACGCTGCCCGCGAGCAGGAGCGACACCAGGCCGACGAGCAGTCGGCCTGATCGAATTCTCCGGAATGGCTGTCGCATCCTGCCCTCCAGTCCCCAAACGGACTGTAGTGGCTAATGCACCGAATCTGACCTGCCAACCGGGCCGGGTCGTGTTCGGACGACCCGCGGCCGGCTCAGGCGCAATCGATGCAGATGGTCTGCCCGCCCGCGGTCGTGGCGATCCGGCTGCGGTGCTGCACCAGGAAACATGAGGCGCAGGTGAACTCGTCGGCCTGCTTCGGGATCACCGGCATGATCAGTTCTTCCCCGGACAGGTCCGCGCCGGGTAGCTCGATGGTCTCGGCGGTGTCGGTCTCGTCCAGATCGACGTCCGGGGACTGCGCTTCCTTACGTGCCGTGGTGAGCGCGTCCAGCGATTCGGTGTCGGCTTCCTCCACCGCGCTGCGCCGGGGAGCGTCGTAATCGGTTGTTGCCATGGTGAAACTCCCAGGTGTCGTGCCACGCCCCTGATTGACCGTCCTGCCAACCGCATCGTGGCGAGCTATGGATCGAGTAACGCAGCTGAGGTCGATTTTGTGCCCCTTGGATGCGGCCTCGGCTCCGAATTTCGCCGTTCCTGGTCATCACGTCGACCGCCACCCCGGCCGGGTGGCGGCGGCACCTTTCCTCTGTCAGCCTGCCGCCGTTTCCGCATCGGTCACATTCGGTGGCTCCCCAGGGACGTGAGAATCAACAGTCAAGGCACAGGAATCAAACAGCCGCCATCTTGGACCACCGTTGCATGCTGCTCGTCAGCCATTCGAACAGGTGCAGTATCGCGCCGTCAAGGAGACTGATGAACCGCCAACAGCACAGCCCGCCCGCAACCTACGAGGGTCGCCCCGTTGTCCGGCCCGATGACGAGATCGTCGACCAGGGACTCGGTTTCGACGTCGATACGCTGATGGGTCGGCGGCGGATGCTGCGTACCCTCGGACTCGGTGTGATCGGACTGGCCGCCTGCGGGGGCAACGCGGTCAGCGGGCCGACGTCAAGCGCGGCTGCGACCTCTGGTTCCGCTCCTTCCGGTTCCTCCACCACGTCCGGGGCATCCTCCTCCGCACCCGCCAGCTCGTCGAGCAGTGCGGCTGCGGCCGCCGTCTCGGGTGAGATCCCCGACGAGACGGCGGGGCCCTACCCCGGCGATGGTTCGAACGGGCCCGACGCCCTCGAGCAGAGCGGCATCGTCCGCAGCGACATCCGGTCCAGCTTCGGCGAATCCAGCGGCACTGCCGAAGGTGTCCCGATGAACCTCGAACTGACCATCACGGACCTGGCGAACGGCGGAGTGCCGTTCGCCGGGGTGGCGGTGTACGTCTGGCATTGCAACCGCGAGGGCGGGTACTCGATGTACTCGCAGGGCGTCGAGGACCAGAACTACCTGCGGGGTGTCCAGGTCGCCGACGCCAACGGCGTGGTGAAGTTCACCAGCATCTTCCGGGCCTGCTACAGCGGACGGTGGCCGCACATCCATTTCGAGGTCTATCCGGACCAGACCGGTATCGCCGACGCCTCCAGCGCCATCGCGACGTCTCAGGTCGCGCTCCCGCAGGACGTCTGCGCGCAGGTCTACGCGCAGTCCGGCTACGAGGCGTCGGTGAAGAACCTGTCGCAGGTCAGCCTGCAGAGCGACAACGTCTTCGGCGACGACGGTGGCGTGAGCCAGCTCGCGACCGTGACGGGCGATGTCACGACCGGTTACTCCGTCAAGCTCGCCGTCGGGCTCGACACGACCACCACGCCGACGGCCGGTGGCGCCGGCGGCGGGCCGGGTGGGATGCCGCCAAGCCGCTGACGGCCCCGAGCGGTCACCGTCGGCCGGCGAGCCCGACTATGGTGTCCCTGCACGTATCCGGGCGGGTGTGAAGGGGCTGTTTGCACATGTCTACCGAAGTGACTCCAGATGCTTCAACGACGACCGAGTCCACCGAGTCCACCGAGACGATCGAGTTCCAGGCGGAGGCGCGTCAGCTGCTGCAGCTGATGATCCATTCGATCTACTCGACCAAGGACGTCTTCCTCCGGGAGCTGATCTCCAACGCCTCCGACGCCCTGGACAAGCTGCGGCTGGCCGCCTACCAGGACAAGGAGCTGGAGGCCGACACCTCCGACCTGCACATCTGGCTGGAGACCGACCCCGCCGCGCGCACGCTGACCGTCCGGGACAACGGGATCGGGATGACCCGTGAAGAGGTCATCGACCTCATCGGCACCATCGCCAAGTCGGGCACCGCGGACATGCTCGGCAAGGTGCGGCAGGCCCGGGAATCCGGCGGTGGGTCGGAGCAGGCCACCGCGGAGCTGATCGGGCAGTTCGGCGTCGGCTTCTACTCCTGTTTCATGGTCGCCGATCGGGTCGTGCTCATCACCCGCAAGGCCGGCTCGCACACCGGGGTGCGGTGGGAGTCCGACGGCGAGGGGACCTACACCGTCTCCGATGCCCCGGACGCGCCGCAGGGCACGTCGGTCACCCTGCACCTCAAGCCCGAGGACGTCGAGGACCAGCTGCACGACTTCGCGAATCCGGCGACCGTCCGCGGCATCGTCAAGCGCTACTCCGACTTCATCACCTGGCCCATCCGGATGGCGGCTGACGCGAAGCCGGGCGACACAGACAGCACAGACGACGAAGGGGACACGGCCGGCACCTCGCCCGAACCCGTCATCGTCAACTCGCGCAAGGCGCTGTGGGCGCGATCGCAGAACGAGGTCTCCGACGAGGAGTACGCCGAGTTCTACCACCACGTCAGCCACGACTGGCGTCCGCCGCTGGAGACGATCCGGCTGTCCGCCGAGGGCACCTTCGAGTACCAGGCGCTGCTGTTCCTGCCCAGCCACGCGCCGATGGACCTGTTCATGCGGGAGAGCAAGCGCGGCGTGCAACTCTACGTCAAACGGGTGTTCATCATGGACGACTGCGAGGCGCTGATCCCCGAGTACCTGCGCTTCGTCAAGGGCGTCGTCGACGCGAACGACCTGTCGCTCAACATCTCTCGGGAGATCCTGCAGCAGGACCGGCAGATCCAGTTGATCCGCAAGCGGCTGGTGAAAAAGGTGCTCTCGACGGTGAAGACGATGCTGGAGAAGGAGCCGACCCAGTACGCGACCTTCTGGACCGAGCTCGGACGAGCCGTCAAGGAGGGCCTGCTGTCCGACCACGACAACCGGGACGCGATCCTGGAGATCTGCTCGTTCCCCTCCACGCACGACGCGGACAAGCCGACCACCCTGCACGACTACCTGGAGCGGATGCCCGAGGGCCAGGACTCGATCTACTACGTGACGGGCGAATCCCGGTCGGCGCTGGAGAACTCCCCGCACATGGAGGCCTTCCGCGCGAAGGGCTACGAGGTGCTGCTGCTGACCGACCCGGTGGACGACGTCTGGGTCGACGCGGTGCCATCGTTCCAGGAGAAGCCCTTCGTCTCGATCGCGCGGGGCGAGGTCGACCTCGGCGGCGACGATGTCGACGAGGACACCAAGAAGGGCTTCGACGACCTGCTGACCTGGATGGGCACGACCCTGGCCGACGACGTCAAGGAGGTCCGGCTCTCGCACCGGCTCGTTGACTCCGCCGCGGTGCTGGTCGGCGATCCCGGAGACCTGACCCCGACGCTGGAGAAGATGTACCGGGCGATGGGTCAGGAACTGCCGAAGGTCAAGCGGACCTTGGAGCTGAACCCGCAGCACCCGCTGGTCACCGGGCTGAAATCCGCGCACGAGGCCCGAGCGGACGATCCCGGGCTGGCGGACACCGCGCACCTGCTCTACGGGATGGCGTTGCTGGCCGAGGGCGGTGAACTGGCGGAACCCGCGTCGTTCGTGGCGATGCTGTCGAAACGGCTGGAGAGCACCCTGGCCTGATTCGAAAAAGATGCCACTGCCTTGGCCGGCGCTGTGCTGGTCAGCTCGGTGGCTGCGCGTTCAGCCATGTCGCGGCCCGGCGCGGTGAGGCGCGCGACAGCCAGGCGTCCTGGATGACCTCCGCCAATTCCTGCCTGGTCAGTTCACCGATCCGGCTGGCGCGGACCAGCACGGATCGGTGCCCGTTGAAATGCGGGGTGGTGAAGAACGGGTTGGTCTCGTCCTGGACCAGGGCGAGTTTGTCCTCGTCGGACGGTACCCAGAAGACGATGACATCCGGGTACCGGACGCCGGTCTCGGGATCGACCGCATCCGGGCGGGGTGTGCGGAAGAAGATGAACGATTTGCCGCCCACTTGGTACACGGGATTGTCGCCCGAACCATGGTCGACCGTGACAAATGGCATGCCCAGCGCAATCTCGTGCACGTCCTCGACCGAGGCCGGGTGCGTCGTGTCCATACCCAGTGCCTACTCGGATTGTTCGATAAATGCAGCCGTGCTCACGCGGTAGAGCACGAAACATACGATCGGTGACGGAACGAGCGCAGGTTTACTCGGTTGGCGGTAGGGCGAACTCGCAGCGAGTCCCTGCAGCGCGGCTCAATCGGAGGTCCAGCGTCGCCAGCCTTGCCCCGATCATCTCGGCCAGCGCGACGTACCACCCGTCATAGGCCGTGACGTTGGAGCGCAGTTCCCAGACCCGGGATGCACACAAGCCGTAGGGAAACAGCTCGACGGGCAGCGCCATCAGATCCTGGTGCGCGAGTGACGCGACGTCCGTCGAGATGGCGCCGGCAGATGCCGAGCGTCGGAGGATGTTGGCAGCCTCGACCGGCATCAGGTGCGGCGCGGACAGGGGGCCGGAAATCAGCACACCCTCCGCCCATCTGCCGATCGATCCCCGATCGAGTAGGGCCGCAACCACCACGGAGGAATCCACGACGATCGTCATTCGCGATCGGCGTCACGGAGAGCGAGGACCTGCTCGACACTGATCGCACTGCCGGTCGCGTCTTTCCGCGCGCGGACCTTTGCCACCCACGCCTCGGCGTCGGGCCGGCCGGCAATGTCGACCAAGAGGGTCCGCAGGTACTCCTGGAGCGAGCGCCCAGTGAGGGCTGCGCGTGCCGCCAATTCCTCGCTGGTTGCGTCGGGGACGTCGCGGATGGTGATGGACTTCGGCATAGCATCAGTATGCTGCTTGTGCTGCCGAAATGCCCGCACGGCTTCCTGCGGCGCCGGGATCCACCGACCGCTACTCGGCGGCTGGGCCTTTCGTGATGTGTCGCCGGGGGTCAGGTGATGTGTCGCCGGGGGTCAGGATGTGGCAGCAGGGCGGACCGGTCAGCGCCGCCCTCGGTCGAGGGAATCGTTGGGTGCGATGCCGTGGTTTCCGGAGTTCTACAGCGCGGTGGAACTGGCGCGCAGGCAGACGCGCGCTGCCGGCCTGGATGACCCCGTCGGGCAGTACTTCACGGCGCTGAACACCTGTGATGTCCGCGTCCTGGAGACCGTCTGGCCGGGTGAGGTGGTGGTCTTCGATCCCCGAGCCGGCGAGATCCGCGGGCACCGGCAATTGCGCAAGTTCGTCCGGCAGAACCAGCAGTGGCTGGCCGAGCGCCAGGCACGGATCGAGACGGTCGCCGCCACCAGCACCGGTGGGCGGGCCGTGGTGGAACTGCTGGCGCACCTGGACGACGGCGGCGGGCAAGGCGTGGACTGGCCAGTGGCTGTCGTCGCCGAATCCCCCGAGGACTCCTCGGTGGTCTTCCGCACCTATTGCGGCCAATGGCCGGCTGACGGGCGGCGCCACGTGCGGTCGCCGATTCTCGCGCCCGGGCCCGTCCATCTCAGTGATGTCGTCAGCCGCTACCTGGCCGCGCTGGACGCTGGTGACGCCGAAGCGATCGTGAACGCCTTCGTGCCGGACGGGTACGTCCGCGAGCCCATGGGCCCGAACCCCACCCACCGCGCTCCGCTCGTTCTTCACCGGGCAATTCACCGCGGGCGGCATCGGCCTGCAGCGCTGGGCGGTCACCGACGACGGTGTGCGATGCGCCCTGGAATACAACTGCATCCGTTGGGGCGCTGACGACCGGCCGCCGCAGGCGGGACTCGCTGTCTACGAAAGGGGTGCCGACGGACTGCTTGTTGCGGCCCGCATCTACGACGACGTCGAGGCATCCTTCGGCCGTCCCTGAGGCAGTCGACGCGCGACGAAAAGATGCCCCATTGGCTGATGGACTTCGACCCGGAACGGCGAGATCGTTAGCGCGAGGCCAATCCCGGTGGCGTTGACCCTGGCCACCGGCATCGAGGAGGAGAGGAGCCGAGGCTGTGGACATGAAGCTGGAGGTTGTGGTGGTGCCGGTCTCCGACGTGGACCGTGCCAAGAACTTCTACATCGCGCTCGGGTGGCGGGAGGATGCCGACTTTGCCACCAGCACGGATTTCCGCGTCATACAGCTGACGCCACCGGGCTCCGATTGCTCGGTCATCTTCGGCACCGGGGTCACCTCGGCTGCCCCCGGTTCGGCGGAGGGGCTGCAGCTGGTGGTCAACGACATCGAGGCGGCCCGGTCCGAGCTGGCCGGCGGAGGCGCTGACGTCAGCGGGGTGTTCCATGACGCGGGCGGGGTGTTCCACCACGGCGGCAGAGCGGCGCGGGTCGACGGCCCGGCCTCGGACCACCAGAGCTATGGCTCGTGGGTCTCGTTCAGCGACCCGGACGGCAATACCTGGTTCGTCCAGGAAGTCACCACACGCCTGGCTGGCCGGGTGACGTCGGCACCCGCCGTCTACGACTCAGCCGCCGACCTGTCCGAGGCGCTGCGCCGCGCAGCCGCAGCGCACGGCAAGCACGAGGAGGAGACCGGGCAGGCAGACCCGGACTGGCCGGACTGGTATGCGCAGTACATGGTGGCCGACCGGACCGCGCAGACGGTCGGCGTATGAACGGCCTCGACTACGACGTGATCGTGGTGGGTGCCGGTTCGCCGGGTGAGCATTGCGCCGGCGAGCTGGCCGACGGTGGCCTCCGGGTGGCGGTGGTGGAGCGGGAGTTGGCCGGCGGCGAATGCTCGTACTGGGCGTGCATCCCGTCCAAGACGCTGCTGCGTCCCGGTGAGGCGGTGCACGAGGCGAGAGAGGTCGCGGCGACCGCGGAAGTCGACGTCGCGGCCGCACTGGCCTGGCGGGACTTCATGGTTTCGGACTACTCCGACGCCGGGCAGCAGGCCTGGCTGGCGGGCAAGGGCATCGACCTGATCCGCGGGACGGGTCGGCTGGCCGGACCCGGCGCGGTCGAGGTCGACGCAAAGCGCTACACCGCAGCGCATGTGGTGCTCGCGACCGGCTCGGATCCGGTCATTCCGCCGATTCCCGGCCTGCGCGAGCTGGACGGGATCTGGACCAACCGCGAGGTGACCGGCATGAAGTCCGTCCCGCGCCGCCTGCTCATCCTGGGCGGCGGGCCGGTCGGCGTCGAGATGGCGCAGGCCGTGCGCCGCCTCGGCGGCGAGGTGGCCCTCGTCGAGGGCGCGGGACATCTGCTCGCCCGTGAGGCCCCGCCGCTCGGCGAGGCGCTCGGCGAGGCGCTCCGCCGCGACGGCATCGAGCTACTGCTCGGCGTGCATGCGACCGCCGCGCGGCGGGACGGGCCCGACTACGTGCTGGTGCTTGACGACGGCCGTGAGCTGCACGGCGACCGGCTCCTGGTCGCCACCGGCCGGCGCCCGCGGGTGGCGGCGGTTGGCCTGGAGACGACCGACGCCACATTCGACGCGCACGGCGTCCGAGTGGACGCACACATGCGCGCCGGCGAGCGACTGTGGGCGATCGGTGACGTCACCGGGGTTCGGCTGCTGACCCATGTCGGCAAATACCAGGGTGACGTGGCCGCCGCGAACATTCTCGGTGAGCCCCGCGAGGCCAATTACGACGCCGTGCCTGACGTGGTCTACACCGACCCGCAGGCGGCCGCGGTGGGCGCCGGCGAGGGCCGGTTCAGCGCGACCGCGCTGGTGTCCGAGGTGGCCAAGACTGCCACCTACACCCACGCCTACGCGGAGTCGAACGGCTTCCTCACGCTGCTCAGCGACGGCCAACGGCTGACCGGCGCGTACGCGCTCGGACCCGAGGCGGGTGAGTGGCTGCAGCAGGCCACGCTGGCCATCCGCGCCCGGGTGCCGCTGGATGTGCTGCGCGACGTCATCCAACCGTTCCCCACCTTCTCGGAGATCTTCGTCAGCGCGCTCAAGTCGCTGCGCAGCGAGATCACGGCGGACCGCCAACCGGTCCACGCGAACGCGCACTGAACCCACACTCCCGGCTCAGTAGGCACAGCCGTCACGGTTCTGCACCGGCCTTTGACGGCTGTGCCGCGACAGCAGCAACCCCTGGAGGATTCGTGAGCACCACGTACGCCGTCCCAGCCACCCACCGCGAACCGGGGCTCGCCGGGCAGACAGTCGTGGTGATCGGCGGCAGCGCCGGCATCGGGCTCGAGACGGCTCGGCTCGCCCGCACCGAGGGCGCCGACGTCATTCTGACCGGCCGCAATCCCGACCGCCTCGATCGGGCCTCGGCCGAAGTAGGCGCGCTGCGCAGTGCGGCCTTCGACGCCACCGATCAGGACGCTCTCGATCGTTTCCTCGAGGAACTGCCCACCCCGATCGACCATGTGATGGTCACCGCCGGCCGGCCGTACTACGCGCTGCTGGCCGACATCGACATCGAGCAGGCGCGCCGCTCTCTCGACGAGCATCTGTGGCTGCCCATCGCCGTGGCCCGGCACGCCGTCAACTCGGTGCGGCCCGGCGGCACACTGCTGTTCGTGAGCGGCACCGGTGCCCGCCGGCCGGCCCCCGGCCTGGCGATCATCGGCATGGGCACCGCAGCGCTCCCCGGCCTGACCGCCAACCTGGCGCTCGAATTGGCGCCGGTCCGGGTCAACCTCATCGCCCCCGGCTTCGTCGACACGCCGTTGTCCGCGTCGCTGCTCGGCGATGACCTGGACAAGCGCCGGGACCAGCTCCGCGCCTCGCTGCCCATCCGGCGGGTGGTCGGGCCGGCCGAAGTCGCTGCGCTCGCCGTGCACATCATGACGAACACGGCGCTCACCGGAGCCACCTACGACATCGACGGCGGCCAGCAACTCCTCTCGGGATCCTGACACATGCGTTCCGACATCGCCCCGGGCGGCACGTTCCCCGACTACGCGCTGCCCGACCACACCAGCACGGTCCGCCGGCTCAGCGAGCTGCAGGGCCGAGATCCGATGATCCTCACACTCTCTCGCGGCCATTACTGCCCGAAGGAGCACCAGCAGCACCTCGACCTGGCGGCATTCCAGTCAAAGGTCGCGGTGGGCTACACCCAGATGGTCACCATCTCGACCGACGAGCATCACGCGCTGCAGGAGTTCCGCGCGTCGGTCGGCGCCCACTGGACCTTCCTGTCCGACCCGGGTCGGACGATCCAGCAGGACCTCGACATCAAGGAGTACACCGACCCTGAGCACGACCCGATGATTCCGCACACCCTCGTGCTCAAGCCGGGACTGGTCATTCACAGCATCTACAACGGCTACTGGTTCTGGGGTCGCCCGTCTGTCGACGACCTCTGGCGTGACCTGCGCGCGGCGACCAGCGAGGTCCGCCCGGATTGGGATCTGAGCACGACTGGGCTGCGCGAGGCGTGGGATGCGGGCGACCATTCACAATTCCACGGGTGGGACAGGCGGACCGGCGGGCCCGGCACCGCGAAATAGTCACCGGGCCACCTCATGGCGTTGAGAATTGCTCACCGAACCCGCCTGGGCGCTGATTTGCTGCGTTCGGACGGCCAATTCTTCGTGTTACCTGCGGCGAACACGCGATTCTTCCATGCATCGTTGGCGCGGCACCATCTATGCCCGTGCCCGCCCTCAGTAGGCGCCGGCGGAGGAGAAGACGACTTTCGCGGTTTTCCACAGGATGACGACGTCGCCGGTGATGGACCAGTTCTCCACGTAGTACATGTCCAGTTGGACCGAGTCGTGCCAACTCAGGTCGGATCGGCCGGACACCTGCCAGAGACCGGTGATGCCGGGTTTGACGAGCAGTCGGCGGCGTTCGTGGTTCTGGTAGCCGTCGACTTCGCTTTTCAGCGGGGGCCGTGGCCCGACCAGGCTCATGTCGCCGGCGACGACATTGAACAGCTGCGGCAGTTCGTCGAGGCTGAACCGCCGAAGGAGGCGGCCGACCGGTGTGACCCGCGGATCGTTCTTCAGCTTGAACAGCACCACGTTCCCGGCGTCCCGACGTTCGTGCCGCAGCTTGTCCAGGCGCGCCTCCGCGTCCACCTGCATCGACCGGAACTTGATCATCCGGAAGAGTTCACCGTTCAGGCCGACCCGATCCTGCCGAAAGAACACCGGTCCGTCGCTGGTGAGCTTGACGCCCACGGCCACAGTGAGCAGCACCGGCGAGAACACCAGGATGAGGAACAGACCGCCGACGATGTCGAAGGACCGCTTCAGGATCCGGTTGGCGCCGCGGTAGGTCGGCCGGTCGACGTGGATGAGCGGAAGGCCGGCGACCGGTTGGGTGTGAATCCGGGCGCCGGCGATGTTGGTGATGGCCGGCGCCAGGATCAGCTGGGCGTGGGTGCCTTCCAGGTCCCAGGACAGCTGCCGGACCTCGGACGGGCCGAACGCGGCGGTCGAGGTGACCGCAACGGTGTCGGCGCCGCAGGACCGCACGATCTCGGCGACGGTGTCCAGGTCGCCGAGCACCGGGACGCCGTCGATCTGTTGCGGCCGGTCGCCGGCGGTGTCGCCGGCGGTGTCGCCGGCGGTGTGATGCTCACCCAGGCACACGCCGATCACGGTGTACCCGGCCCGCGGGGCGCGGCGCAGGTCGCGGAGCAGCTCGGTCACCGTGTCAACGGTGCCCAACGCCAGGACGCGGGACAGGTACCGACCGGTGTCACGCTGGCGGTGCAACCACCGCCGGCAGCCGAACCGCGCCGCGAGCAGGGCGGCGAGGCCGACCGGCATCATCACCAGCAGGTAGCTGCGGGGCAGGTCGAACTTGAGCAGATAGGACGCGATGGCGGCCACCCCGAACACCATGAACGTGGCCTGGATGACGCGCTGGTACTCGACCGCGCCGTACCCGATGGTGGTCGGATCCCTGCTGCCGAACCAGGCCAGGGCGAGCATCCAGACGAT
>JBBQGJ010000012.1:0-41563 GCA_038322925.1 Mycobacteriales bacterium
GAGGGGGTACACGGTCCCCGGACCCTCGAGGTCATCATCGCGGGCCCGGCGGCCGAGTAGGCAACGGCCGGCATCCCGCCGGGCGTCATCCCTCCGGGCGTCATCCCTCCGGGCGTCATCCCGCTGGGCGGTTCCCATCGTTCGCGGTGGCGCTCGTGGCGCCGTCGAGTTCCGCCTCGCGGTAAAAGCCCTCGATGTGCGCACGCACCCGCTCGGCCGCCTCGCCGGGCGCGCCGCCCTCGACGGCGGCGAGGATCCCGCGGTGCTCGGCGCGCAGCCGGGCGGCGGTCGCGGGCCAGTCGGGCAGCCGCAGCGACCCGGTCAGCACGTAGTCGTGAATGGCACCGCGGAGCCCGGCCATCACGGCCGCGACCAGCACGTTCCCGGACAGCGCGACCAGACTGCCGTGAAAAGCCGCGTCCAGCCGGTGAAACTCCTGGATCGTCACCGATGACTCGTCCATCAGGCCGAGCACCTCGCTGGCTCCGACGAGATCCGGCGGGGTCACGCCGTCGCTGCCGGCCGTACGCACCAGGTCAGCGACCCTGGCGACGGACCACGTCTCCAGCAGGACGCGCAACTGCACGACGTCACCGACCGGCACATGGTGGGACGCGACGTGCAGCCGGATACCCGACGTCATGCCGGCGGCCGGATTGTCGATGACCACGGCGCCCGCATCGGGCCCGGAACCGACGTTCGTCCGGATGATGCCCATGGCTTCGAGGACCCGGATCGCCTCGCGCACCGAGGCCCGGGAGACGCCGAGTTCGGCAGCCAGCGTCCGCTCGGCCGGGAGTCGGCCACCGACGGTCAGCCGCCCGGCGGACAGGTCCCGCTCGATCCTGGCCAGCACCAGTTCGTGCGTGCGCACGAGCCACAGAGTAGGGCACCGTCCGGCGGTCGCCACCGCCGGTCGCGGTGTGGTCCGGCCACACATCGCAACCAGTCTCCTCCAGCCTACCGAGGCCGTTCATCCGGTTGGGAGCATGACGCGCGGTCAGGCCCGGAGCAGGCTGGCGGCATGTCGCGCCACTCGCATGTTCAGGCCGGTCGGTTGGACGTCTCCGCCCGGGCCGGCGTCCTGCTCGGGTCGCACGCCAGCGGGACGTCCTACCAACCCAACCTGCTCACCCGCGGAAGTCGCGATCAGGCGATCATTGCCGGGGTCGCCTCGTCGACGGCGTTCGGCTGGGGCACGGTGTCGCACTCGTTCCTGCGCTCGCTCGCCGATCGATTGCCGGGTGCCACCGCATCGACGGGGTCGCGCGTGCTCAGCGGTGTCGCCGTCGACGCACTGGCCGCCGTCGCGGGGGCGTCGGCGGCGACGGCGCTGCGACAGCGGTCCGGCGAACCCGTCCGTCGCTCGCTGCTCCGGCTCGCCGCGTCATCCACGTCGGCGAGCGCGGTCGCCGGCATCGGGGCGGAACTGCTGGATCTCATGGGCACTCGGCGGGGCAGCCGCTTGCTGACGATCGCCGTCACGGTGGCCACCTGGGGCACGTCCTACGCGATGACCCGGACCGGGCAGGCCAGGGCCGGCTCCCAGGTGGAGGGCGGTCCCGCCGAGGAGGACGTCAGCCGGTCGGTGTCGGTGCCGACGGCAGCCGCGATGGGGCCTGCGGTGACGCTCGCGCTGCTCGGCGTGGCATTGGCCGAATCGGCGCTGAGTTCGCTGGCCGCCCGCGGGGCGGCGGCCGTGCTCGGTGGGACGGTGAACGACCGCCGCACGGCCGGTCGGGCGGTTGCTCTCGGCGCGCTGGTCGGCGGCGGCTGGGCCGGGCTGAGGTGGGTCAACGGGAAGCTGACACACGCGGGTGAGAGCCTGGAACAGGCGCACGCCCAGACCCCGGCACTGCCGGAGGTGACCGGCGGACCCGGGTCCGCGATCCCGTGGACCGCGCAGTCCAGGGAGAGCCGGCGCTGGTTGTCCATGACCCTGCCGGCGGCGGACATCTCGCACGTGATGGGAGAGCCCGCACAGCAACCCATCCGGGTCTACGCGTCGCTGGAATCGGCAGCGGATGCGGCCGAGAGGGCCGCGCTGCTGCTCGCCGAGATCGACCGTACCAAGGCGTTGGACCGGTCGGTGTTCGTGCTGTTCTCACCGACCGGGTCGGGCTACGTCAACTACGTCGCCACCGAGACCGTGGAGTACCTGACCAGGGGCGACTGCGCCTCCGCGGCGATCCAGTACTCGGTGCTGCCGTCCGCGCTGTCGCTGGGCAAGGTCCATCTGGCGACCGCCCAGACCCGCATCGTCGTCAACGGCATCATCGCGCGGCTGATGACCATACCGGCCGAGAAACGGCCGAAGTTCTACCTTTTCGGGGAGAGCCTGGGATCGCAGGTCAGCCAGGAGATGTTCGAGGGGCAGGGGCTTTCCGGGCCGGCCGGCATCGGGCTCGACGCCGCGCTGTGGATCGGGACGCCGGCGTCGACGGTGTGGCGGCACCAACTCACCGATGGCACGGACATCACCCAGCCGCCGACGCTGCAGCCCGGCGGCGTGCTGGTGACCAGGCATCTTCGCGACTGGACCGGGCTGTCGGACGCCGAACGCGCCCTGGTGAAATACCTGTTGCTGCAAAACGGTGACGATCCCATCCCGAAGTTCGAAGCCCCGCTGCTGTGGCGTACACCCGAATGGTTGGGACCGGACGCGACCCGGCCGCACGGCGCCCCGCGAGGCACCAGATGGCTGCCGGTGACGACCTTCTTCACCACGTTCATCGACATGCAGAACGCGCTGCACCCGACTCCCGGGGTATTCGGCGAGGGCGGCCACGACTACCGCAGGATCATTCCCGAAGCGCTGCGGACGGTGTTCTCGCTGGCGGCCACCGACGCCCAGATGGCCCGGGTGCAGCAGGCACTGCGGCTGCGGGAGCTGGGGTGGGAAGCCAAGCGGCGGTGGGACGCCACCGAGTCGATGCCGGCCGCGGAGCAGCAGCAGGTCCGGGCCGCGCTCGACGAGACGGTGTCCGAGTGGGTCGGGCACGAGGTCGACGACTCCGGGATCGAGGCGATCATCGAGGCCGATACCTGAGTCCGGCCGATCCCTGCTTCGATGATCTGGGGCCGATCAACCCAGTACCCGCACCTCACAGCTCACCGAAGGAATCCCCACCAGCTTTGCGTCCGCCGTCAGCACCGGCACCTCCAGTGCCTCCGCCCACGCGAGGTACCCAGCGTCGTACGGTGTGGCGTTGTCGCGCAGCTCCCATATCCTCTGCAGGACTTGCCCTTCCAACGGCAAGCTCAAGATGACCATGGACCGGAACCGGGCGAACGCGGCGTCACCATTCTCGGGCGTCAATGACCCTCGGGTCAGCCGTCGCAGGGCGTCGACCACTTCCGCGGGCTGATGGCTCGGTGCCGCCCAATCGAGATCGCGACCCAGGGCCTCCCGGGCTCGCCCGGCACTTCCATGCTCACCCACGAGCACTGCGACGACGACGGACGCATCAACGATGATCACGACGGACGATCACCGCCGACGCCACGATCACGATGCCGCCGGGCCGTCGCGACCCGTGCGTAACTCCGTGACGATTGCCGGCAGGGGTACTCCGTCGCCGATCGGGTCGATCGCCAGCAACTCCCTGTTCGCGGCGAACCTGGCTTCGCGCTCCAGGACGGCCAGTACGTACTGCTGAAGAGACTGGCCCTGGCGTCTCGCTGCCGCGGTCAGCGCGTCATGCACGTGCGGGCGGGACGTCCCGAGTCGTGATGGCGGCCATGCAGACATGATAGGGGCGTTATGCCAGCACTATGCCTGCATGGCCGTGAGCAACCAAGGGTCACCGTTCGGGCGGCGCATCCGGCGCCGTCTGCAGGTCACCCGGCGGCGGCGCCGACGAGGCGCCGGGATGACCGGACCCCAACGTGGACGAACCCGGCTGTGCCGTCAGGCCGAGTCGGTCGATGATCTCGGCGGCCAGTTCCGCGGGCCGGCGCCCGAGGTTCACCACCAGGGTGCTCTCGTCGGGTCCGGGAGGTTCCAGCGTGTCGATCTGGGAGTCGAGCAGGGTGGTCGGCATGAAATGGTCCAGCCGGGCGGACAGCCGCCGCTCGATGACGTCCTTGTCGCCCGCCAGGTGCACGAACACGACGTGGTCGCCGCGCATCCGGTCGCGGTAGATCCTTTTCAGCGCCGAGCAGGTGATGATTCCCGGCAGCCCCGCGGAGGTGTGCTCGCGGATCCAGGCGGCCACCGACTCCAGCCAGGGCCAGCGGTCCTCGTCGGTGAGCGGAATCCCGGAGTGCATTTTCGCGACGTTCGCGGGCGGGTGCAGGTCGTCGCCCTCCTCCAGATCCCAGCCCAGTTGGCCGGCGAGAATGCCTGCCACGGTGGACTTTCCGGATCCCGAGACGCCCATGATGACGAGTACGGGCTGCTGGACCTGGTCGTCGGCCATGTGTCCCCGCATTCTCTGCTGATCTGGGCGACCGCTGGTGTTCCTGCTGGCGGCGCCCCAAGGTGGAGTCGGCGCGCGGTAGCCCGGTCTTCGGCGTGCCACGCCGGTCAAGCATGGCAGTTCGGTCCAGACCCTGTTCGGCGGTCCAGACCCTGTTCGGCGAAAGCTGCCGGCGGCATCGTGCTTCGGTCACACTGTTGCGATGACCGCGGGCTATTCGGGCACACCGCTGCCGCGCAAGCTGGGGGTGACCCCGGACTCACGCGTGCTGGTGATCAACGCACCGGAGGGATTCGACCCCGGCGCACCGTTTCACCGCCGCGCGGGACGCGAGCCGTACGACGTGGTGCTGCTCTTCTGCCTTGATACCGCCACCCTGCACCGGCAGTTCGAGGCGGCCGCTGCGCGGCACACCACTGCCGGGATGATCTGGGTCTGCTGGCCGAAGCGGGCGTCCGGGCTGCAGACGGATCTGAACGAGAACGCCGTGCGCGACTACGGCTTGGCCCACGGTCAGGTCGACGTCAAAGTCGCGGCGATCGATGCCACCTGGTCGGGATTGAAGTTCGTCACCCGGCTGCGCGACCGGTGAGCGGGACCTGACGGTTCTCGGCGCCCCGTTCTCGGCGCGGATCAACTTCCCGAGCGCGCATGATCGTTGGGGTTATGGGATCGGTGGGGCTGGAGTCGCCTTTTTCGGCCGCGCTGTCGATGTTGATCCGCGCCACGGGAGGGCGCGGCGGCGGGGGTGGTCGCGGCACGGGTGGACGCGGCGCGGGGCGCGGCGGGGGTGTTTGACTGAGGGGATGACAAGCGTGCTGGTGAACGGCCCTGCCAGCTGGAACATGCTGGTCGACCTGGAGGTGCTGCCCGAGCCGCGCCCGCACATGCAGTTCGCCAGCGGGCACCGCTGGGGACTTGGCGGGACGTCGGCGGGGAAGGCACTGAACCTGGCCAGGCTCGGCGTGCCCACCACCCTGCGGACAGTGCTTGGGTCCGACCCGGACGCGGCAGGCATCGGCGCGGCCCTGGCGCACCCACGATTGCAACTGCTCCCGGACGTGGTGGACGGGCCATCCGAGCACCACCTGAACCTGATGTCGGCCGCCGGCGAGCGGGTGTCGATCTACCTCGACCTCACCGGACCCCCGCCGGAACTCCCGGTCGGCCTGCTGGACGCGCTCGATCGGGCCGACATCGCGGTCATCGACCTGGCCACCTGGTCCGTCCCCGTGCTCAGCGCAGCAGCGGCCGCGGGGTGCCAGATCTGGTGCGACATCCACGACTACGACGGACGTGCCGACTTCCATCGGCCGTTCATCGACGCTGCCGACGTACTGGTGGTCAGCGCCGACCGGCTCACCGACCCGGATGCGTTTCTCGCCGGATGCGTGAACAGCGGAACCGACCTGGCGGTGTGCACGCTCGGAAGCCAGGGCGCGCGGGCGTACTCCCGGACAGAAGGCCGGTGGGGGGTCGACGCGGTCGCCGTCGAAGAAGCGGTCGATACGAACGGAGCCGGCGACGCCTTCGTGGCCGGCCTGCTGGCGGCCAAGCTCGACGGCAGACCGCTGGCGGAGTCCCTGCGTTGGGCATCAGCCAACGGCGCGCTCTGCGTGCAGTCCATCGAGTTGGTGTCGCCGGCCGTCGGCCGGGAGTCGGTCAGCGCACTGGCGAAACAGGCGATCACCGCCCGATGGTGAACAGTGCCACGGGCGTATCGATCCCGACGGCCTCGTACGCTGGGAAGAGCGGCGCCGGAGCCGGGCGCCCGAGAGTCCCCCGCACCGTCGGGTTCCCGTGCTAGGAGGCACCACCATGCGCGACGCGGTCATTGTCGAGGCCGTTCGAACACCGGTCACCAAACGCAACGGATCGTTGTCCGGCGTCCACCCGATCGACCTGTCGGCGCACGTGCTCCGGGCGTTGACGGAGCGCACCGGCTTGGATCCGGCCCTGGTCGACGACGTGATCTGGGGTTGTGTCTCGCAAATCGGCGAGCAAACCATGGATATCGCCCGCAGCGCCGTGCTGGCCGCGGGTTGGCCGACCTCGGTGCCCGGAGTGACCGTCGACCGGCAGTGCGGTTCCTCCCAGCAGGCACTCCATTTCGCCGCGGCGGGGTTGATCGCCGGGCAGTACGACGTTGTCGTTGCCGGCGGCGTGGAGTCCATGTCGCGCATCCCGATGGGCAGCACGCTGTCCTCCGGCGGCAGTCCGTTCACCGCCCTTGGCTGGAAGGCGCGGTACGGCGACGTCATCCCGCACCAGGGCGTCGGCGCGGAAATGGTCGCCAAGCGGTGGAACCTGACCCGCAGACAGCTTGACGAGTACAGCCTGGCGTCCCACGAGAAAGCTGCCGCCGCACAGGATGCGGGTCTGACGGCGGATCAGATCGTGCCGGTGCCAGGCTCTTTGACCGGGGGCGCCGCGGTCTCGATGGATGAAGGGGTACGGCGCGGCGGCACTCTGGAAGCGCTCGGCGCGCTGCGCCCGGCGTTCGCCGACGACGGGGTTGTCACCGCCGGTAACTCGAGTCAGATCTCCGACGGCTCAGCGGCTCTGCTGATGACGACCTCGGAACGCGCTGCGCAGCTGGGGCTTCGGCCGCTGGCCCGCATCCACACCGCGGTGCTGGCCGCCGACGACCCGGTGATCATGCTGACCGCCCCGCTGCCGGCCACCCGAAAGGTACTGGCGCGCAGCGGATTACGGCTCGACGAGATCGGCATCTTCGAAGTGAATGAGGCGTTCGCATCCGTGCCGCTGGCCTGGCTGGCCGATATCGCCGGTGGCGACGCCGGCGTGGAGAAAGCGCTGAACCCGAACGGTGGCGCGATCGCCCTTGGCCATCCGCTCGGGGCCTCCGGCGCGCGAGCGATGACCGCCGTGGTTCACCATCTGCGCGCGACCGGCATCAGGTATGGGCTGCAGGCGATGTGCGAGGGCGGCGGCCAGGCCAACGCCGTCATCGTGGAACGCCTGTAGCCCGCCGGACGCTCAGCGATGACCCCAGGCCGGTGCGCCGTCGGCGACGCCGGGCGCGCCCACACCGAGTTCCCTGGGCGTCGCCGAGCCGTTGACCGGCACCACCCAGATCTGATCGTCGTTGGTGCCGGCGGAGTTCTGTCGGCTGCTCTTGAACGCGACCTCGGTTCCGTCCGGGGAGTAGATGGGGTCCTGGTCCACGCTGCTGCCGTCGGTCAGGGGGGTCGGCTCACCGGAACCGTCCGCGTTGACCACGTAGAGGTGGGCGATCGGGCCGCCGGCCGCGTCGGTGCCGACCCGCCGGAAGACGATGTTCGATCCGTCCGGTGAGAACACCGGGTCAGCGTCGTTCCCGGCGCCCGGGTCGGTGATCGGGGTGGGCTCACCGCCGTCCACGGATTGCACGTAGATTCGCCCGCCACCGGCGCCCTGGCTGTCCGAACCCCAATAGGCGAGCGACTTTCCGTCCGGCGAGAAGGCGACATCGTCGACAGTGGCGAGCCCGGTGGCCACCGGGTCGCGCACCCGACCGTCCACCCCCACCAGATTGAGCGTCAACGACCCGCCGCTCGTCGTACACAGCAGGGCGAGTTCGGATTGATCGACGGGATTCCACGCCGGCCGGTGGTAGTTCTGGCAATTGGCGGGCGGGGTGTCGAACAAGAAGCGGTCCCCGGTTCCGTCGACGGCCGCGGTGCGCAAAGTGTTGGCCCCCGCCTGGACGTAGATGACCGAGCCGCGGTCCTGCGAGAGGACAGGGTACTGGGGTCCGGGAGCGCCCGACAGCAGCGGCTGCCCGACCTGGCCGCTGGCCGTGTCGACCTGGAAAAGGCCCTCGGCCCCGTTCGCCGTCCGGTTGGCCAACAAGACCTGATCACCGATCGGGTCGGAATGCGGCAGGCCGGGAACCGGGGTGGCCGCGCCGGTCGGCGCCGGACTCGACAGGGTCGACGAGCTCGGAATTGATGACGTCGCCGAGTCCCTGGCCGGCGGCGATTCCTGGCCCTGCGAGGTGGCGCCGATGGTAGCCGTTCCCGCCGTTCCGCCGCCGCGTACCACGAACGCCGTGACCACACCGGCCGCCAGCACGGTACCGACCACAGCCAGGATCGCCGCTGTCCGCCGCGGGGTGGCCGGCCGCTCGCCGGTATCCGGACCCGCTGGGCCCGCCGCAGCGAGTCCAGCGACGGCGCCTGCCGCTGTCAGGGTGGTCGGTAAGCCCTCGTCCGGGTCGGCGGGCCGGCCGGGACCACCGGGTGCGGTGGCCAGGGCCCGCGGGCCGCGGCGGCCAGCGCGCGGCAGGTCGGATAGAGATCAGCGGGTTCCTTGGCCATCGCAGTCGCCACGACGTCATCGAATCCCTGAGGCACCGACGGCGCCCTGGCGCTGGGTGCGGGCGGCGGATTGTTGAGATGGCCGTACACCCGGGCAGCGACCGACTCTCCCGGGTAGGGCACGCTTCCGGTGAGCAGCTTGTAGATCGGTGATCGAGCGGCTGGCCCTTGATCTGTTCCGGCGACGCGTAATCCAGGGTGGCCACCACGCCGCCCGGGCTGGTCAGCGCCGCCTCCCGCTCGGCCGCAACCCCGATCGACTTGGCCACCCCGAAGTCGGAGAGGAAGACCCGCTCGGTCTCGTCGTCGTCGTCGTCGGACCCGCTGGCCAGCAAGATGTTGGCGGGCTTGACATCTCGGTGCAGGAGGTCACAGCGGTGCGCGTAGTCAAGGGCGGAGGCCACCTTGCTGACGATGCGCACGGCGCGCTCCGGCGGCATACCGGAGTGGTAGTCCGCCAACGCCTTTTCGGCGTTGGTGCCGTCGATGTACCGCATGCTGATCCACAGCTGGCCGTCCTGCGAACCGCGATCGTGCACCGCCACGATGTTCGGGTGGTCCAGTTGGGCGACGGTGTCGGCCTCCTGTTCGAAACGCCCGACGAAAGCCGGGTCGTCGCACAATTCCGCCCGCAGTAATTTGAGCGCGTCGTACCGCGGCAGCCGGGGATGCCCGGCCAGGTAGACCGAACCCATGCCGCCGGAACCGAGTTCCCGTCCGACGGTGTAGCCGGCAAAGACTTCACCCGGCCGCAGCGACATGCCCGGCATTCTGCCAGTACGACCCGCCCGGGCGCGGCGGACTTGCTGGTCACCCGGCACCCCGGGGGCTGGTCGGAGCCGGATCAACTCCGGCTGAACGGCAGCACCGTGGTGAGCCAATCGACCAGCGCGCCCGGGTTGCGGGATTGCGTCCAGACCCTGCCCGGTCCCTGGATGTCCATGACGAAACCCTCACCGCTCTTGCCGGTTTGGATCCATCCCTTGGCCACCTTGCGGACGTTCACCTGCATCCCGTCGTCGTAGGCAACCAGATGGCCGGTATCGATGGTGAACCCCTGACCGGGCGGCAGTTCGATCACGTCGAGCGCGCCGAACGTGCCGGCGATCACCTTGCCCAGTCCCGTGCAATGCACGACGAAACCGCCCTCACCGCCGACCAGCAACGCACCGCTGCCCCACTTCGTGTCCAGGTTGATCCCCATCTCTCTGGCCAGCCAGGAGCCGCGGGTCAACACGACGCCGCGCTCCGGGGTGCAGTCGATCACGGTGGCGTCGCCGGGCAGACGAGCAGCGACGTCCACCCAGGTCGGTGCGGACGCGTGACCGGTGAACGTCGAGACGAAGAACGATTCACCGCCCAACGCGGAGCGCTTGAGCGCCTTCATGAAGCCGCCCTGCATCTGCGACGACACCGTGACGCCGAACGACTGCATCACCATCACGCCACTTTCACCCAGGAACTGCTCGCCGGGCGCGAGGTGCAGTCGGGCTACGGCGTACGACGGGCTGTGACGAAGTTCGACCTGCATGGGCGTTCTCTCCAGTCCGACGGGGGTAGTGCCTCTCAGCGTGGTGGGAATTGGTGACGACCGCCACCGGGGGATCGCCCCGGATCACCCCGCAGGGTCTTCACCCGGTGCACCAACATCACCAGTGGACCGTCACCGGGACACCCGTCAGCGGCCGCTCGGCGTGGAATCTGACCGGCGAAGGGGCCGGCGTCGGGGGACCGGACGCTGAACGTCCCGCGGGCGATGGTGGAACGACTTGGCATGGTTCACATCAGGTGTTTGAGCGCCTCCCGCCGCGACAACGGGCTGAGCACCGCGACCTGATCGGCGACAAGGGCCCGCACCCAATCCGGATCGGTGCGCGCGTAATCCCGCAACGCCCAGCCGATCGCCTTGCGCACGAAGAACTCCGGGTCGGCAGCGTTGACCGTGATCACCTCCTGCAGCAGCGACACGTCGGTCCTTGACTTCAGTCTGAGCTGGCAGATGATGCTCGACCGGCGCAGCCAGCGGTCGGGGTCCCGCGCCCAGTCGCGGATCAGTGGCGTCATGTGGTCGCGGTGCGCCAGCAGCAGGGCCCCGATCCGGTGCGCCACCGCGTCGACGTGGTCCCACCAGGCGCCGGTGACGATCATCTCCCGCCAGAGATCCATGAACTCCAACCGCCCGGTCGCCATCCGCAGGCCGGTCAGTTCCGTTGCGGCATAACGCTCCTCGCGGTACTCGGCGCTCCGCCACAGGGCGGCGGCGCTCTGCCGCAGATCGTCCAGGTCGCCGGGCGGATACCGGACCGCAGCCGCGCGGGCCAGCCTGCGGACGGTCGGGACCGGGACCCCGAGACAGGGCATCGACGATTTCATGTAGGCGTGCATCCCATGAGCGCGGTGCGGGTCCGCGTGCTCCCGAAGCTCCCCACGGATCAATTCCACCAGCTCTGCGGACACACCTCACCGCCTGAATGGAGGTCGCACGCCGACATGACCCTCAGGGTATGCGCCGGTTCGCCCCCTGCGACCCTTCCGGGGTGCCTGCACTCACCAGCGAAGTGACCAGTACGTGCACCGTCGTGACGGCTGCCGATGCCCGGTTGCCACCAGCAGACGGCAACGCTCGCCCGCCCCGCCGGACCAATTCACCGGACCAATTCACCGGACCAATTCACCGGGGGCGGCCCGGGGCGGCCCGGCTGCGCCGGCAAATCCCCGGCCGGCTGGTGCCGGCAACTCGGTTCGGCGCAGGGTGGGTCCACCACGGACCTCCGTGCCCTGATGTTCCTCACGCCCGTCCCTCAGCGCCGGGTGCAGTCCCTGGCGCAGTCCCTGGCGCACCCAGCAGCGCCCAGTGCCCGCCCAGCACTGTCGGCGCGGCGGATCGGAGCCACCAGGGCCGTTGGTCCCCGATCCCCCCGTTCGGGAACCAGGCCGTTGTTCGGGGACCGTCACCGGGGTTCGGTGCGATCCGACGACTCGGGCTACCGGACGATCCAGGTGTCCTTTCCTAGGAGCAGGTTCTGCAGGTCACCCAGTCCCCGGCGCGCGATGGCGGTCTCGATCTGCGCGCTCATCGCGGATTCGTAGCTGGGCCGCCGTACGTCGCGGAAGACTCCGATGGGTGTGTTGTCCAGCGTCTCGGGATGCGACAACCGTGACAGCGCAAAGGCGATCGAGGGGTCCTCGTCGTGCGCGTCATGCACCAGCAGGGCGTCCTCGCCCACCTGGTCGACGTCCACCACCTTCAGATGTCCCGCGGTGTCACGGATCACCCCGCGGTGCCCGCCGATGCCGAACCGGATCGGCCTGCCGTGTTCCAGCCGGATCGTCACCTCGTCCTTGCTGGCCGCATCCTTCAGCGGCTCAAAGGCGTTGTCGTTGAAGATGTTGCAGTTCTGGTAGATCTCCACCAAGGCGGTGCCCGGGTGCTGCGCGGCGGCCTGCAGCACCGACGTCAGGTGATGGCGGTCGGAATCGATGGTCCTCGCCACGAAACTGGCCTCGGCGCCCAGTGCCACGGACACCGGGTTGAACGGGGTGTCCAGCGAGCCGAACGGCGTCGATTTGGTCATCTTGCCGACCTCGGAGGTCGGCGAGTACTGACCCTTGGTCAACCCGTAGATCCTGTTGTTGAACAGCAGAATCTTCAGATTCACGTTGCGCCGCAACGCATGGATCAGGTGGTTCCCCCCGATGGACAGGGCGTCGCCGTCGCCGGTGACGACCCAGACCGACAGGTCCGGCCTCGTGGACGCCAGCCCGGTGGCGATCGCCGGGGCCCGTCCGTGGATGGAGTGCATGCCGAAGGTGTTCATGTAGTACGGGAATCGGGCCGCGCAGCCGATCCCCGAGATGAAGACGATGTTCTCCTTCTTCACCCCGAGTTGCGGCATGAAGCCCTGCACGGCAGCGAGGATCGCATAGTCCCCGCAGCCGGGGCACCAGCGCACCTCCTGATCGGACTTGAAGTCCTTCGCGGCTTGCGGCACAGCGGTTTTCGGGATCAGTCGCAGCGCCCGTGCACCGGCAAGTGACACCGCCGGAGGGCGCGGCCGGCGTTCCGGGCGCGCGACGGGCGGGCCGGCGGGCGGGGTGGCGGGCGGGGTGGCGGGCGGGGTGGCGGGCGGGGTGGCGGGCGCCTGGTCGGTCATCGGTAGGCTCCGTTTGCACTCGTGGTGGCGGTCGGCCCCTGGCTCGCGGCGTCACGCGGTGGTGCTTTCTCGTCCGGCGGGGACTCGGCCGCAAGGAGTTCGACCTCGTGCTCGGTGTCGAACGGCTGGGCGGCGGCGTCGTGGGCGGCGTCCTGGGCGGGATTGTCGGCCCCCACCTGGATGCTCGGGACGCCGTTGGGCGTGGTGGTCACTGCGGTGCCGTACCGGCCCGCGGTTCCGACGACGGTCCGCCGCTCGGTCCCGTCGATCACCGACCGGATGGCGGTCATCAGCTCGGCAACCCGGAACGGCAGGCCACGCACCTGGTTCACCCCGATCGCGTCGATGAGGAACAGCCCCCTGATCAGCAGGGCGAGTTGGCCGAGGTTCATCTCCGGCACCACCACCCGCCGGTAGGCCCGCAGCACGTCTTCGGTGTTCGCCGGCATCGGGTTGAGGTAGCGCAGATGCGCCTGGGCAATCCGCACCCCCTCGGACCGCAGGTTGCGGACCGCACCGGTGATCGGTCCGAACGAGGAGCCCCAGCCGAGCACCAGCACCTCGGCGTCCCCGGTCGGATCGTCCAACTCGAGCGGAGGCACATCGATCCCGGCGATCTTCGCGGCACGGGTGCGCACCATGTGGTCGTGGTTGGCCGGGTCGTAGGAGATGACGCCCGAGCCGTCCTTCTTCTCGATGCCGCCGATCCGGTGTTCCAGGCCGGCCGTCCCGGGAATCGCCCACGGCCGGGTCAGGGTGTCCGGGTCGCGCAGGTAGGGCCAAAAATCGGACTCACCAGTCGCGTCATCCACCACGTGGTTGGTCGCCGTCGCGAACGCCACTCGCAGGTCGGGCAGCGATTCCACTGTCGGGATCAGCCAGGGTTCCGATCCGTTCGCCAGGTACCCGTCGGACAGCAGGAACACCGGCGTGCGGTACGTCGTCGCGATCCGCACCGCTTCCAGCGCGATGTCGAAGCAATCGGAGGCGGACCGGGCGGCGATGACCGGCACCGGGGCTTCCCCGTTCCTGCCGAACATCACCTGCAGCAGGTCGGCCTGCTCGGTCTTGGTGGGCAGACCGGTGGACGGCCCCCCGCGCTGCACGTCGACGATCACCAGCGGCAGTTCCAGCGCGACGGCCAAGCCAATGGTCTCCGCCTTCAGCGCGATGCCCGGGCCGGAGGTGGTGGTCACCCCGAGGCTGCCCCCGTAGGAGGCGCCGAGCGCGGCCGCGACACCGGCGATCTCGTCCTCGGCCTGGAAGGTCCGCACGGCGAAGTTCTTCAGCGCACTGAGCTCGTGCAGGATGTCGGAGGCCGGCGTGATCGGGTAGGAACCCAGGAACAGCGGCAGCCCGGACCGCTCGGACGCGGCCACCAGTCCGTATGCCAATGCCTGGTTCCCGCGGATGGTCCGGTAGCGACCGGGCGGCAGCGCCGCCGGTTTCACCTCGTAGTTGACGGCGAAACCCTCTGTGGTCTCGCCGAACGACCAACCCGTTTCCAGCGCGACCAGGTTGGCCCGCAGCACCTCCCGCTTGCCGGCGAACTTGGTCTCCAGGAATTGCCGGGTGCCCTCCAGCGGCCGGTGGTAGAGCCAGGAGAGCAGGCCGAGCGCGAACATGTTCTTGGCGCGCTCGGCGTCCTTGCGGCTCAGGCCGATCTTGCTGACCGCCTCCACCGTCATCGAGGTGATCTGCACGGCGTGCACCTGGTACTCCGACAGGCTGCCGTCATCGATCGGGCTCGCCGCGTACCCGACCTTGGCCAGGTTGCGCTTGGTGAACTCGTCGGTGTCCACGATGACGATGCCGCCGCGCGGCAGGTCGCCGATGTTGGCCTTCAGAGCCGCCGGGTTCATCGCCACCAGCACCGTGGGGGCGTCGCCCGGAGTGACCACCGAATGGTCGGCAAAGTGCACCTGGAACGCCGACACCCCGGGCATCGTGCCGGCGGGGGCGCGAATCTCGGCCGGGAAATCCGGGAGTGTGGACAGACTGTTCCCGAATGCGGCGGTCTCTACGGTGAACCGGTCACCGGTGAGCTGCATACCGTCCCCGGAGTCGCCGGCGAACCGGATGACGACATCCGTCAGGGTCTGGACCGGCTTCGCCGCCGTCTGCCTCGTCATGGGGACTCTTTCCTGGCTGTGTTCATCGCTGGGTCGTTCATCGCTGGGTCGTTCATCGCAAATTGGTGCGCCCCTGGTTCCGCCGCTCGACACAGTCTGCCGCGACGGCAGGCGACGTGGCCTCGGCGGCGACCATCATCCCCCGGTACGCCCAGCGCCGTACGGCGCGGGGCTCATCCGGTGCCGTGATTCCCAGAATGTCACGATGCCGAGGCCGCGGAGCCACCCGCGATCGAGCGGGAATCGCGATCAACCCGGGATCCCGATTCCCTGGTTCGGCCACGCCAGGGCCACCAGGACGTTCACGTCGAGGAGCGCGAGCCGATCACCGGCGACGTGCTCCGGCGTGATCGGTGGGGCGTCGGACCCGACGTCGAAGGTCAGAAAGCCACCGCCCGACCGGACCGTTGCCGGCATCAGGGCGCGCCGGGCGAGGTCGCAGATGACCCGGCCGAGCGACCGGCCGTCCGACTGCCGCGATCTGCCGAGCCGCCTGGAGGACGTCGTCGTCGATCTGCACTGTGGTGCGCACCGCATCAGGGTATCGGCGCATCATTTCCAGCAAAGCCCGCTGGGCCGTCAGGGACCGGCCGAACCGGAACGCGCGGTGGTCAGCTCGTCCAACAGCTGGCGCAGCTGCTCCTGCTGCGCAGCCAATGAGTCCAACTGGCTGGTCAGCGCGGCGACGGTCCGGTCCAGTGTCGCGCCATCCAGCGCGCCGCCGGTCGCGACCGCGCCGGTGGTCGCGACCGCGCCGGCCGTCGCGACCGGGTCCTCGGGTGCCGCTCCGGGAGCCGGGGGCGAGGACTCCGCCGCCTTGCGCCGGGTCCTCACGGGTAGCTTCTTGTGCGCGACGAACCAGGCCGCGATGGTCGCGGACACGGTGCCGATCAGGCCGATGCCGACGATCATCACCAGCGCGCCGATGAACCTGCCAACGACCGTCACCGGGTAGGTGTCGCCGTAGCCGACGGTCGTGGTGGTGACGATCGCCCACCAGAAGGCCAGCCCGACGGTGGTGATGTTGGCGCCGGGCGCGTCGTGCTCCACCTTCCACTCCAGCAGGGCCGCGACCACGAAGATGACGGCGACGATCCCGATCAGGGAGCCGGCGATCTGCTCGGTGGAGACCGACCGGAAGGCCTTGATCAGCAGCAGGCCCACCCGCAACAGCCGCAGCATGGGCAGCAAGACCATCACCAGGTCCAGCAGATGGGTCCGGACGAAGTGCCAGCGGTTTGGGTGCAGGTACAGCCGGACCACATAGTCGATCGCGAAGGCAGCCCACACCCCCCAAGCGACCACGCTGAAGGTCAACTGCCACCACGGCGCCTCCGGTGCGAGGAACCAGTTGAGCAAGAAGTCAGCCAGGAACACGATCGCCAGGATGTCGAGGCTTCGGGTGGTCGCGGCCACCCACCGGTCGTAGCGGTTCATCAGTTCTCCGTGTTTGAAAGACCCACCCGATCCACCGCAGTCCGATGGTCAGTGGCGATCGTGCTGCGGTCACGGTGTCATCCCGATCGCAGCAGGGCACGTCGCCGCACAGGTGAAGCCCCGACCTGTCACATTCCGGGCCGATCGTCGACCCGGAATGACCGTCGAGCTCCTGCGTACCCGGGCCGCGAGGGTCAGGAGATCTGCAAACCACCGTTGATGTCGTAGGTCGCAGCGGTGATATACCCGGCCTCCTGGCTCAGCAGGAAGGCCAGCAGTGCCGCGACGTCGTCGACGGTGCCCACCCGGCCGAGCAGAACGTCGGCGCTCATCTGCGCCTTCCGTTCCTCGGTCAGCGTGCCACCCATGATGTCGGTGTCGATCGGCCCCGGAGCGACGCAGTTGACGGTGATCTTGTGCGGGCCGAGCTCACGGGCGAGCGCCCGGGTGAAGCCGATCACCGCGGCCTTGGACGCGCTGTAGGGCACCTTCGAATAAGTGCCGCCACCGCGCTGGGCGGAGATCGAGGAGATGCTGACGATCCGCCCGACGCCGGCGTCGATCATCGCCGGAACGACCCGTCTGGTCACCAGGAACGTGCCTCGCATGTTCACGTCGAACACCCGATCCCACTCGGCCGGCGTCACCTCCAGGAACGGCACCGGCGAACTGACGCCGGCGACGTTGACCAGCCCGATGACCGGCGGCAACGCCGATTCCACCGCGGCGACGGCGGTGTCCACCGATGCCTCGTCGGAAATGTCCGCGCGAACGCCCAGCGCCGGTACCCCGTAGGCCTGGACGACCTGCTCCGCCACCCGCTGCGCGGCGGCGCCGTCGACGTCCAGGATCCCGACGGCCCAGCCGTCACGGGCCAACCGGCTTGCGGTGGCGCGTCCGATCCCGCGGGGCGATCCGGCGCCGGTGACGACGGCGGTGCGCGCCGCCGGCAGAACTGGATCGGGGGTCATCGTGCCGCGCCTCCTCTCCGGCACCGGCGTCGCCGGCTCATCGCGGGACTCGCAAGGGCGGAATCGGAATTCGCTGACGGTCAAACGTATCCCGTCCGGTCAGCCGCGATCGGCGCGGACGACTGTCATCGAACCGTAGTCAGCTGCGCACCCGACGGTTCACCCGGGAGGCGCAGCAGCGAGGTCGGCGCACCGCCGGACCTGCTCCCACTGCGCGGTGATCCGATCGGCCTCCGCGCCGGTGGCCGGGACCGGCACCCCGGTGTCGTCCAGGTGGGAGGGGGCGAACGTCGCCCCGACCACCGTGGCCCCGACAACGTTGCCCGCCCGGAACGTCAAGGTCAGCACACCGTTGTCGTCCTGGTCGTTCCCGAAGGAACGCCACCACAGGTAGTTCCCCAACCCGTAAGCGACGTAGACGCCGTCCGGCCGCCAGCCCGCGCCCTGCAGCACGTGCGCGTGGGTGCCGATCACGGCGGTGGCTCCCGCGGCAGCGAGCTCGTCGGCCAACTGCTCCTGGTCGCTGTTCGGGCACCCCTCGTATTCGGTGCCCCAGTGCAGGAACACCACCACGGTCGACCCACCCGCCACCGCGGCCTTGACGTTCTCGATCACCGTCGGGTCGAACGCGTTGGCGATGCCCGGTGACGTCGCACCGGCCGAGAAGTTCTCCAGGGTGTGGTCCCGCACCTGGCTGGCCGCGACGATCGCGACATCCACCCCATTGATGCTCCGGTGCAACGGCGCGTATGCCGCTGCCGCATCCTTGCCGAACCCGATGACCGGGAACCCGGAACCCGCGATCGCGGCCAGGCTGTCCTGCACTCCCACCGCGCCGTAGTCCGCGCCGTGGTTGTTGGCCATCGATGCGACGTCGACGCCCGCGTCGCGCAGGGCGTCGAACGCGGACGGCGGGGCTCGGAAGGTGAAGGATTTCGCCTCAGGCTCGCCGGTGGTGGTGATCGCCGTCTCCAGGTTGACCACGGTCAGGTCCGCCGCCGCGAGGCCGGGCGCGGCGACTCCGAAGGCGGTCGACGGATCGGCCGCAAGCCGGTCGGCGGTCCGTTCGGCGAATTGCACGTCACCGGCGAAGGCGATGGTGAACTCACCGTCCCCGGAGGTATTGGACGCAGGGGTTCCGGACGCCGCCGACGCGGACGCAGCATCCGACGGTGATCGGGACGGAACGCCCGTGAGATCGGCCCCGGAAGGTAGGTCGGCGCCGGATGAACTGGGCTGCGCGTCACCCTCCGGAGCCGGGGCCGCCGAGGCCGCGGACACCTGCGACGAGGCCTGCTGGAGCACGGCCTGCGGACCGCTGCACGCGGCCAGCAGCACGGCGCCACCGAACAGCGCCGCCCCGAAAACCCTGCCGCCGCGCAGGCGGCGGGACCGACCGGAGAATCCCGACATACGCCGCACCCTGCCATGCCGGCAGCCGGCGGCATGCGCGGGACGCGCCGGCCGGCCGCGGGCGCGGTCGGGTTCCGCTCAGCAGGCTGACATTCCGCCGGCCCGAGGCGGTTGGGCCAGCCGCTGCCGGGTCAGGATGTCGCGCATTTCCTCGGTCATCGCGTCGGGATAGCGATCGAGAATGGCTTCGAAATCACACCGGTCCGATTCCGAAGAAAAGCCGGCCATTTCCCGCTCGAGGGCCCGCCGGCGCTCGGCATTCGCGGCACGCAGGGCGCGAGACGCTCGCCAGATGAGGTGCTTGGCGGCCAGGCTCATCGCGGTGGCTCCGATCGCTGGAGATCGGGTTGCGTGAGACCAGGCTACCCGCACAGCACCCGGCCGCACCGGTCATGCGGGGTCGAGCTGGTCGTCGGACTCCTGGCCGACGTCCACCGCCGCCGGCTCGGCCGAACCTGCCCGGCGTGCTCGCCAGCCTGCCCAGATCCCCGGCAGGGACGGCACGGTGAGCCGATCAGGAGCACCGTCCAGCACGCCACCCGATGGATCGTCGTCACCGGCCATCCGCACCAGATCGCCTGCCGGCCGGACGATGTCCCAAATGACCAGACCGACCAGCATCACCACCATCGCGTCCCGCAACAGTGCGGCGTTGATGAACGGGTAGATGGACAGGCCCTTGTTCGCCTCGCCGTCGAAATACAGCATCAGCAGCACCCAAGCGATCGCCTCCGACGCCTGCCAGAACAGCAACGGGCGCCACCGCGGCAACGCCAGTACCGCGAGCGGCAGCAGCCACAACGAGTACTGCGGTGACCACACCTTGTTCGTCAACAGGAACGCGGCGACGACCAGGAAGGCCAACTGCGCGAACCGGGGCCGGCGCTCCGCAGCGAGACCAAGCCAGCCGATCGCCGCGCAGCCGAGCGCGAACAGCAGCAGCGACACTACGTTGACCACTGTCGGCGCCTCGGCGCCCGGTGCCTTGTCCCAGATCGACGATCGGGTCAGGGTCGCGACGATGAAGTACCAGGAATCGTATTCCGGCGGTCGCTCGGAATTCAGCTTGATGAATTCGTACCAACCGGTCGGGTACAGCACCATCACGGGCAGATTGATGACCAGCCATACCACCGCGCCGGCGACGGCGGTGCGGGTCCAGGCGCCCATCTTCCCGGCCCGCAGGCAGAGGATCAGCAGGGGGCCGAGCAGCAGCACCGGGTAAAGCTTGGCCGCGGTGCCCAGCCCGATGAGCGCACCGGCCAGGATCGGCTTCTTCCTGGCCCAGGCCAGCATCGCCCCTGCGGTGATGCCGATCGCCAGCAGATCCCAGTTGGTGAAGGCGTGCACGATCAGCAGCGGCGACAGGCACATGATCGCGGTGTCCCAGACCCGCCGGCGGGCTATTTTCGCGGTGGACGCGACGGCCCACAGGTACATCAGGCCGAGCATGATGGCGCCGATGGTGAAGTAGGCGGCGACGTCAAGTGGTACCGGGAGGACCCCGGTTGCCCCGGCCAGCTGCGTGTACCCGCGGGAGATGGCGGCGGACACCCACATCCAGTACCCGGTGACGACGGGGTACTCCATGTACTTGGTCTCGCCATTGTCCTGCCACGACGTGGCGTACGGCGGCGCGAGCTTGTCCAGCCCGTGGCTGCCGTAGAGCGGGACGGCATCGTTGTAGCAGGCAGTGATCCACGGCCGCTGCCCGCCCTGGTCCAGGGTGACGCCGCCGGCGCCGTTCGGGCCCTGCTGGATGCACGCCGCTTTGAACATCCACCCGCAGATCAGCACCACGATGGCCATCAGCAGGCAGACCCGAAGGGGGGTCAGCAGGGACGCCCGTCCGACCAGTGCATGCCGGCCCATCGGACCGCCGATGGCGTCGCTGGCCCGCCGGACCGTCGGGTCGGTCCAGGTCGGGATCACGCGCTCGCTCGGGCTGAGCCCGGCCGAACGGGAGATCTCGCCTTCGACCGACGGAACCTCGTCGCCGGGATCGCCGCCCGTTGCGGGCTGGTCCGGCGGGTCGACGGTCACGGGCGCGATGCTACTGGTGTGCGGGTTACATCACCGGTGAGGCCGCCAGGGTCAGGGCCGTCCGGCGAAACCAACATGTAACACGCGCCGCGCATCCCCAGGCCGGCACAAGCGTCTGCCAGACATGACTCTGATAACGACTGTGACAATGACTCTGCAGTTGACCGTGCCCAGCTGCGACGACAACTGCGTCTACTGTTCGGGCCCCGAAACCGACTGACCGCGCACACCTGTCCGTCCCGCCGGGCCTGCCAGACCCCTGGCACCCGGTTCCTGCGGCCACATCACCCATCGGCACGAAGGTGCACGTCGTCGTCAACTACCCGCGAGGCGGACGTGGCCGCAGGACGTTCGTCAGGCCATTTCCGGCACCCTGAGGTGCGCCAGTGCCAGGTCGAACTCGGAGACGTCCAGCACCTGCGCGTGCGCGTCGCGGGCATTGTCCATCCGGACGGTCCTGGCGGTCTCGCGGCTGTTGTTCATCGCCGCATGGGTGTCGTAGGTGACCGAGGAAACCGCACGGCCGAGCTGGCGATCGACGAAGAGGCTCGCGCTGCAGAAGCCCTCCAGGTTCTCCATCGCCGGCAACGTCACCCGGCGGTAGGTGTCGACCGCGTGGTCGACCATCGCCGGTTCCAGCCACATCCAGGTGGCCCGCACGCAGGCACCGTCGTGTGAGGTGTGCAAACGGTGCACCGACGCGATCTCCCATTCCTCGACGAACGGCGCCGCGCTCATGATGGCGGCCGCCCTGTCCCGCATCGGATCGATCAGACCCGCGCTCGCGCGCATGTGGTCGGCGGTATCCCACCCCGTTGTGGCGATACAGCGGCCGGATCGGCGATCGACCATCATCGACAGCCCGGTGCAGCCCGACATGGCCATCGCGGCGGGCATCACGTCGTCGCGCAGGAACGCGATGCCGTCGTCGATCGCTGCCAGGCGGGCCCGGAATGTCGTTGATCGTGCGTACATGGCCAGAACCCTCTGTCCCGAAGGGGCAGCGCCCCGGCGGCGCCGCCCGGAGACATTCACCATCCTCCGCGCGGCCGACCCTCGCAATTCGGACCCCGGAGAAGCTCAGTGTGGTGCTGCAAGATGGGTGGCAGGACCGGCGATCAGGACGGGCGCTGGGCTACTTGACGGCGCTGGGCTACTTGACGGCGCGGCGGCGGGAACGGGGGGCGGACTCGCCCTTCGTGCCCATCACGAACGAGGCCACCAGGTGGTTCCACGAGCAGGTCCGGCAGACCTCGACCTGGTAGACGGAGAACTCACCGAACGAGCGGGCCATGGACTCCAGCTCGGCCGGCAGCCGGGCGGATCCTGCCATGTGCTTGATCTCGTCGCCGTAGACCCAGTAGACGTGGGTGAGCGGTTCCTTCCGGCACATGGGGCAGGCGATGTCCGTCGGCACGCCGTGGAACTTCGCGGCCCGGACGAGGTACGGCGAGGCGTCACAGACCTCGGTCACCCCGGTGCGACCGGACCGCACACTCGCGAGCAGCGCCCGGCGCTGCAACGCATAGTCGACGAGTCCCCGCTGGGTCCGCACCCTGAAAGGGTACGCGGGGCGCCTGAGTGGCACGCGGCGCCGGGTGCCGCCGAGACCTCGCTGACCACCCCTCGGGGTGTCGGCAGCGCGGGCCGCGCCGCGGGTCGCCGCCGGCGGAGAACCCGACCATCCCCCGGGTCCTGCACGGTCCGTCCGTTCAGTCGGCGGCACCCGGGCTGCGCCCTGGATCGGGGGTGACGCCCGTGACCTGGGCCGATCCGTTCGGCGGTGGCACGGCTCGCGTCGGTTGGTCGTCGATCGGGTCGACGGGCCCCCAGTCGCCGAGAACCTCGTCATCGTCGTCGTCGCTGCTGTCCTTGCTGCCTTTGGTGTCGTGGCCCTGGCGGCGGCCGGCCTCCGCATCGACAACCCGCTCGTCGGCATCCGGCTCGCTCTCCGGGTCGGACGCCAGCGCCGGAACCAGCTCGTACCGCCGGCCGTAGGTCTCGACCACGGACACGACGACCGCGATGATCGGCACCCCGATGATCGCGCCGATCGGACCCCAGATCGCCGCCCCGATGAACACGGCCGCCAGCGCGATGGCCGGGTTCACCTCCATCGTCCGGTGCGACACCTTCGGCGTGAAGACGTAGGTCTCGATCTGCTGGTAGACGATGGCGAACAACACGATCCAGATGGCGTTGATCGGCTTGTCGGCCAACGCCACGACCACCGGAACCGCCACCCCGATGTAGGTCCCGATGATGGGGATGAACTGGGCGGTGATGCCCGCGAGCAGGGCAAGCGGCAGCCAGCCGGGCAGTCCGATCCCCCAGAACAGGATGCCGTGGAAGACCGCCGACGCCGCGGCCAGGACGATCTTCGAGGCGACGTACCCGCCGGTCTTCTGCTCGGCGATATCCCAGATCTCGCCGAGCACCGGCTGCCGGTCCGGCGGCAACCAGACGGCGACGTGCTGGATGAGTCGCGGTCCGGCACCGGCGATGTAGAAGGAGAACACCACGACGGTGACCAGGTCCAGGACCACGGCCAGCAACGACCCGACCCACCCGAAGAATCCGCCGGCCAAACCCTCGGCGAGCGACTGGATCTGATCCGGTTCGATGTGCAGCGCAGAGGTCACCTGCGAGGGAATGAGATTCACCCCGAAAGTCGAATTCACCTGGACGACGACGCTCTCCACGGTCGCGGGCACGTCCCGGACGAGCTGCGTGACCTGGTCGAACAGCATCCGTTCGAAGATCACGGCCAGCCCGGCCAGGACCACGATGACCGACCCACCCACCACCGCTGTCGACCGCGCCCGGCTCAGCCCGCGCCTCAGGAACCATTGGATCGCCGGCTCTGTCGCGATGGCAGTCAGCCAGGCCAGCAGGATGAGGAACAGGAAGTGCCGCGCGACCCCCACCACCCAGAGCGCCACCAGCCACAAGGAAATCAGCACGAGCACGCGGATGGTGGCCTTCTGCACGTCCCGCTGTTCGATCGAGATGCGAACCCGGCGCATCGGCGCACGCTCGTTCACGCGGTCCTCCGCGGTGCGTTCCGGCCGCCGCGCTACCGATTCCTGCGGCTCAGGATCCGAGGATTCGGGATCCGGCTTGCGACGGGGATGGCGCGCCTGCCACTTCATCGGAAAACCTCGCAGATCAGCCCGTGTCCACGCGCTACCCAGCCTCACTTCGGCACCCTACTCCGAAGCTCGGGGTCGTCGAATCGACAGCGCCGTGGGACGCCACCGCCCGAGTTGCCCGGAGTCGGCCCGCGCACCTGGGAGGATCCGGACAGTCAGCGGCATCCGCCCCGACTGCCATGGCAGCAGCCCCCGAGAACGGATACCTGTATGACGGACAATCCCGCTGAGTCAGTAACAGCGCCTGCCTCCGACTCGGCCACTGAACCGGCCCTACCCGCCACCGAGATCACCGCATCCGGCGCCGGGATCGCCCCGCCGGACGGTCCCGGATACCAACTGCCCCGCGCCTTGATCATCATGCTGGGTCTGGCCACCGCGGTGGTGGTGGCCGCCGGCATCTACCAGGTGCCCGGGATTCTCGGGCCGATCTTCCTGGCCATCGTGCTGACCGTCACCGTGGACCCGATCCGGGGCTGGATGCTCCGGAAGGGAGCGCCGCGCTGGCTGGCCAGCCTGACGCTGGTCATCGTCATCTTCGCGATCCTGATCGGGCTGGTGGCGGGCCTGGTCATCGGCGCCGCCCAGCTGGCCACCCTGCTGCCGCAGTACTCCGCGCAGATCCAGCAGGACATCACCAACCTGGAAACCTGGCTGGCGGGCTTCGGTATCAGCCAGTCCGACATCCAGTCGATGACCAGCAACATCAGCTCCAGTTCGATCATCTCCGCGGTGGAGAGCGTGCTGAGTTCGGTCACCTCGACGCTCTCCGCGCTGCTGTTCGTGCTCATCCTGGTGATCTTCATGGGCCTGGACGGCGCGATGTTCGGCGCCAGGATGCAGCGGGTGAAGGCCGGCCACGAACCCGTTCTCGGGGCGCTCGGCCAGTTCGCCCAGGCCACCCGGCGCTACTTCGGGGTGGCAACCATCTTCGGCGGGATCGTGGCCGTGCTGGACGGGATCGGCCTGCTGATTCTCGGAATTCCGGCCGCGGGCCTGTGGGCGTTGCTGGCGTTCATCACCAACTACGTGCCCAACGTCGGGTTCATCATCGGGTTGATCCCACCCGCACTGCTCGGGCTGGTGGTGGGTGGTCCCAGCAAGATGATCGAGGTCATCGTGCTCTATTGCGTGCTGAACCTGATCATCCAGTCGGTGATCCAGCCGAAAGTGGTCGGCGACGCGGTGGGCCTGACCACCACGATGAGCTTCCTCTCGCTGATCATCTGGGCGTTCCTGCTCGGCCCGCTGGGTGCGATCCTGGCGGTGCCCGCGAGCCTGCTGTTCAAGGCCGTGCTGCTGGACGTGGATCCGGCCGCCCGGTGGCTGCAACTGTTCTTCGGCGACGAACCTGACTTCTCCAAGAAACCGAAGGCAACCAAATCCAAGGCGGCCAAGGAGAAGGCAGCCCCGCCGGCAGCAGAACCCACCTGACGCTCAGTGCGTTCCCGCGGGCGGATCCTGGTGCGGAGTGTCGACCGGCCCCGGCTCGTCCGTCCGGGCCGACGGATCCGTCACGGACCTGGGCGACGGCGGCACGGCCGGGCTGGTCAGCGCTTCGTCGATGGTCCGGAACACCTCGTGGTGAAACGCCTCGGGGACGGCGCTGCGCATCACGTCACGGAACTGGCCGATGTCCCTGGCGATCCGCAGCTCGATCCCGTCGCGGCGCAGCGTCACCGCCAGCTGGGCGAGCATCTCGGCGGCGGTGATGTCGATGAACGGGCTGGTCTCCGCGTCCAGCACCACGATCCTGGTCGCGGGCGTGCGCAGCGCCTCGATGCGATCACGCACGTGATCGCCGTTGGCGAAGAACAACGCCGACTCGACCCGCACCACCAGGGTCGCCGGATCGGCGCGCAGCCCCTCGTGCCGGTCGACGTCCAGCCACGCGCCGTCCTGTTTGGCCAGCCGGGCGACGTGCGGCCGGGACACCCGGTAGAGCAGCAGCAGCATCGACACCCCGATGCCGATGACCAGTCCGGGCAGGGTGTCGAAGATCAGCACGCCGAGCATTGCGGCGATGGCGGCCGCGAAATCGGCGCGGGCCGCGAACCCGTAGATGCTGCCGAGCCGGTCGGTCCACACCCGGTACAGCCGGCGCAGCGCGGGGAAGTCCACGAGCTCCACCACCGCGGCGATGACGACGGCCGACAGCGTCGCCTCCGGCAACTGCTCGAACAACCCGGTGAGGAACAGCAACGTCAGCAGGGTGAGCACCGCGACGACCAGCCCGCTGAGCTGTGACCGGGCGCCGGCCGCACCGTTGACGGCGGTCTTGGACAGGCTGCCGTTCACCACCATGCCCGAGCACAGTCCCGAGCCGAGGTTGGCCACCCCCAAACCGACCAGTTCACGGTTGGGCAGGACCTGGTAGCCCGCCCTGGCCGCGTAGGTCTTGGCGGCGCCGAGACCCTCGGCGAACCCGATCAGCAGCACCCCGACTGCCGGGCCCGCGAGAGATAATTCTGTAGTCCACCCACGTCGGGAAGCCCGAAAGACGGCAGGCCGGAATCGATCTCGCCCACGATGTCCACCCCGCGGGCCTGCAGGTCGAACAGCACCGACGCCGCCGTGCCCAGCAACACCACCAGCAGCGAGCCGGGAACCAGTGGCGCCCACCGTTTCACCGCCAGCACCACGGCCAGGCTCAGCCCGCCGACCAGCAGGGTCAGCCCCTGGGTGTCGCCGAGATGGATGATCACCCCCCAGGCCTGCTGGAAGAAGTCGCCGTCGGACTTGGGGATGCCGAACAGCTTGGGCACCTGGCCGATGACGATCGTCAACGCCAGCCCGACGATGAACCCCTTCAGCACCGGCTCGGAGATGAACGAGGCGATGAAGCCCAGCCGCAGCAATCCCGCGAGCAGGCCCAGGATGCCGGTGACCACGGCCAAAGCGGTGGTGAGGGCGATGAACTGGGTCTGGTCGCCGCCCGCGAACGGCGCGACGCTCGCCGCGGACAGCGCCGCGGTGGCCGACATCGGCCCGACAACCAGATGCCGGGAACTGCCCGCGGCCGCGTACAGCACCAGCGACGGGATCGCCGCGTACAGGCCCACCACCGGGGGAACCCCGGCGATGGTGGCGTAGGCCAGTGCCTCGGGCACCAGCACGGCCCACACCGTCAGGCCGGCGATCACGTCCGCCCTGATCCACAGCGGTCGGTAGCCCTGCATCGAGGCGAACGCCGGCCAAGCTCTCGACGGTGCAGGTGGCCCGCTCACAGTCCGCTGATTCCCTTGCCGATCAGCACGACACCGATGACAAGGACCAACACCGCCATCACCGTCGCGTTGTTCTGCTGCAGCCAGGCCTTGAACCGGTCCAACGGGCCCCGCATCCGGTCCGCGGCGAACAGGTAGCCAACCACCGGCACCGCCACGGTCGATGCCGCGATCACGGTGAAGACGGCGATCGCCACGGCTTCCTGACCGACGCTGATCCCGGCGCCGCCGATGGCCACCCCGGCGGCGATCCCCAGCAGCAGGTTCTTAGGGTTGACCGCGGCCAGCAGGAACCCCAAACCCAGCGCCTTGGCCGGAGTGAAGCTGTCGATCGCCGCCATCCATTTCGGCGTCTCGTGCACACCGCCGCGAGCCCGCCAGTTCCGGGCGCCGACCGACAGCAGCAATCCACCAAGGACGATCTTCGTCCATGACCTCGCGGAGGACGGCTCCCCGCCGGCCTGCAACGATCCGGACACCGCGGTGAAGATCGCCGTCACCACCACGATGCCCAGGATCCAGCCGACCAGCATGCCGAGGCTGGTGCCGGTCGCCCGCGAGGAGAACAGCATCAGGATCGCGGCGATGATCGGGATCGGCGAGATCGCCACACCCAGTGCCAGCGGAAGGATGTCGCCGATCACGCCGTTCATCGCTGCTCCTCCATGCTCGATCCCTGCTTCAGGACTTCTGGATTGCCTTCTGGATTGTCACGGCGTGACGATGGAGAACGCTACGTTCGGGGTGTCCAGTAGCCCGAGCAGCCGGCCCAGCACCGCCGGGTCGCCGGTGTGCTCGATCCCGGCCAGCCCGTGCCCGCCCAGCAGACCGAGCAGTTGAGCCTTGGTCAGGGTGAGCGTCAGATCGGCAGTTGCCGTTGTGCGCGGGTCCTCGGTCTGGATCAGCGCGCCGTTGGACAGGGTGAGCCGAAGCGTGCTGCCGCTGTCGGTGAAGTGGCACTCGATGACCAGCGATTGCGCGGCCGCCCGCGGCCCGTCGATCCGGATGGCGATGGTGTCGAAGAGCTGCTCGACGGTCAGCGCGCTGGCCATCCCCGCGCCGAGATCCCCGATGGCCGGCGGCTTGTCGCCCTCTCGGAGCTCCAGCGCGCCGGTCAGGTAGAAGGTCCGCCAGGTGCCGTTCTCGGCCCCGTAACCCAGCCGCTGGTAGACGTCGGCCAGCGCGTTCTTGGCCGCCGTGTCGGTGGGGTCGGCGAACACCGCGTGACCCAGCAATTCGGCGGCGAACCGCAGATCACCGGCGTCGGCGAACTTCTGCGCCTTCTCGCGCACCGCCTGCTGGCCGCCGATGACCTCAACATACCGGGTCGCCTTGGCCGCCGGCGGGTGCTGCCAGAGCGAGCTCGGGTTGCCGTCGAACCAGCCCATGTATCGCTGGTAGATCGCCTTGACGTTGTGGCTGACCGATCCGTAGTAGCCGCGGGCGTGCCACGCCGAGTCCAGCGCCGGCGGCAGGATGAAGTCCTCCGCGATCTCCAGGCCGGTGGCACCGTTGTTCAGCATCCGCAGCGTCTGATCGTGCAGGTAGGCGTACAGGTCCCGCTGCTGCGACAGGAACGTGACGATGTTCTCGGCGCCCCAGGTCGGCCAATGGTGTGAGGCGAACGCGACATCGCTGTCGGCGGAGAACAATTCGATCGCCTCGTTGAGGTAGTGCGACCAGATCCGCGGGTCGCGCACCAGCGCGCCGCGCAGCGTCAGCAGGTTGTGCAGGTTGTGGGTGGCGTTCTCGGCCATGCAGAGCGCCCGGTGGTCCGGGAACAGGAAGTTCATCTCCGACGGCGCCTCGGTGCCCGGGGTGATCTGGAAGACGATCCGGACCCCGTCGACGGTCTCTTCCTGCCCGGTGTGGGTGATGTCGACGGTCGGCGCGATCAGGCCGATCTGCCCGGCGGAGGTGGCGATGCCCAGTCCGGTGCTGACCTGCCCGGTGGGGCTCTTGTCCAGAATGGCGCCGTACATGTACGCGGCGCGGCGGTTCATCGCCACACCGGCGTAGACGTTCTCCGACACGGCGTGCTCGAGGAAGCCCTCCGGGGCCAGGATCGGTACGTCGCTGGCGCCGTCGGGCAGGATTCCCTTGCTCCCGCCGAAGTGGTCGCCGTGCGAGTGGGTGTAGATCATCCCGGTCACCGGCCGGTCGCCACGGTTCTTCCGGTACAGCTCGAGCGCGGCCGCCGCGGTCTCCGCCGAGATCAGCGGGTCGATGACGATGACGCCGGTGTCGCCCTCGACGATCGTCATGTTGGACAGGTCAAGGCCGCGCACCTGGTAGATGCCCGGCGTCACCTCGAACAGCCCCTGAGTGGCGCACAACTGGGCCTGCCGCCACAGGCTCGCGTTCACGGTGTCCGGGCAGTCGGCGTCGAGGTAGGAGTACTGCTCCAGGTCCCACACCACCCGACCCTCCGCGTCGGTGACGATGCACGGATCGAGCGCTTCGACCAGTCCACGCTGCGCGTTCTCGAAGTCGGTGCGGTCGGCGAATGATGGACCACTGCCGGTCATGTACTACTCCCTGCTGCTCGGTGACTGGTCGATGACTCGTTGACGGGACTGGGACCTGCTCTGGCTTGGCGACGGGGCGACTCGTCCGCCGCCCACTACCGAACCCGTGTGACATCGCCGAGTTTCCACGTCCGGTCGAAGGACGGCTCGAGCGGCCCGTAGAACCCGGAGATAGCTGAACCAGTGCCGATCCGGCAGAGTCTGCACCCAGTTCGACTGTCCTGCCGCCGGTTCAGCCGGGCCGAAGAACACGTCGACCGATCCGTCCGGGTTGTCCTGCAGGTCCGCGTCTCTGGATCCCCGATCACCGCGCTGCTGCGGATTGTCGATCAGGCAACGGCTTCGATGTCGTACACCGTCACCGACCACAACAGTTTCGCGGGCGGTTCGGGCCGGGACGTGCAGGACGTCATCGTCGCCGCCGTCGAGCCATCGCCCGTCCGCGTCGGTGTACGAGCCGAGGTAGGCCTGACCCGCTCCGGGCATCTGGCTCTTCATCGCCGCGGACAAGCTCACTGCCTCATAGAACCACGCGGCGCGCTCCAGGAACTGGTCGTACCCGTATGCCCGTTGGTCGGACCGATCCAGCTGCAGCACGAGCACCGCACCCACACCGTGAGCACGGCACCGGCGGATGGAGCACCGCACCAACACCGTGAGCACCGTGTAGCGGCGCGTCCTGCGATGTATCGGCCCGATATATTGGTACGGTGTAACGAGCTGATGATTTCACATGCTCGATCCGGGCAGCGGCCGACACTCGGCTCGCCCACTTCAGGGAGGTGGCACCGTGGGCAAGGAGACCTCCACCGTCTTCGAATTGGCGGTGCTCGGGCTGCTGGCCGACTCCGCCATGCACGGCTATGAGCTGCGCAAGCGCCTCAACTCGACGCTCGGCTCGTTCCGCGCCTTCAGCTTCGGTTCGCTCTACCCCACCCTGCGGCGGCTGCAAACGGAGGGCTCCATCGCCACCGAGGAGCCCGTGGTGGATGTGGACGCGGTTCCGTTGTCGTCCCGCCGGTCCCGGGTCGTCTACCGGATCACCGCCGAGGGCAAGGAACGTCTCGCCACCCTGCTGGGCGACGCGGGCCCGCAATCCTGGTCCGACGACGGGTTCGGCGTCCATCTGGCGTTCTTCTCCCGCACCAACTCCGAGGCGCGGATGCGCATTCTCGAGGGCCGGCGGCGCCGGGTCGAGGAACGTCGCGAAGGCCTGCGCTCGGCGGTCACCCGCGCCGCCGAACGACTGGACCAGTACACCGCCGAACTGCACCAACTCGGTCTGGAGGCCTCCGACCGCGAGGTGCGCTGGCTGAACGAGCTGATCGACCAGGAGCGCACGTCCCGGGAGAAGTCGGCCGGCGGTTCCGGACCGTCGCCGCCCGACGATCCACCGCGACCAGCACGACGATCGCGGCCCCGTCCGCCCGACCCGGCGCCCTGAACCACCCCGCACATCCATCACTGTCCGCACTGTCCCACCAGGAACCCTGTCCCACCAAGAACCCTGTCCCACCCGAACCGACCGGCAGACCAGCACCTCCAGGAGGAATCACATGGGTATCGGTACCCACCCCATCCGCGTCGCGATCGTCGGCGTCGGGAACTGCGCGTCGTCGCTCATCCAGGGCGTCGAGTACTACAAGGACGCCGTACCCGGCACTCGGGTCCCCGGCCTGATGCACGTGCAATTCGGCGACTACCACGTCTCGGACCTGCAGGTCGTCGCCGCGTTCGACGTGGACGCCAAGAAAGTCGGCTTCGACCTGTCGGATGCGATCGGCGCCAGCGAGAACAACACCATCAAGTTCGCCGACGTCCCGCCGACCGGCATCACCGTGCAGCGCGGCAGCACGCTGGACGGCCTGGGCAAGTACTACCAGCAGACGATCACGGAGTCGCCGGCCGAGCCGGTCGACGTCGTCGCCACCCTGCGCGCCGCCAGCGCCGACGTGGTGGTCTGCTACCTGCCGGTCGGCTCAGAGGACGCCGCGAAGTTCTACGCGCAGTGCGCCATCGACGCCGGGTGCGCGTTCGTCAACGCCCTGCCGGTGTTCATCGCCGGGACCCCGGAATGGGCCGAGAAGTTCCGCGCCGCAGGGCTTCCCATCGTCGGCGACGACATCAAGTCGCAGGTCGGCGCGACCATCACGCACCGAGTGCTGGCCAAGCTGTTCGAGGACCGCGGCGTCGTGCTGGACCGCACCATGCAGCTGAACGTCGGCGGCAACATGGACTTCATGAACATGCTCGAGCGCGATCGCCTCGAGTCCAAGAAGATCTCCAAGACCCAAGCCGTGACATCGCAGGTTGATCGCGACATGGGCGCCCGCAACGTGCACATCGGACCGAGCGATTACGTGGCCTGGCTGGACGACCGCAAGTGGGCCTACGTCCGTCTCGAGGGCCGCGCATTCGGCGACGTCCCGCTGAGCCTGGAGTACAAGCTCGAGGTATGGGACTCACCGAACTCGGCGGGCGTGATCATCGACGCGGTGCGCGCCGCCAAGATCGCCATGGACCGCGGCGTGGGCGGGCCGGTGCTGTCGGCGTCGTCGTACTTCATGAAGTCCCCGCCGGTGCAGTACCCCGACGACGAGGCCCGCGACAACGTGGAGAAGTTCATCGCCGGGGAGATCGACTTCTGACCCGGATCCCCTGATTGGCGCGGATCAAAGTCCACGGCGCGGATGAACTGGTCGATTGCGGTACTGCTGATGCAAGAGTCGACGATTTCATCCGCGCCGTACTTGCTTCCGAGCCGCATCCGATTCTGAGTTGAAGCGGCCGACCCTCACCCGGGAGTGAACTTCCGCCGGCGCCGCAGGCCGTCCGAGCAGCGCCGGTGACGATCCACGGTCCCTAGCGCTATTCACTGGCGCACCGCGGACGTTGCCAGTACGACTTCATCCGGTGATGATGGATGGGCTATTCGGATGGCGCGTACCTCGACAAATGGTCACACTGAGCGACGAGGAGGTGCGAAGGGTGACTGCGGATCGCGGCGGATGCGAACGGAAACGGGACTTCTCGCAATTCCGAGCGATCGGTCGACCCGGCGCTGCTGATGCCGCTCACATCGGTCGACGGAGGCCGCTGCCAAAGGGGACCCGATGACCGAAGATTCGTCGCTGAACCGAGTTGGGCACCGACTGTCCGGCCGCATTCCGGTCGGCACTGAGATCGGCAACTACCGGATCGAGGCATACATCGACCGCGGTGGCATGGCGTCGGTGTACGAGGCCACCGACCTGCGGCTCAACCGGAACGTCGCGCTCAAAATACTGTCGCAGGAACTCACCCAAGGAACCGACTTCCGCGAGCGATTCATGCGCGAATCGAGGTTTGCCGCCGCCATCGACCATCCCAACATCGTCCCGATCTATGACGCCGGTGAGGCGGACGGCCTGCTGTACATCGCGATGCGGTACGTCCGCGGGAGCAACCTCGCGGACCTGCTGAGCAAGGACGGCCCGCTCGACCCGAGACGTGCGCTGGCGATCCTGGCGCCGGTCGCGGACGCGCTGGACACCGCTCACCACGCCGGGCTAGTGCATCGCGACGTCAAACCGGCGAACATCCTGCTGACGGCGGCGGCCGGGCGTGAGCGGCACGAACACGTCTACCTCACCGATTTCGGCCTCACCAAGAAGACGTCGGCACTGACGAAGATGACGGCGACCGGCAACGTCGTCGGCACCATGGCCTACATCTCGCCCGAGCAGATCCGCGGCGAACCGCTGGACGCCCGGACCGACCTCTACGCCTTCGGCTGCGTCGCCTACGAGTGCCTGACCGGCGTCGCGCCATTCGTCCGGGACGATCAGGCCGCCCTGCTGTGGGCGCACCTGAACGAGCCGCCGCCTGCGGTCTCCGCGAATCGGCCCGAGCTGCAGCGCGCCGATCCGGTCATCGCCAGGGCGCTCGCGAAGGACCCGAACAGTCGCTATCCCACCTGCGATGAATTCGTACAAGCACTCACCGACGCATTGCTCACCGGCCGGCACAGCCCTGGCGATCTGCTCACCGGAGCCGCACCCCGACCAGATCCGATGACGTCACCGCCTGAGTCGGAGGTGTCGCCATCGCCTTCGGGGGTGACGCCATTGCCGTCGGGGGTGACGCCGACCGCGGCACTGGCGCTGTCACGGACCGGCGAAGGTCACCACCCGGCAGCGGCAACCGGAAGCGCGGTGGACGGCTCGGTGGACAGCTCGGTGAATTCCGCGGCCGAACGGGGGCCAAGCTCCGGATACGGCCGGCCACCGGTGGCCTCGAGTCAAATGCCCAGCGCCGAATCGGCCGGATTCGGCTGGCCGCCGCCGGGCTCGCCGCCGCCAGGCTCACCGCCGCCAGGCTCACCGCCGCCGGGCACCGCTGGCGGCGGACCCCCGCGGGACCGACCACCCACCGCAGGTCCGCCGGTCGCCGGTGCACGATCGCGCCGGCGGCGGCGCACCGCGTGGTTGACCGCGCTCGCCGCACTGGCCGCGGTTGCCACGATTGTGACCATCGTGCTGGTAGTCCGCCCCGCGAACGAACTCGTCGCCGGCAGCGGCAAACCCAGCGGGGTACCGCTGGCCGCAACATCCGCAGCACCGAGTGAGTCGGCGACATCGCAAAGCCCGGCTATTTCCTCGCCAGTCTCGCCCACGGCACCGACGCCCTCGAACGAAACGCCGGTCTTCAGCCCACCTCAGGCGCCGGTCGCGTCGGTTGCCATTCCCACCATCGACGGCGATCCGATCCCGGTCGGTCCGACGCCGGGTTACGTAGCCATCTCACCGGACGGACGGGTCGCCTATATCGCCAACAGGGATGCCGGTGTCGTCACCGTACTGGACATGACCATCAACAAGGTCATCGCCAAGATCCCGGTGCCGGCCGGGCCACCGTATTTCATCGCGCTCACTCCCGATGGAAGCCGCGCCTATGTCAGCATCTACAACGCCGACAAGACGATCAACCTCGTTGCCGTGCTGGACACCAGGACGACGAAACTGTTGGGGACGATTCCGGTCGAACAGAAGCCGTATGCGTTGGCGGTCAGTCCAGATCAGCGATTCGTCTACGTGCCGAGCCACGACACCGCGCACATCGACATCATCGACATAGCGACGAATGCCGTGGTGCAGGAAATCCCCGTTCCTGCCAATCCGCATTGGGTGACGTTCACTCCCGATGGCAAGTTCGCCTATATCGCCGATCACGAATCGAACGTGCTCTCCGTGCTGGACACGTCTACCAACACCGTCGTTCAGACGATCCCGGTCGGCACCAGTCCGCACAGCGTGGCGGTTTCTCCCGACGGCAAGCAGGTCGTCGTGGTCTGCTTCGACAGCAACGACCTCTACTTCATCGACACTGCCACCAACCAGGTGCAGGGTTCGTTGCCGGTCGGAACGAACCCCCAAGATGTCACCTACGCCCCGGACGGGCGTTACCTGTACACGGCGAATGTGGCATCCGGGACAGTATCGGTGGTCGACACCGAAACCAGAACGGTCACCGCCGAGATTCCGACCGACTCGCCCACCAGCGTTGCTGTGCTGCCCAACGGGCGGAAGGCGTACGTCACCAATCTCAACACCGGGACGCTGACGGTCCTGAACACGGGCGGCTGACCCACTGACGCCAACGAAATCCCTTACCCGAGAATGAGTGTCGCGATCTGTTCGGCGTGGGTGAGAGGTAGCCCGTAGTAGGACGCACCGGCGATCGTTTCCACCCGGCCGCCGGCAGGCGCTCGGCGGCGTTACCACCGACGCGCTTGACGTGATGCACCCGACTGGCGCCGGCCACGATCACCAGGCTCTGTGGCTTCAGCGTCGCCACCGTCGCCGCCGACGGGATCTTCGTCGGCACCGTCCGGGACGGCCCTTCCAGCTCCGACGCTGCGGCCGTCAATTCCAGCCACTCCGGGTCAATGGTCTTTCCCCGGGATTCCCAGCGGACCAACGATCTGCGCCGGGCCGAGGTCGGACGCAGCAGGGTGGGAGTCGCGCGGATCACATAGGCCGGCAGCAGCGGGGCAAAGCACATCGTCGGGTCCAGTAGGGTCAGCTTCCCGACGCGCTCCGGCCGCTGCAGGCCGTAGGTCAGGGCAATCCAGGCACCGTAGGAATGTCCCACCAGCTCCGGTTGCTCGAGACCCAGCCCGTCCAGCACCGTGTCGATCCAGGTGACCATGTCATCCGGCGAGACGATCGCGCGGTCGCCGGGGATGCTGTGCCCGGCATCGCCCATCATGTCGACGGCGTAGATCCGCCGCTCGCCGGCCAGCAGGCGGGCCACCTCGACCCATTCCGCCGACGTTGCCTGATAGGCATGGAACATCACGACGGCCGGCGCGTCGACCGGACCGGACACGTGTACCCGGTGCTGCCGAACTCCGAGGTCAGGTCAACGTCCGGACTCGGACTCGGCCAACGGGCAAGCAGTTTGTCGTACTCGGCCAGGAAGTCCTCACGCCGCACCAGTGATTCCTCGCTCTCGTCCGCCGCGCCGCGTCGACTGCGGTCGCCAGTGGTGATCACCAGGTGACGACGTCACCCACCGAGATGGTGCCAGGTCCGGCGGCGATCGCCCGATATCCCCTGGAACCGCCGTCGAGGTCTTCAAGCGTCGCCATCAGGGTGTCGTCGACGACCGGCGACGGCGCGCGACCCAGGCAGAATCGACTGAACTCGACACACGGCTCGGCCACCCGGATGCCACGCAGCTCGACAGGGCCGTCCTGCGTGGCCACGACCGCGGTCGTGGGCAGCCCGCCGCCGGCGAGTCCCTCGGGCACATCCAGCAGGATCGTCTCGCCCGCGATGCCGTCGGTTACGTGCGGTCCGTACCGCTCACGCAGCGCGGCGTAGTCGCCCGTGCCGATGAACAGGATTCCGGCGCGGCCCTTGGCGTCGCGGGTTTGGGGGTGGTCCTGGTGGTGCACGTCGAGGACGACCTCGCCGTCCGACGTCAGGCCGTGCACGCCGCGGGCGTCGACCTGGATGCTGATGACGGGCACCAACGGTGAAGGGTCGTAGGTTCGCATCGGCGCGCGGCCGGTCTTGATCGGGGTGCGTTGGACTTGTAGGTGCACGATCCGGTAGCTGCGGTTGTCGCGATTCGTCACTGCTGCTCCTCCCATGGGTTCGGTTCACTTCGGCCGGCCGGCGCGGCCAGCAGATGGGTCGCGCGGGCGTCGGTCGGCCCGCCTCGCGACGCCCTGCGTGGGGCTCGGGATCGCCAGGCCGCCGACGCGCCGGGTGAGCAGGCCGGGGTCGGTGTCGAGCGCCAGCACCGTGATCGTCCCGCTGTCCTGGTTGGCGACGTGGACCGCGTCGTCGGCCAGGGCGATGTCACTGGGATCTCGCCACCGCACGGAACCTCATCGACAAGTACCAGCCGCGGGGCGCCATCGCAGGCACCGTGGCCGAGTCCGGCCCGTCGCCCAGTCGAGTTCGAATGCTGCGACGGTGTCGGTTCCCGGTTGGCCCATCAGCACGAGCCGACCGTCCAGGGTCACGGAACGATCGACACCATGCGGCCGGGCACCACGACCACCTTGCGGGGCGCGGCACCGTCCAGCAATTCCAGGATCCGGGCGTCGGCGAGTGCGGCGCGCTCGACGTCTTCCACCGGCGCGTCGGCGGGGACCGTCACCCGGGAGCGCACCTTGCCCTTGACCTGGATCGGGTATTCCACCTGCTCGGCGACCAGCAACGCCGGGTCGGCCGCCGGGAAGGGCCCGTGCGCCAACGACTCCGCGTGTCCGAGCCGCGCCCACATCTCCTCGGCGATGTGCGGGGCCAGCGGCGCCGTCATCAATACCAGCGCCTCCGCAACGGATCTCGGCGTTGCCGCGGCCGACTTCGTCAGGTGATTGGTCAACACGATCAGCTTCGCGATCGCGGTGTTGTAGGCCATCTCGGCGTAGTCGACGGACACCCCGTCAATCGTGCGGTGCAGCAGTTTCAGCGTGTCTTCATCGGGTTCGGCGTCGACAACGATTGTCTCGCCGGTGGTTTCGGACACCACCAGTCGCCACAACCGCTGCAGGTACCGCAGCGAGCCCACCACGTCCCTGGTCTGCCACGGCCGCGACATGTCCATCGGGCCCATGCCCATCTCGTACATCCGGAACGTGTCGGCACCGTACCGCTCGCACATGTCGTCGGGGGTGACGACATTGTTCAGCGATTTCCCCATTTTCCCGTATTCGCGGTTGACCGGTTGACCCTCGAATTCGAAGACGCCGGGTGAGGTCTCGACGACTTGATCGGCCGGCACGTACACACCGCGAGCGTCGGTGTAGGCGAAGGCCTGGATGTAGCCCTGGTTGAACAGCCGCCGGAACGGTTCCTCGCTGGACACGTGGCCCAGGTCGTACAACACCTTGTGCCAGAAACGGGAGTACAGCAGATGCAGCACGGCGTGCTCGACGCCGCCGACGTACAGGTCCACCCCGCCGGGATCGTTGCTCCGAGTGGGATCCTTGCCCATCCAGTACTGCTCGACACCGGGGTCGCAGAAGGTCTTGTCGTTCGTGGGGTCCAGGTAACGCAGCTCGTACCAACACGATCCGGCCCACTGCGGCATCACATTCAGTTCACGCCGGTAGGTCTTCGGGCCGTCACCCAGGTCCAGCACGACCTGCGCCCATTCCGTGGCACGGGCCAACGGCGGCACCGGGTCGGAGGTCGCGTCATCCGCATCGAAACTCTGCGGCGAGTAGTCCGACACCTCCGGCAGCGACAGCGGCAGCTGATCATCGGGCAGCGAGATGGCCACGTTGTCGTCGTCATACACGATCGGGAACGGCTCGCCCCAGTACCGCTGCCGGGAGAACAGCCAGTCCCGCAGCTTGTACTGCTTTTCCGCGCGGCCGAATCCTCTGGCCACCAACCAGTCGATGATCAGCGATTTGGCGGCCGCGACATCCATCCCGTCCAGAGAGATCTCGCTGTTCGCGCTGTTGATCGCGGGCCCGTCGCCCAGGTAGGCCTCGTCCAGCGGATGATCCGCCGGCGGCTGCACGGTCCGGATGATCGGAATTCCGAAAACGCTGGCGAATTCCCAGTCCCTGGTGTCCTGCCCGGGCACGGCCATGATGGCGCCGGTGCCATAGCCCATCAGCACGTAATCGGCGACAAAGACCGGGATCTCGGAGCCGTTGACCGGGTTGACGGCGAACGCGCCGGTGAAGACGCCGGTCTTCTCCTTGTTCTCCTGACGGTCCAGATCGGACTTCCGCAACGCGGCCAGCCGGTAGTCGTCGACGGCCTGCTGCGGGGTCGCCGCGCCACCGGTCCAGCGGGGATCGGTGGCCTCCGGCCAGGTCGCCGCGGTGATCTGCTCGACCAGCGGGTGCTCGGGGGCCAGGACCAGGAACGTCGCGCCGAACAGGGTGTCGGGTCGGGTGGTGTACACCCCGATCTCTTGCTGTTCGCGGGCGGCGGTGTGCACGGGGAAGCCGACCCTGGCACCGTAGGACCGGCCGATCCAGTTGCGCTGCATGGACTTCACCGACTCGGGCCAGTCCAGCCGGTCCAGGTCGTCCAGCAGCCGGTCGGCATAGGAGGTGATGCGCATCATCCACTGCCGCAGATTCCGGCGGAACACCGGGAAATTGCCGATCTCGCTGCGTCCCTCGGCGGTGACCTCCTCGTTGGACAGCACCGTGCCCAGCCCGGGGCACCAATTGACCGGCGCGTAGTCGATGTAGGCCAACCGGTAGCCGGCCAGCACCTGATGCTGCTCGGCGCGGGTCAATTCGGCCCAGGCCCTGCCGTCCGGGGTCGGACGGTCGCCGGATTCGAACTCGGCCACCAGTGCGGTGATCGGGCGTGCGACGCCGGTCCGCTCGTCGTACCAGGCCTCGAACAGCTGGGTGAAGATCCACTGCGTCCAGCGGTAGAACTCCGGGTCGGTGGTCGCGACGCTGCGGCGCTGGTCGTGCCCGAAACCCAGCCGGCGCAGCTGCGCCCGGTACCGCTCGATGTTGGCCTCGGTGGTGGTCCGCGGATGGGTGCCGGTACGCACCGCATACTGCTCGGCCGGCAGGCCGAAGGCGTCGTACCCGATGGTGTGCAGCACGTTGTGTCCGGTCATCCGCCTGAACCGGCCCAGCACGTCGGTACCGATGTAGCCCAGCGGGTGCCCGACATGCAGGCCCTTGCCGGACGGGTAGGGAAACATGTCCAGCAGGTACAGCTTGTCCTGCGGCACCGGGGTGCCGTCCTGAGGTGCCAGCGGGCCGGTCGGGTTGGGCGCCTCGAACGTGCCCTCGGCGTCCCACCTGTCCTGCCAGCGGGCCTCGATGTCGGCGGCGAGCGTTGCGGTGTACCGGAACGGCGGAACGGCCTCATCCGCCGGGGTCGGTGGGGTCGCTACGTCTGTCACTACTTGGGTCGCAACCGTCATCGCTGCCTCGGTTGCGGGCTGGGTCGTCATCGCCGGTGTCATCTCCTTGGTTCGCAACGCTCTTGGCCGTTCACCGAGCACAAAAAAATCCCTCCCGGACCTCAGGAGGGATCGCCGCGCTGATCAGCAGGGCCGCCTTCGGGGGCGAGTACGTCGTGTCCCTGGTTCAGCGCGGCCGGTGAAGAAGCTGGACCGCTGCCATGGGTCTGGAGTCTACCGTGCCGTGCGCGGCCGGCAGTGCCGGTTTCTGCGCTATCGGGATCGAGCGAAGTACTGCTTGCTGGCCGGCAGCAGCAACAGCACCAGGATGCCCAGCGCGATGATCAGACCGACGACGTGCACCGCGACGGTCGGCGTATGGCGGTAGTACAGGATCACCGAGAGGTCGCCGATGACGCCCAGAGCCGCGACGATGATGGTCACGGTGCGCGCCCAGGGGCTACCGGCCCAGAGGAAGTAGGCCACGGCGGCGAACAGCACGATCAGAATCCCTGGTGTCGTCGCCGCATAGGTCTTGTAGTCCGCGGGCGCCACGGCGGCGGTGATCGTTGCGGTCAGCATGATAACGATCTGCACGACCACCAGCAGAAACGCGACGGTGACGGTCGCCGGGCGGGCGTTGCTCATGTCCCCTCCAAGATCAGGATTTCGGTATCAGACTACGTATATCGGGAAGAATCGGCACGTCCGCGCGCCGCGCAGCCGTTCGCGCGCGCCGGTTACGATCGGCAGCGTGTCCGCGTCGCTGAGCCTGACCCTTCCGCTGGTCGCCCTGTTGTTGCTGCTGACCGTCACCTCGGCGGTGATGGCGCGTGGAGGCTTCGCGGGCTCGCTGCGCCGCTCCGGGCGGCTGGGCGTGCATTCGCCTGCCGCCATGGCCAGCGACGAGGCGTTCGTCACCGCGAACAAGGTTGCCGCCCCGGTGGCCGCCGGTGCGGCCGTGATTGCCGCCGTGATCGCGGTGCTGCTGCTCGTGCTGGCGCCGTCGACGGCGGCCGCGCTGGTGATGGCCGTTGTCGGATTGGTGGGCAGCGGGGCTCTGCTGCTCGCGGCCGGAGTGCTGGGTGACCGTGCCGCTCGCCTGGTGCCCATCCCGGCAGCCGCCCCGGCGACCGGTCCCGGCGCCGGGTGCGGTGGGTGTGGCTGCGGTTCCGGCGGGTGCGCCGGGCTCACCCGGACCGATCCCGCACAGGCGGCCGGGCAGGCCTGACCAGGCTGGGTGAACCACTCCGGTGGCGGGCCGCGCAGGTACGATCTCGGCGCCGTACCTGGTCATCTGCCCGGCCGCGCGGCCTAGGTAGCCCGGCGGCCCCCATTCCGCGTGGTTGATACGGCGGACCCATTCCCGCC